>NZ_JAUBUR010000014.1:0-166667 GCF_036705485.1 Microcoleus sp. AT9b-C3 | reverse complement strand
CCAAATTAGTTCGTTGTCATCTTACAAGTTTATTCTTGAAGCCCTATTCTATGCAGCTTCATATTAAATTGGTATTAATCCGCGTTAATCCGCCCACATCTGCGGTTAAAAATCTTAATCCAATTTCCCGCCCATCGCACCTTCCATACCACAAATCATGTATTTTGTCAAACCTGGCAAAATCTGCGTTACAATTCTTAAACCATCAAATGCGGATTTTGCATAAACAATTGTACTTGTTACATTTGCAGAGTTCGTTAATTTTACGAGTTTAAAAGCTTTCAGCGCCAAAAATTTAAATTAGTCATAATGCCCCTGGATTGTGAAAATCCTACCACAAGCCTCAAAGCAAGTAAATAGGTAAAATAATTGAGAATGAAGTCAATAATTTTGGTCATCTTTAGATTTTCTTAAGATTTCAGCCATCAAAATAGATCGAACATTTAAAACTAAATCGACTTTTAGATTGTTTTTGCTTATAAAACAAGCTGGAATTGCCCCGAAGACCGATCGACCCTCAAAAATAGATACAGATGGTCGATCGCCCAATGGCATCCAACCAAACTCGATCGAACTCTGCTAGAATTAGTAAAACGAAGTCGTTATGAGTTTAAGTAAATAGCTATGACCAACGAAACCGTAGAAAACCTAGTAATTATCGGCTCAGGGCCCGCAGGCTACACCGCAGCCATCTACGCCGGGAGGGCAAACCTGAAACCCGTAGTGTTTGAAGGCTACCAAGCCGGAGGTGTCCCCGGCGGTCAACTGATGACCACCACAGAAGTCGAAAACTTCCCCGGTTTCCCCGAAGGCATCACCGGGCCGGAACTCATGGATCGGATGAAAGCTCAAGCAGCGCGCTGGGGTGCAGAATTATACACCGAAGATGTAACTTACGTAGATTTGAGCCAGCGGCCGTTTACAGTGCGATCGGAAGACAGAGAAATCAAAACCCACACGATAGTAATAGCTACAGGCGCGACGGCGAAACGGCTGGGGCTGCCTAGCGAACACGTATTTTGGAGTCACGGGATTTCTGCCTGTGCGATTTGCGACGGCGCTACCCCAATTTTTAAGGGAGTAGATTTAGCTGTCATCGGCGCGGGCGATACAGCAGCGGAAGAATCTATTTATTTGACAAAATACGGCTCTCACGTACATATGCTGGTGCGACGCGATCAAATGCGCGCGAGCAAAGCCATGCAAGACAGAGTGCTGAGCAATCCCAAAATTACCGTGCACTGGAACACCGAAGCACTGGATATTTTGGGCGAAGCGGGCGGCAAAATGGACGGGGTGAGAATTAGAAATATCGAGACGGGTGCCGAAAGCGATTTGCTGGTGAAGGGATTGTTTTACGCGATCGGTCACACTCCCAACACTCAACTGTTCCAAGGTCAGTTAGAACTCGACGAAGTAGGCTATATCGTTACCAAACACGGTTCGGTAGAAACCAGCGTCGAGGGAGTTTACGCCGTCGGCGACGTACAAGACCACGAGTTTCGCCAAGCCATTACCGCCGCCGGTAGCGGTTGTATGGGGGCGATGCTGGCAGAAAGGTGGCTGTCGTCCAATGGTTTAGCTCAGGAATTCCGCCAAACCGAGGAATCCGAGCAACCCGTCGCAGCGCCGGAAGCTCAAAAAGTACGCAAAACCAGCGCGAACTTTGATATCCAAGACACGCGCCACGAAGGAGGTTATGCTTTGCGGAAGTTGTTCCACGATAGCGATCGACTGATTGTGGTCAAATATGCCTCTCCGAGTTGCGGGCCTTGCCACAGCCTCAAGCCGATTTTGAGCAAAGTAGTAGATGAGTTCGAGGGCAAAATCCACTACGTGGAAATTGACATCGAAGAAGATCCAGAAATTGCTGAAAATGCTGGCGTGATTGGTACGCCGACGATTCAGTATTTCAAAGACAAAGATTTGGTGGCTGAACTCAAAGGAGTGAAGCCAAAAAGCCAGTACCGCGAGTTAATTGCCAGTAATTTGTAGGAATTCGATCGATTT
This sequence comes from Microcoleus sp. AT9b-C3, assembly GCF_036705485.1. Classification (NCBI taxonomy): domain Bacteria; kingdom Bacillati; phylum Cyanobacteriota; class Cyanophyceae; order Oscillatoriales; family Microcoleaceae; genus Microcoleus; species Microcoleus sp. AT9b-C3. Next base: position 164,657 of record NZ_JAUBUR010000014.1, on the reverse strand, counting down.
TAGATGTGAGATTCGCCAAGAGAGATTTAACCTAAACTCGACTTGCATCCCGCCTCCCAAAAACCTGGTTTCTCCCCTGCGCGCAAGTCCCCAGCAGGAGAGTAACCGGGTTTTTTTTAGCAGTATCCCCCGAAAAAACCCGGTTTCTCGCGAGTGTTTGGCGAATGAGAAAGAGGATTTTTGACTGTTCTGGGTTTTTTCGCCTCAGTGCTACTAAAATCTAAAAGTCTCATATAGGTCGATCGTCATTATGGCTCAAAGCCGCCTCCGACTGCCGCGATTTCTCAACAGTGCCTCGCCCTCAAGCCTCTCAATGAAAATGATGTGGGCAGGTTTGACAATAACTGCCGTGTTTATATTGGTAGCCACCTTGTCTCCAGCTATGCAAGCTTGGGGATGGCTGCAAAATCCTACCGAGGCTTTGATTAACCCCATCCACGAACCGCCGTCGGCGAATTATTGGTTTGGTACTAGCCGCAGCGGCTACGATGTGTTTTCCCGCACGCTGTTTGCTTCTCGGGCTGCTTGGCAAGTGGTGATTTTAGCCACTGCTTTGAGTTTGTTTATCGGTGTGCCGCTGGGTTTGGTTAGCGGTTATTTGGGCGGTAAGCTCGATCGAGTGTTGTTATTTTTAATGGATACAATTTATACTTTGCCGGGGCTGCTGCTTTCTTTGACGCTAGCGTTTGTAGTGGGAAAAGGAGTTTTGAATGCTGCGATCGCCCTGAGCATTTCCTACATCCCTCAATACTACCGCGTCGTCAGGAATCACACCGTCAGCGTCAAAACCGAATTGTTTGTCGAAGCCGCCCGAGCAATGGGTGCTGACACTTGGACAGTGCTTTCGCGCTACCTGTTTCTGAATGTGATTCAGAGCGTACCGGTGCTGTTTGCGCTCAACGCTGCCGATGCAATTTTAACATTAGGAGGTTTGGGATTTCTCGGATTAGGACTTCCCGAAGCAACTCCCGAATGGGGACACGACTTGCGTTTAGCTTTAGATGCGCTACCTACTGGAATTTGGTGGACGGCTTTGTTTCCCGGTTTGGCGATGACTTTTATGGTGGTGGGACTGTCTTTGGTGGGTGAAGGATTAAACGAGTTTGTTAACCCTCGCCTGCGGAATCAGCAGTAATCTGTCTCGCGGTTAAATTAAATTGGCAGTCAGGACTTTAGTGCTTATTCACAAATATAAAAAAACTGAAGTCTTGACTACAAACAGGCGCTATAAAGAGATGGTAATCTCGGCCCGATTAATTACTAAATCTTTATCTCAATCAGGTGAATTCTTTCTCGTAAACCTTCATTGGGTTGTCAATAGAGACACGGATCTGAAATTTTTCTTGATAGCTTCATTTTCTAAAGGTCAAGCCACATAATTTCAACCCGAGTAGAGGATAAAGCAATGCTCTGTGCTTTCTGATGACACGCTGGCAATAATAACAAAATTTTGAGCATCGCACCAATGTCCTACCGTTTTATTGCGTTAAGTATCGTGGAGTTTACGCCATCTCTAACCATAGCAAGCACATCACTAACTGGAAAACTTTTTATTCCTTGGAGGGTTTATCATCTGCAAGCAGTTGCATCAACATCCGCTGGGGATTTTTTTGCGTCTGCTTGAAATTATCAAGACAATTCGGGAATGCTACCTAAAATTGATTGAGGGGCTTTATGGAATCTTCACACGGTCACGATATATTTAAAGGAATCGTGAAGTTATACTTCCGAGAGATGGCGAATTGTGTTGTTTGTGAGAATGTGCGATCGCGCAAGTGCGAACCGAAAGCCAAAAAAAATTAGAGAAATCCGCAGCCGAGAGTTGCGCGGCGGGTTAACTCTCAGTAGAATTTATCCTGGTGGTTTTTGCCATTAACGCGACAAACTCGTGTCGAACTGCTTAAATAAGAATGTGACGTTAAGAACTTAATGTGATTTAACGTGAAAATTAAACCCAATTTCTGAGATTTGAGCTAACTTAACAATGAAAGCCCCTGTTGCACTACTCAACCCGCAACGCTTCATTGGGGGTCAGAGTCGGTCTCTAATCCAGAGGTACCGACTTAAAACTAAAGCTACGAGCTTTATTCAATCGCAGATTGCGTATGATTCAATTCAGGGAAACAGGGTAATGATGGGTGTATCTACACGGATTGTATTGGTTCCAATTTGGGCAACTCAAAAATTGTCTGCTAACTGTCTGGCCAACTACGCCGCAGCCGTTCACCCAGATATACGCAGAAAACAGGGCCGTTCGATCGTGCCAAAGTTTTTGCGGGCCGTTCTCAGGATTTAGCAGAGCCGGACATGAGTTAGTATTGTCAAGCTAAGCTGACAGAGTTTTCCTAGTTCTTGACCAACAATGGAAAACAACTTCCATTTTTTGTGAGAAAGGCTACAATCGGGAAGGTCTTTGCAAGATCCGATTCTCCCCGTTTGGTGCTTCAACCCTCTGCTGTTGCATTTGAGGCAGCAGACCGGCATCCAAGGTGGCGAAAACTTGCCGTGCAACTGTCATGTCTGACAACCAGAGTGAAAGCAAGGCGAATCAAAAGTTCGACACCTCCAATACAAAAGTTAGAGGGTTCCGTGCGGGAAAACTTGTACGGGTAAAAGCTCGAAGTACCGAGTAAAAAGCCAGTATTTTTGGAAGTGCGATCGATCGCACTTCATGGTTTGCCTCTCGGGGCAAGGTATTGCAGATGATGTGGTAACTCGCTCCGAAAGAAAAAGCCGCTAGCTCAATTTAAGGTCGCGATGTTAAAATCTGCGATCAATTGAATGCGCTGACTGCTTCAAACCAGAACTCGAACCGTGACTCATAAAACAGGTGCAGTTTCGGTAACAAATTCAGCTAGCAGACCAAAAATCCCACTATTTCTTCCTGCGGGAATGTCAATACTGGCCAACTTGTCTAAACTACAAACAGACACTATTCCACTGTTATTTATTCTTTAATTCAGGAGCATGAGGAAGACGGCATGATCCCAGCTAACACCGTACTCGCAACCACAATTACACCGGAAATGGAAACACTCGAGTTGCTTCGGGGCGCCGAAAGCGTTCTACCTGAGAGCGAGTTAGAACTCTTTATCGACGAAGAAGACGATAGAGAAGAATTCTTAGACTCTCAATCTGAGGAAGACCCTAAATCTGGCAAAGGCGCCAAAGCCCGCCGTCGGGCACAGGCAAAGAAAAAGCATTATACTGAAGACTCTATTCGTCTTTACCTGCAAGAAATCGGTCGGATTCGACTGCTGCGAGCTGACGAAGAGATTGAACTAGCACGCAAGATTGCAGATTTGCTGGAATTAGAGCGAGTTCGAGAACAACTGCTCGAAGAGTATAACCGCGAACCCAAAGACAGCGAATGGGCTAATGCTGTAGATATGGCACTTCCTGCATTCCGTCACCGACTGCACGTCGGTCGTCGGGCCAAGGAAAAAATGGTGCAATCAAACCTGCGTTTGGTGGTGTCGATCGCCAAAAAATACATGAATCGCGGTTTGTCTTTCCAAGATTTGATTCAGGAAGGCTCTTTGGGTCTGATCCGGGCTGCTGAAAAATTCGATCACGAAAAAGGCTACAAGTTTTCTACCTACGCAACTTGGTGGATACGTCAAGCCATCACTAGGGCAATCGCCGACCAATCCCGCACTATCCGCCTACCGGTTCACCTTTACGAAACCATCTCGCGGATCAAGAAAACTACCAAACTCCTGTCTCAGGAAATGGGTCGCAAGCCTACGGAAGAAGAAATTGCTACCCGCATGGAGATGACGATCGAGAAGTTGCGCTTCATTGCTAAGTCCGCACAGTTGCCCATCTCTCTAGAAACTCCGATCGGCAAAGAAGAAGATTCGCGTCTGGGAGATTTTATTGAATCAGACGGGGAAACACCAGAAGATCAAGTCTCGAAAAACTTGCTCAGGGAAGACTTAGAAAGCGTTTTGGATACTCTCAGCCCCCGCGAACGGGATGTACTGCGACTGCGTTACGGCTTAGATGATGGACGGATGAAGACCTTAGAGGAAATTGGTCAAATCTTTAACGTCACCCGCGAGCGAATTCGCCAAATCGAGGCTAAAGCCCTGCGGAAATTGCGCCATCCCAACCGGAACAGCATCTTAAAAGAATATATCCGCTAGAGTAATTTGCTAGCATCACCCAAAAGAGTGATTCGCAGTCTTTTGGGTGGGAGACCCCCCGCCCCGGTTTCAGCTATAGCTGTTAAATTTTGTGCTCCTAAGTGCCCGGAGCAAGTGGCTATTTGCCACCCACATCGCGCTGCCAAAATTTAGGGAGTCCGTGACGGAACTCCCAAACTTTGCAGTGTCACAAAATCCTTAACTAGAAAATTACATCACGCCCCAAAAGTGAAGCAGGCCTTGACCGGAAACCAATTCGATGATGACAGCGGCAGAGAAACCAATCATCGCCAAACGACCGTTCCAATTTTCCGCTCCTTCGGTGAAGCCCCAATTCCAAGCGTTGCGTTTTTGTTCTTGCATAGTGCGAACTCCTTTCGTTAACTTGTGTAAGGCTTATGTAAATAAATATAACATTCCTTGATAAAAATGCAAGTTTGTGATTAATGATATCGGTCACAGCGGTCGATCGACCTTGATGATTTTACCTAACAGGAAAAATAGCCAACTCGGTATCAGGATCAAACAAGTGAATTTTGTCATGGGCGATAGCCAACCAAAGCTCCTCGCCAACTCGGATCGATCGCTCAGGAGGAACCCGCACTTGCATCCGCACCGCCGGAGCATCCGTCAAACAAACCCCCAAATAAGTTTCGTGTCCCAAAGCCTCTACAATTTCCACTTGTACCGAAAGATTTTTGGTAGCCGGAGGGTTAATACTCAGATGTTCCGGCCGAATGCCCAAAATTAGCCCTCGCCCGTCATATTGTTGTAGACTTTTTGCCCAAGTATCGGGTAAAGTAAAGCGAAATTGCGGGTGAGAAATCAACAGTGGAGCACTAAATTCCACAGACAAAAAATTCATCGGCGGAGAACCGATAAACTCAGCAACAAACAGATTAGCCGGCTTGTTATAAAGCTCTAGAGGTCGAGCTACTTGCTGAAGCTGGCCTCTATTCATAATAGCAATCCGATCGCCCATAGTCATCGCCTCAGTTTGGTCGTGAGTTACATAAATAGTTGTAGTTCCCAACTGTCGCTGCAACTGCACAATTTGCGATCGAGTTTCCGCCCTCAATTTCGCATCCAGATTCGATAACGGTTCGTCCATCAAAAAAACTTCAGGATTCCTAGCCATCGCCCTACCCAAAGCTACCCGCTGCTTTTGCCCTCCCGAAAGTTGTTTCGGCAAGCGATGTAAAAGAGATTCTATTTGCAATAATTCAGCTACCTCTCGCACTCGTTTTCCTACAGCTTTTTCCCGTTCCGATAAATAGCGTAAACCCGGAGGCAACTTGCGAGTCGCTCCTCCTAAAAAGTCCTCAAACAAAAGATAAATAAGAGGATTTTTAAAAGAATTAGAGGCTAAATAATTAATAACCTCTTCTACTTTCTTGCTGATTCCTTCTGCATTCTGGATTCTGCCTTCTCTTCCTCCTTCTGCCTTCTGCCTTAGCTCTTCTTCCGTCTTTCGTCTTTCCTCTTCCGTCTTCCTTCTTTCGTCTTCCTTCTTCCTTCTTCCTTCTTCCTTCTTCCTTCTTTCGTCTTTCTCCCTTTCCGAGCGGCGCAATCCAAAGGCGAGATTATCGTAAACTGTTAAGTGAGGATATAAAGCATAATTTTGAAATACCATAGCGATATCTCGGTCTTTAGGAGGCAAATCGTTAAGGAGCCGATCGCCAACCCAAATATTACCGGCCGTCAAAACTTCCAAACCAGCGATCGATCGCAGCAAAGTGCTTTTTCCGCAGCCCGAAGGCCCCACCAGCACCATGAATTCCCCGTCTTCGACCGTTAGGTTAATGCGCCGCAAAACGCTGTTAGACGAAGAGCTAGTGGCCTCCAGCGAGACACTTTCTGCGACGCTGTTTGCTGCTTTTTCCTGTTCTCCTTGGCGGAGTGGAAAACTTTTGTAGATATTTTCTAATACAACTTGCGCCATCAGACGATTTTAGATTTTAGATTTTAGATTTTAGATTGGGGAATTGGGCATGGGGCATAATGCCCCATGCCCCATGCCCAATAACTATTGACTGCTGATAACTTTGATAATTTTTTCACCTGGATTGAGGTCAAAAACTCGATCGCCCGCCGCATCTTTCCCCCAAAAAGCTATAGCATCAATAGCCGATCGCAGCAGGCGGCCAGAATTAGTAAAAAGTTTAACATCCGTACCCGCAACAGCGTGCAGCAAGCCAACTAAAGCATCTTTAGGCTCTGAGAAACGAAAAGCTTGAGTGCCAATTTCCCCTCGGTTAGTAAGTCTGACAGAACCCGCAGGCATTCGTTTTGCCCAACCCAACTCAGAAATTAGCACCAGACTGTCTTCCGGGTCGAGAGTGATACAACCCACCAACTCTTCCTGCTTCCGCAATCTGGTTACTTGAGAACCCTGGGCGCTGCGGCCCATTGGCGGCAGTTGTTCATCATCGATCTCAAAGCGGAGGACTCGGCCTCCTGAAGTTGCGATCGCCACTTGCTCGCCGACTTTAGCCAGACTCGCACAGCGCAGCCGATCGTCCTCCTTGAGTTTAACAACAGTAACGCCGCGATTAGTCAAATCAGCAAATTCCTGCATCGGCAAGCGCTTAATTTTCCCTTGCTGAGTCAGAGTTACTAAATCTGCTGCTTCCGAATTTTCCGGCAAAATAAAGTGTGCAACTGTGATTTCCGACAAAGCACGACCGGCACTTTCTTTAGTAGCACTCGGCGACAACAAACTAACGATCGGCGTTCCCCGGTCTTTGGCGCTACTACTAGGAATATCGGCCACTTTCAGCGGGTAAGCTTTGCCGTTAGGAGTTAAGACGACCAAAGTGCGATCGGTTTTTGTCAGATTTGCCGTCACAATAAAATCTTCATTTTTTTCTAAAGCTGAAACAGATTTTTCGCGACTTTTCGAGCGTGGCTTTTCCCCAGTCGGCAAGCGTCGCACGTACTGCTTGTGCGAAAATTCAACAATAGTTTCCTCTGCCTCTAGAACCGGTAATAAGCTAGGCTGAATCGTTGCCGGCGACAACTGCTTCACCGCAGAATTTTTCTTACCAGAAAATTGTGGTTCGGCGTTGGCGGCGCGTGCAGTTCCATTGGCGAATTTAGTGCGGCGGGGGTCAGCGTACTTGCGTTTGAGCGAGCGAAATTCCTTCTTTAAAGCCTTCAAAAGTTCGCGTCGGTCGCTCAACAACCGCTGCAATTCTTGAATATTCGCCATCAACTCATCAAACTCAGACTGCAAATTTTGCCTTTCCAAACCAGTCAGCCTCCGCATAGGCATCGCCAAAATCGCATCAGCTTGACTTTCGCTCAAATTGAGGCGAACTTGCAAAGTTTGCTTAGCAGTAGAACCATCAGGAGAATTTCTGAGAATGTCGATCGCTGTATCGAGATTTGTCAAAGCCAACATTAAGCCTTGGACAATATGACAGCGGCGTTCGGCAGCTTGCAACTCGTAATTGTAGCGGCGGGTAAGAGTCACTTCCCGGAAATCGAGAAATTCCTGCAACAATTGTCTCAGCGTCAACTGTCGCGGTTGACCGTTGACAATTGCCAGCAAAATCGCGCCAAAATTTGTTTGCAGGTCAGTTTGTTGGTAAAGGCGAGCCAGAACCGCTTCTGGGGTAAATTCCCGCTTGAGTTCAATCACAACTCGAATGCCTTCGCGATCGCTCTCGTCACGCAAATCAGAAATACCGTCGAGGCGGCCAGCATTGACCAACTCCGCCACCTTTTCAATCCAAGCCGCCTTATTTACCTGAAACGGAAACTCCGTCACCACGATCGCCGTTTTAGTACGCACCTTGCGATTACCTGCCACCTCTTCCACCCCGGCCACACCCCTGACCGCAATGCTGCCTCGACCCTTAGTGTAGGCGTCAACAATGCCCTCTGTAGCGACGATTTCCCCTCCGGTTGGAAAATCCGGGCCCGGAATCAGTTCTATCAACTTCTCGTCCGATAGTTCCGGGTTTTCAATCAAAGCAATTAAACCGTCTACCACCTCCCCCAAATTGTGCGGCGGGATATTAGTTGCCATCCCCACAGCAATGCCCGTACAGCCGTTGAGTAACAGAAACGGCAACTGAGCAGGCAGTGCCGTCGGTTCCTGCTGCGAATTGTCAAAGTTACCAGTAAAATCAACTGTTGCCTCGCCGACTTGGGTTAGCATAGCTTCGTGGGCGATCGGTGCTAGCCTCGTTTCCGTATAGCGCATAGCAGCCGCCGGATCATTGTCCACCGAACCGAAATTGCCGTGACCCGCCAGTAAAGGATAGCGGCTCGAAAACTCCTGAACCATGCGTACCAGAGCGTCGTAAACCGATTGGTCGCCGTGGGGGTGATATTTTCCCAAAACATCTCCAACTACCCGGGCGCACTTACGGTAAGGTCGGTCTGGCGTCAGACCGAGTTCGTGCATCGCATATAAAATTCGACGGTGAACTGGTTTTAAACCGTCGCGGACATCAGGCAAAGCTCGCCCGACGATCACACTCATGGCATATTCGAGGTACGATTGCTGCATCTCGGCGTGCAGAGGCGTAGAAATTACTTGCCCGGAAAGTAGGTTGAGTTGTTTAGCCATGAGTCCTTGTGTCCGTTAATTCCTGAGTGAAAACAGCCTCTGTCAATAATGCCGAGGTTCCCTGTCTCGATTTAAAAGCCTTTGCCGCAGGCGAACCGAAAGTTCGATCCAACCGCCCAGTTGAAGAATAAAAATAAACTTAACTTGTGAAAGCAGAATCAGAGTCCCGAAGACGGGCAACACTTGCCTCTTACTCTCCACTCTTACCCTAACCTCTATGTTGCCTTCATTTGCGCCTACCTGTCTATTTACCTTCTGCCGTGAGAAGGTTGATTCACAGAGAGAACACGGAATGCCAGAAACTCAGAACGTAGTGAGGCTGTAGCTCTTCCTAGGAAAGCATCACGAGGGACTTGAGTCCCCGTCAATCTATGATAGAATTTAATTGCAATTAGGAATAACCATCTACACGAAGAAATATTCTATTCAGGAGAAACCCCAGATTGATCTCGTCTCAGTACAGTCGTAGCGTCGATCAAGCAGCAATGGTAGACGATCGAGCTTACCGTATTTTGGCAAGCGTGATGGACTCCGAAAGTATTAAAAAAGAAAAGTAAGCGCAATTGGAATACCCCTGGTAGTGGTACTTGTTCTGATCGTGTAGAGGCGACTGGACTATGAGTAAAGTCCAACTTTTGGGCTTATTCAACAATAGAGCGTGGCGGTGACTCGCTGAGGGAGAATCTCAATGAAAGCACCCAAGCCCAAAATTGGACGCAGGAGACAGGAGCCAGGAGGAAAGAGTCAGAAGGAAGGAGCCAGAAGAAGTGTTTGTACAAATTATCAGATGCTCCCCTCGCTGAAAGTGTCAAAAATGCCGATATCGATGAATTCATCATTCAAAAGCTCTCTTGGCGATATGTCCTAGTCTGGCATCCGCTCGATCAAAGAAAGCGTCGATATTTTAAGCCGTTTTGAGGGGTTAAAACTGAGAATTAGGAATCTCCAACAATCCCCGCTAGATTCGCTACTTCGACTGCTGTGGCGACGCGAGGAAGGAAATAATTATCACACATTCCCGATTCTAATACCAGTTCAAAAAATAATGCAACTGTAGGCTCGCGAGCCAAACTGATATCCAGTCAATCAGTTCCCATCTAAAATATAAAATATAAAATCAGAAATGGTAGAAGCCAGAGGCTTGACCGAAAGAAAGGATATTATAAGTCCAGGACGCACTGGTAGTCAGAAACCGGGTTTTTTCATAGCAATAGTTCGTTATAGCCCGCCGAAACGAGCAAAAACCCGGTTTCGAGGCGTCGTCCATGCGTCCTGGATTGTACTAGAAACCTGCTACCTGAGAATCTTGAGACTCTCACCAGTGTCAGGTCTAGATTATAAAAAAGAACTAAACTGTCTGTGTGTAGTAGTCTAAATGATGGTACTGGATGCTTCTAGGCATCTGTAAACCCTCTCACAGCTAGTGGCTCAAGGATATACATACGGGTTTTGCAGGGTTCCCGGCTGATGGCGCTAAAAACTCTGCATTTTTGACGGGGAATGTAGTCCCCGTCTCGTGTTCCTCTTTGGACTAAAGTCACAAAGTTTCTATACTTCCCATATTTATTTATGAAAACCGTTCTGATTGTAGAGGACGATTTGGTTAATGCTCGGGTTTTTTCCAAAATTCTGACTAAGCGGGGGGGCTTAGCCGTGAAGCACACGGAAAATGTTGAAGAGGTGATGCAGATTGCTGCCAACGGTGAAGCTGATTTGATTTTAATGGATGTGTCTCTTTCGCGCAGCGTGTACCAGGGCAAATCTGTTGACGGGATTAAGATTACTCAACTGCTCAAAGCTGACCCGCAAACGGCCTCGCTGCCGATTATTTTGGTGACTGCTCACGCGATGGCTGGTGATAAAGAAACATTTCTGGATCAAAGCGGTGCCGACGGTTACATCTCTAAACCTGTGGTAGACCATCAAGAGTTTGTTAATCAAATCAAGGCTTTGCTGCCTGATTGAGTGAACCATATATGCAGAAGGAATAAGAAGTAAGAAGGAAAAAGGAAGCAGGAAGAAAGAATTGTTTTTTGAACCAACAAACAATTAAAACTCTCTTATTTACAAAGTTTGCTTAAACTCTGAATCTTCCTTCTTCCTTCTTCCTTTCGATGTCCCCTCGCACAATGCTATGAGTTCGGACTTGTAATTTGTGAGGAAAAGTTTGAGTTTTTTTTAACTCATGAAATCGGAGTGTGCGTTGTGGCGAGGAACCAAATTATCCTTAGCGAACACAACGCTGTTCACTCATTCATGCAAACTCAAAACTATGATTAGTCTTCGTCCTCATCGAAGTCAAAACCGATATCATCATCATCATCGTCAACATCCGGTCCCAAGGCATCATCCTCAGTCTCAGCGACAAAATCGTCCTCATCAACCTCAACTTCCTCAAAATCCTCATCAGCCTCAAGATCAGACGGGCGCCCGATTTCAAAACCGCTCTCTATCGTATAAGCGCGGCGTGCAGTACGGTCATCAAGTACCACATCCTCCTGTAAATCGTGGATGTCGTCATCAAACACAGCACCATCAAAACCCGCATCCTGAACCCCAGCATCCTCATAGGCATTAAACCCAGTACCTGCAGGAATCAGGCGGCCGATGATCACGTTTTCCTTGAGCCCGCGCAGCCAGTCAGACTTACCTTCGATCGCAGCCTCAGTCAACACCCGCGTAGTCTCCTGGAACGAAGCAGCAGAAATAAAGCTATCAGTATTCAGCGAAGCCTTAGTAATCCCCAGCAACACCGGAGTATAATCAGCCGGGGCTCCACCAGTAATTGACATCGCCTCATTCACCTGCTCAACCTGCCGCAATTCTACCAACTCACCGGGGAGCATAGTAGTATCGCCGCCATCTTCCATCCTGACTTTGTTGGTCATCTGGCGGACAATCACCTCGATGTGCTTATCAGAAATATCCACGCCCTGAGACTGATAAACCGACTGCACCTCATTAACCAAAAAGGTCTGCACCTGTTGGAAACTCTCCAAGGCAGCCTCAAAAGTAGACTGCCGCTCCTTGAGCACGTGGAAGAACACTTCCAGAATTTCGTGAGGATTAGCAGGCCCATCGGTCAAAGCTTCGGCGACGCCTACGCGCTGTCCGTCGGAAACGATCGGGTTTTGACCAGGCAACAAAGGATACTCCTCAATCCGGCCATCATCCTCAATCACCGCCAGTTCCACAACATCGTCATCCGTAACCACACGAGCCGTCCCCGGCCGCTTGGCTAAAATACAAGCTTCCTTCGGCTTCCGCCCTTCAAGAAGTTCCTCAATCCGTGGCAAACCCTGAATGATATCCCCAGTCTTTGCCCGCTCAAACACCAGAATCACCAAATTGTCGCCCCGCTGCACCAAGTCGCCATCGTCTACGTGCAGCACAGCACCAGCCGAAACCCGGTAAGGACGAGCCACCCTGAGCAAGAGTTTCGCCGGTTCTGTCTCCGACGCAGGTACAACCTTCACAACTTGGCCGGACTCTTCGAGAACAACCCCCGGAGCTATTTCGGTACCAGCCACCAGCAGTTGACCTGGACTCACATCCGGCGTACCTGCCACAGATATCGAAATAGAATCCGCATCTCGCATCACCAACAGTCGGCGCACTGGTTCGCCATGCCCCTCACGGATGCCTCGAACGATACCCGCTTCTTTGCAGAGAATCTCTGTGCGGGCGACTACTGCCCCGGGCGCGATCGACTGCCCATCTTCGACCAACAGCCGCGTGTGGGTGCTGCCCTGAGTCGGATCGGCAGATACGTCACGCCGAATCACCAGCGATTCCAAAATCACTAACTGCAAGCGGAAAGTCTTGGAAGCTCGATCGCCCCCATCGGCTACTGTCATCGCCAATTCTTGGGACTCCGTACCGTCCCCGGCCGATCCCCAAGCCGGGCCCGAACCATCCGCCCCAAAAGCCATAGCATCATCCTCATCCGGCAGCAGCTCGATATCCGCCGCCAGTTGCGGAGCTCCAGAACCAATTTCCAAGATAAGCTGAGTCCGCAGCAGTTCCAATCCCTCGACAGATTTGACGCGCTCCCCATCCTTATAAGGAAGTCGTTGCACCGCTTTCAAAGAGATGGACTCATTGAGCGCCGTTTGAGAAGGCACAGGTGGCTTATCTGGCACCGGAAATTCCACCACAGGCCGCAGCAGCAAAGCCGGGCCTTCGGGAGTTTCGATATACTCCGCATAGCCCAACTCTTCGGCAACCAAGCCAGGGAAAATTTCTTGACCGGCGTTGACGATTTGACCTTCCCCAAATGTTAGCGGCGGGCGGTCAACTACATGGAGTGTGCCCGGTTTGATCACAATTTCCCGGAGGATGTCATTTTTCTGAGTGATTTCCACTGCCCCGCTGGTTTGGCAGAAAATATCCTTAACGACTTCTGTACCGGCCTCAACGTACTGGCCATCTTCCACCAGCAGCAGAGAAATATCCTTATTGACCTCATGGCACTCTTCCGGTATCCAGAGCAGAGTGCCGCCTTTAACGACTTCGTAGCCAAGTTTAGCTTTGCCCCGCTTGTGGACTTCCACCCCGCCGTACTTGACAATTCCCCCTGTAGCTGTGCGGTAGCTGTCGTCGAGCAGTTCGGCGACGACTTCCCCGTTAATCACCTTGCTCCCAGGAGCCGTCTTGAGGGAAAACCGCTGCTTAGAAGATGTTTCGATCGTGTAGTGGTCGCGGCCGCCTGCACTTTCAGCGCGCACGACTGCTTGGTCGAGCAGGACTTGGGCGGTGATAATTTCAATTTCTCTGGGGTCAGCGATGCGGACTACGCCACCGTGTTCGGAGACGAGTTTAGTTTCGGCAATCACGCTTTCGGCCGGAATGCGATCGCCATTTTTCACTGCCGGTTCCGCACCAGGGGGCAAGTTGTAGACCTCTCCTGAGAGAATCCAAATCAGCCCGCCTTTGCTGGCTGTGCGGGTTGTGTTCCCTTGGCGGTCGGTTTTTTCTTCAGGCACCAAATCCGCAAATTTTGCTTCTCCGGCTAAGTCGGAAGCCACGTCTGTAGTCACTTTTTCCGTAGTTTTGCGGGCGGCGCGACCGATGATCGGCACTTCTGCCAAAACTTGACCGGGAATGGCGCGCTGTCCGTCTTTGACCATCAGAGTCGAACCCTGGACGATCGCCAATTCGATTTTCAGTTTTTGATTTTTGGCGCCGGATTTCCCTTCTTCAAATCCGTCGCCCTCAAATACAAGTTTGCCGTTGTTTTCTGCCACCAGTGCTTCTTCGCCGTGTCTGGTGCGGAACGAGCGAGTACGCAAGTTCTTGAATTTCACTACGCCGGGGAAGGGTGCGCGTTCTTGTTTCGCGACTTCTCCGGTGAATACGCCGCCCGTGTGGAAGGTACGCATCGTGAGCTGGGTTCCCGGTTCCCCGATCGACTGAGCTGCAATAATCCCGATCGCTTCTCCCATGTCCACCATTTTCAAGTGGGCGAGACTCCAGCCATAGCAGTGCTGACAAACCGATCGGGTAGATTCACAAGTCAGGGGCGATCGTAAATACACCTCTCCCACCCCAGAATTACCAATTTCCCCCGCCAACTCCTCAGTAATTGGCTGATTTCGCACGGCTTTTTCGCTGCCGTAAGACACGATTTCCCCGGTTTTGGGGTGCACCACATCTTTGGCGAATACCCGCCCTAGCAGCCTGTCCTTGAGGGGAATCAGCACAGTTGCTCCGTCCGTCATCGGCCGTACTCGAATTCCCCGCTGAGTGCCACAGTCCACTTCCCGCACAATTACGTCTTGGGATACGTCCACTAAGCGACGTGTAAGATAGCCAGAGTCTGCCGTCCGCAAAGCTGTATCTACCAAGCCTTTGCGCGCGCCGTAGGAAGAGATGATGTATTCGGTGACGGTCAGTCCTTCGCGGAAGTTGGTTTTAATTGGCAAGTCGATGATTTCTCCTTGGGGGTCAGCCATCAACCCGCGCATTCCGACTAGCTGCCGCACTTGAGAAATGTTTCCCCGCGCCCCGGAGAAGGCCATCATGTAGACCGAGTTTAGGGGGTCTGTGGCTCGGAAGTTTTTGACTACTTCGTCTTTAAGGTCTTCTGAGGTGCTGTTCCAGGTATCGATTACTTTTTGGAAGCGTTCGACTTCGGTGATTTCACCTCTGGTGTATTTTTGTTCGGTGATGCGGATTTCTTCTTCGGCTGCATCAAGGAGCGATCGTTTTGACGGGGGAACCTGCAAATCGTCTACGCTAATCGAAACTCCCGCTCGTGTCGCAAAGCGGAAACCCAAGTCTTTGAGTTTATCGGCCATTTGCGCTGTACGGGCCGTTCCGTAGTGCATGAATGACCAAGAGATTAATTTTTTGAGCTGACCTTTGTCAACAACTCGATTGCGAAAAACTATTTCCTTATTTTCTGTCATTTTTCTGAGTAGTGGTAATTGGTAATTGGTAACTTTTACTGCCGTTCGACTTCGGTTCCCCTGAGCCAAGCCCAAGGGTTCAGGAACCGCGTAGCCGAAGTATTGGTAATTGGTAAGTGGTAATTGGTAAGTGGTAATTGATAAGTTAAGTGGCGGGAAAAAACAACAAGCATTTTGTAGGGGTGGGTTTAGCGTATAAGGAAGAGAGCTATGCTAGGAGATGAATGCACTCACCTGCCCTTCCCCTAATAAAGTTTACTTTTACCTACCTACTTAATTGGTAATTAGTAACCTTTACTGCCCTTCGACTTCGCGCCGGAACCGCGTAGCCGAAGTATTGGTAAGTAGTAATGGGGAATTTTTTCGTCTTCAATCGCTATTATTTGTTAGCAATTATTGGCCAGTTATTACCCATTACCTGTTACCTATTACCTGTTACCCATTACCTCTTACCCCTTCCCAATTTCTAATTGTTAATTACCGATTCGATCGTTTGGTGATAGATAATCCTGCCCGGAGTAGTGCGAATGAATTGATTGATCACCTTGCCGTCTCCGTCTTCCCGAACCCGGCGGAACTTGTATTCTTTCGTCACGATACCGTCGGTAGAACGTTCCACCTTCAGCGGTTCTCCCTCGGGTTCTGAGCTTTCTATGGCGCCTTGAAACCTCACCCAAACGTATGAGTGCAAGTCAACGATTCCTTGTTCGTAAGCTACAACCGCGTCGGTAAGGTTGGAAAAATAGTGACCGGCTCCTTTTTGAGCGTCAGGATTTTCGGCTGTCAAGTAATAGCAACCGAGCACCATATCTTGAGAAGGAGTAACGATCGGTCTTCCGGTTGCTGGCGACATAATGTTATTAGAAGCCAGCATCAGCAAGCGCGCTTCCGCCTGAGATTCCAGAGACAAAGGCACGTGTACTGCCATTTGGTCGCCGTCAAAGTCAGCGTTAAAAGCCGGACAGACTAGCGGGTGAAGCTGAATTGCCCTCCCGTCCACCAAAATCGGCTCAAAGGCTTGAATCCCCAAACGGTGGAGGGTCGGCGCGCGGTTTAGCATTACCGGGTGTCCTTCAATCACCTCCTGAAGCACGTCCCAAACGCTGGGATCGTTGCGCTGGATCAGTTTTTTGGCTGCTTTGATATTGTTGACCAATCCTTGGCGGATCAGGCGGTGGATGACGAAAGGCTGGAAAAGTTCGATCGCCATTTCCCTCGGCAAACCGCACTGATGAATTTTTAGTTTCGGCCCCACCACAATCACCGAACGCCCGGAGTAGTCAACCCGTTTCCCCAGCAAGTTTTGCCGGAAGCGACCTTGTTTCCCTTCAATGATGTCCGACAGCGACTTCAGCGGGCGGTTGTTTGCCCCCACCACCGTCCGGCCCCGGCGGCCGTTGTCAATCAGGGCATCCACAGCTTCTTGCAGCATCCGCTTTTCGTTACGGATGATAATCTCCGGCGCCAGAATTTCTTGGAGTCTCGCCAAGCGGTTGTTGCGGTTGATGACTCTCCGGTAAAGGTCGTTGAGGTCGCTCGTGGCAAAACGCCCGCCGTCTAGCTGCACCATCGGACGCAAGTCGGGGGGAATCACCGGAATCACATTGAGCACCATCCAATCGGGTTGAGAGCCCGTAGCGATGAAGTTGTCAATTACCCGCAAGCGTTTAATTAACTTTGCCCGTTTTTGACCTTTAGCATTGGCAATATCTTCCCGCAACTTTTCCGCTTCACTTTCTAGCGGAATATTTTGCAGCAAAACTTGCAAAGCTTCAGCACCGATCCCCACTTCTACACCTGTGAGTGTGGAATCTTCGCTGTAAAGTTCGTCTTCTATTTCCAGCCAAGCATCTTCCGTGAGCAATTGCTTGTATTGCAGTTTTTCTGCATTACCTGCATTGAGGACAACGTAGGCATTGAAATACACGATTTGTTCGACATCTCGCAGCGGCATATCTAACAGAATTGCCATGTAACTCGGAATGCCTTTGAGATACCAAACGTGAGCTACTGGAGCTGCTAATTTGATAAAGCCCATGCGATGGCGGCGGACGCGAGATTCAGTGACTTCAACACCGCATCTTTCGCAAACAATGCCTCTATGGCGAACTCTTTTGTACTTCCCACAATGACATTCCCAATCTTTTGCAGGTCCAAAAATGCGCTCGCAAAACAAGCCATCCATTTCTGGTTTTAACGTGCGATAATTTATTGTTTCTGGTTTTGTCACTTCTCCAGTAATCTGACCGTTGGGTAAAGTTCTCTCTCCCCACTGTCGAATTCTTTCTGGTGAAGCTAACCCTATCTTGACGTAATCAAAGCGTTGTTCTATTTTAGCCATTCTTGACTCCAATTGATAATTTACAGTCGATTATTTGTGGTTCTTTATCTTTTTTGTTTGCTTTTTTTTACGGCTTAAATCAATGTTAGACTCCTCTATATGTGACGTGGTTTTTTATATCAGAGATGACACTTGACGATACTCCAAAGTCATCAGCGATTTTAGAGATTGATTCTCCAGCTCTAATTCTTTTTCGTACCTCAAGAGCTTGCTCGAAAGTCAATTTGCGATCGAGATATCCACCCATGCGAGGAACTGGAACATTTTCGGCTGCTTCCTTCCAAGTAACGTGATACTTAATGTCGTGTATGGTTTTGCGACCAACACTGTATTCCTGAGCTACATCCTTCACTCTCTCTCCTGCTGCTAGTTTTTGCCGAATTTCTCGCACTTTTTCCCAGTCTAATTTGGCATTGGAAAGGGGATGACTTTTGCCTTGAGTGCGTCCTTTCTTAGAAGCATCTAATAAATTTTGAGTGCGAGTTCCACCCCAAAGATGTTCTGGATTAATACAACTGGGATTATCGCAGGTATGACAAGCATCCATCGAAGTAGGAACTTCACATCCTAATTTCTCTGCTAAAACAGCACGAGTAACTGATTGGGATTTCCCATTTTTAAAGTACCTGCCATAACCACCTTGACCATCCTTTGCACCTTGAAAAATTATGCAGCCGCTGTCTTGAATTTCTCCTACAAAACCGGGGGGAACTGTAGTGAAGTTATGGGGAATATTTGCTTGAAGTATCTTACTAATAGTTTCATAGTGTACGCCATACTTTTTTATTAGGTGGCTTTTGGTAGTTCCAGCTAAATAGTGACGCTGAATTTCCCGCAGTTGTTCGATCGACAGTTTGCCAATACCCGGAATACTTTTCCGTCTGGGAGTTTTGCGATCGCGATCCATCATTTGCTGCGTATTCTGGGCCGCAGTTCCCGCTACGAGATGTGCTGGGTTGATGCAGCTTCGATTGTCGCAGGTGTGGCAAGCAAAATAACCGGAACTGAGGAATCCTGCTATTTTTGATTCGAGGACTAATCGGTGGACTAATACCGTTTTGCCATCGAGCCACTTGCGCCCGTAACCGTTGCCAAACTTGCCCCCTTGCCAGTTAATACAGCCTGTCGCCCGGTCAACTTCTCCTTCTATTCCTGGGACAACTGTTACAATGGTCATGTCAGCGTCTCTCCTGTTTAGAGCGTTGATTCGCCTCACCAGTGTTCGTACCACTGCTGAGGCATTTTTATTTGAGATTGTCGATTAAAGATTAAAGAATTGAATGCTGTCAAAAAATCTTTAATCTTTAATCTTTAATGCCTAATCCTCGTCAAGTTCGTCACGAGAAAGCGATTCGTAAGTAGGCCGGGAGGGCGATCGCTTGCCCCCAGCATCGGCCATCAAATCCACCTCAACGTGCTCGCTGCCCTCGTCGGATGTATTCACCTTGTGCACGGCAATATCCAAGCACAAAGACTGCAACTCCCGCATTAGCACCTTGAAAGATTCCGGCGTACCGGGGCGCGGAATAGCTTTGCCTTTGACGATCGCATTCAGCGCTTCATTCCGTCCCTGCATATCGTCCGACTTCACAGTCAGCAACTCTTGTAAAGTATAAGCTGCGCCGAACGCTTCCAGAGCCCAGACTTCCATTTCTCCGAACCGCTGACCCCCCTGCTGCGCTTTGCCGCCCAAAGGCTGCTGCGTTACCAGCGAGTAAGGGCCTGTGCTGCGCGCGTGGATCTTATCGTCTACCAAGTGCACCAGCTTCAGCATATAGGCGATGCCGACTGTGACGGGGCGATCGAACGGTTCACCAGTTCGGCCATCGTAGACAATAGTTTTGCCGGGGTGCTTTTCGTTAAACACCCAAGGCTTGCCGGTTTTTTCGCGCGCCTCCTGTAACTTGCCGTGTACGGTTTCCCGCGACTTTTCAGCGCCGTGCATTTCATCAAAAGGCACCATCTTGAACCGCATCGACAGATTTTCGCCGGCCCATCCCAGCAAGCACTCAAAAATCTGACCCACGTTCATCCGCGACGGTACGCCCAAGGGATTGAGAACTATGTCAACGGGAGTCCCGTCGGGCAAATAAGGCATATCCTCCATTGGCAGAATCCGGGAAACAATACCCTTATTCCCGTGGCGGCCGGCCATTTTGTCGCCGACTTGAATCTTCCGCTTTTGAGCTACATAGACGCGGACGACCATGTTTGCGCCGGGGGGCAGTTCGTCGCCCTGTTCGCGAGTAAACACCCGCACGTCCACTACGCGGCCTTTTTCGCCGTTAGGGACGCGGAGGGAATTGTCGCGCACATCGCGGGCTTTTTCGCCGAAGATTGCCCTCAGCAGTTTTTCTTCCGGCGGTTGGTCGGATTCGCCTTTAGGGGTGACTTTGCCGACTAGGATGTCGCTGGCTTCTACCCAGGCACCTTTGCGGATAATGCCCTGTTCGTCTAGCTGGCGCAGCGCGTCTTCGCCGACGTTAGGAATTTCGCGAGTGATTTCTTCGGGACCGAGTTTGGTTTGGCGGGCTTCGATTTCGTATTTTTCAATGTGGATCGAAGTGTAGACATCTTCGTACACCAAACGCTCGCTAATTAGCATCGCGTCTTCGTAGTTGTAGCCTTCCCAAGGCATATAAGCTACGAGGATGTTGTGGCCGAGGGCGAGTTCTGCCCCTTCGGTGGAGGAACCGTCGGCGAGCACTTGACCTGCTACGACTCGATCGCCCTCATAAATCAGCGGACGCTGGTTTAAACAAGTATCCTGGTTAGAACGCTGATATTTTTGCAGTTCGTGTTCGATGCAGCCAGCATATTTTTGCTTCCAAACCGAGGGCTGTTTGAGTTTGAGATCGTCGTATTCCTTAATCAGGAAATGTTCTTCGCTGGAATTAGATTCGGCATCCTCAGCTAGGGGTTTGACAATAATCCGGGTAGCGTCGATGTAAATCACTTCGCCGTCAATCCGGGAAACCACAACCATCCCGGAATCTCGCGCCGCCTGAGCTTCCAAGCCCGTACCAACTAGGGGCCGTTCTGGTTTCAGTAGTGGCACAGCTTGCCGCTGCATATTCGATCCCATCAGAGCTCGGTTGGCGTCGTCGTGTTCTAGGAACGGAATCAAGGATGTCGCGACGGAGACGATTTGCACAGGCGAAATCGCCATGTAGTCCACCTGCATCGGTGTAGTCGTCGTAAATTCTTGGCGGTAGCGGACGGCTACGGTTTCGCCCAAGAGGTTGTTGTTTTCGTCGAGGCTGATGTCTCCGGGGGCGACGCGCAAATCGTCTTCTTCGTCTGCTGTCATGTAAACAGGGGCTTTGTCGCGCAGCACCCGTCCTTTTTCTACTGGATAAAAAGGAGTTTCAATGAAGCCGTAGGGGTTGACGCGGGCGTGGGTTGCCAAGGAACCGATCAGACCGGCGTTGGGGCCTTCTGGTGTTTCTATCGGGCAAATCCGACCGTAGTGGGACGGGTGAATGTCCCGCACTGCAAACCCGGCGCGTTCGCGAGTCAGACCTCCAGGGCCCAAGGCGGAAAGCCGACGTTTGTGCGTCAGTTCTGCCAGAGGGTTGGTTTGATCCATGAACTGCGATAGCTGGGAGGAACCGAAGAATTCCTTGATTGCTGCTACCAGCGGTTTGGGGTTGACCAGAGAAGCGGGGCTGAGCGAGTCGGCATCCGAGACGGTCATTCTTTCGCGGATGATCCGTTCTAAGCGGTTTAGTCCGACGCGCACTTGGTTTTGCAGCAGTTCTCCGACACTGCGGACGCGACGGTTGCCTAAGTGGTCGATGTCGTCGGTGGAGCCGATGTCGAATTCGAGGTTAATTAAGTAGTCTATCGCTGTCAAGATATCTTGCGATGTCAGCACCCGCATGGTATCGGGGACTGTCAAGCGCAATTTTTTGTTGAGTTTGTAGCGACCCACTCGGCCCAAATCGTAGCGTTTGGGGTCGAAAAAGCGCGAGTTGAGGAGCTGTTCGCCGCCCGCCACGGTGGGGGGTTCACCTGGACGGAGTTTGCGGTAGAGCTCCATCAAAGCTTCTTCTTCGCCGAATTGTCCTTCTTTCTCGATCGTTTTTTGGAAGTATTCCGGGTGGCGCAAACTGTCGTAGATTTCGCCGTCTGTGAGTCCGAGGGCTTTGAGCAGCACCTGAGCCGAGAGTTTGCGGGTTTTGTCGATTCTGACCCAGACTAAATCGTTTTTGTCTGTTTCAAATTTCAGCCACGCGCCTCGGTTGGGTATTAGCGAAGCGTTATAGGAACGGCGGCCGTTTTTGTCGGTTTCCGATTTGTAGTAGACGCCTGGGGAACGCACGATTTGGTTGACAATCACCCGTTCGGCGCCGTTGATGATGAAAGTGCCGCGCTCGGTCATCAAGGGCAAGTCGCCGATGAAGACTTCTTGTTCTTTGATTTCCCCTGTTTCTTTGTTAATCAAACGGGTGGGGACGTACATTTGCACCGAGTAGGTGCTGTCCCTGCGCTTGGCTTCGTCCACATCATATTTGGGGCGCTTGAGTTTGAAGTCTTTGCCCATGAAGTGGAGTTCCAGCTTCCCCGTGTAGTCTGTAATCGGGGAGAAGCTGTCGAGTTCTTCGATCAGCCCGGCTTCTAGAAACCAGCGAAAACTTGCCCGCTGGATTTCGATCAAATCGGGCAAGGTGAAGGCGAATTCTGTGTAATCTTTAGTGGTCATGGGGGTCCTTTTTCCGCAGTGGCTCTAGCTTTTTACATGGCGCCAAGGCTGGGCTTTTTTACCTTGTTGCGTTTTTTTGATTGATTGTGTGAGAGAATTTATATGATGTTTTCGATCGCCTGCCAACTGCTGCAACGATTATTATTGCTGGTGGCTCGCCGTATTTTTGTGCGGATTTTAGTTTCGATCGAGATGCTTTTAGCTCCGATATCGTGGTTTTCCTGGGTAAATCCCCTACACTTTTGACTCCTAAAATTGACTTGACCGCTATTGCCAAATTGCTGAGGTTCCAAGTTTCTTCTGATGTGTAAGTTTGAGTGTGTAAGTTTGAGGTATTGCGTGAAGTTGTGACCGATCCCGAAGGTTAGCGTACTCGCGTTGTGTTGGCCTCAAGCGGGCGACATCGCAGGATCGGATACTAAGCCAACGCCCGATCGGTCGGTTCTTTTTATTATAGGACGCAAATCCGATCGCAACAGGCAATGCCAAAAGAATCTCCAATAAAGGATGAATCCGGTTTTTATGACAGGAGAGAAATGGGATTCTCCCTATCGCCAGGCTCTAAATCGACCTGTTTTCCTCGTTTCTTTGTTCTGAATAACCTAAACTGAAAAACCGAATAGCTTACAGGCATTTTCGGTTGTCTGCTGCGACAAAGTTAAGAGAGAAACTCCTCTCAATTTAGCAACTTGCTCGGCTACGTAGTAGACGTAGGCTGGTTCGTTGCGTTTTCCCCGCTGGGGTACGGGGGCGAGAAAAGGGCAATCTGTTTCGACTAGGATGCGATCGCTATTTACCATACAAGCTGATTCTTGTATTTGCAAGGCTTTTTTAAAGGTGACTGTTCCGCTAAAACTGATGTAGAAACCTAGGTCTAAAAACCACTGGGTTTCTTCGGGTGTGCCTCCCCAGCAGTGCATGACCCCGCGCACTGGCCCGCGTGTTTGCCAAAAGTTCCTCAGCATTTCGGCCATTGGGGCGGCGGCGTCGCGACAGTGGATAATGACTGGTTTGTCAAGTTCCTGGGCGATTTCAAGCTGTGCCTCAAACACTTTAAACTGGTGTTCTCGATCGTCAGCTTTATAAAAGTCCAGTCCGGTTTCGCCGATCGCCACTACCCTAGAGTCCGATCTTGCTAATTCCCTAATCTGGCTTGCAGTTTCGTCTTTCCACTTGTCGGCATCTAGGGGGTGGAGTCCAACCGCAAAGGAGACTTCGGCAAACTGATTGGCGATTGCTTGAATGCCGGCAAACTCTTCTGGCTCTACACAAGAATGAACCAGCCGAACTACACCAGCTTCGCGCCAGCGTTCTCGAATGGCTTCTAACTCTGATTTGTAGGTCTCAAAGTTGATATGAACGTGAGTGTCGATGAGCTGCATGTGGGAAGCAGATTAGAGGTGATACGGGAGAGTCCTGGTGGGATAGGGCGAGGGGGAGTGAGAGAGTCTGGGAGTGGGAGTGGGAGTGGGAAAAATCTTCCGTGTTCTTTCTTCCTTCTTCCTTCTTCCTGCTTGACAAGCGAATTTCAAAGGTGGTTCCCGCCACGTGATTTATCCGTGGAATCAATCCAAAATCTCAAATCTAAACTTCTCAAGCCCCCGAATTGATCCGTGGGGTCAATCGAAAATCTAAAATCTAAAATCGAATGACTTCTTCCCTCAACATCCATCCCTTCAATCTTGTACACTGCTTCGTTGGCGAACTTTCTGCTTCCTTAAGATGCTACCGAGGATGTTTCGTGCGGCTTGAGGGTTCTTGCCAAGCGGGACTTTTTGCGAGCGCCGTTGTTGCGGTGGAGTACACCTTTTTTGACAGCTTTGTCAATTTTGCTGTATGCCTCAGACATTCGCTGCTGGACTTCTTGCATTAATTCCGGGCTCGGAGCTGCGGCGTATTTGTCAACGGCAGCGAAATACTTCTTCATCAAAGTTTTGACCGCTGACTTGTAAGATTTGTTGTACAAGCGGTTGCGTTCGGCGATTTTGACTCGTTTGACGGCGGACTTAATATTTGCCATAGTTCAGTTGCTGGAAGTAGGTATTCATTGATACACCCTAGTCTCAAGACAGTCTCAAGACACGGGGATTTAGAAGGACAACCTTTTCGGGAGCGATCCCCAAAAAGCTTGAATTTTAAAGGCTGAGTCAGACAGCCATTCTCCCTGGGCTCAGATTGAGCTGAGTCTGCGGGTACTTTTTGGCAACGCCCGCGCAATAATTTTTTATTGACTCATTTAACGGCCTGTTTTTTACCCCTGACAATACCCAAAGGTATGACACGGGTCTTTCGGAGGCGTTTTGCGGTGTTTCCACCGTCACCAGTTAAAGTCACGGTTTCTTACGCGCAATTTTCAAGTATACAATAATTTGGCGTTTTATAAAAAAATTATCAGGTGTTTGAAAAACTAATATAGCACCTATTCTGCTTAAAATCCAATTCTCTGAAAAATCCAAGTTAAGCTATAACAAAGAATACGGGTGATTTGGGCTTCGGCAAGAAGCACTTACCGAAGGTAGAAGGTAAAAAGCTGAAGGTAGAAGGTAGAAGACAGCCGGATCAGAAGGTAGAAGGTAGAAGGCAGAATCAAAATTCTTCCGATCGAGCACTCTCCCTCTCAGATATTATCGGGGTCGGACACTCTCCCCTTCTGCGTTCCAACCCTCTCCCCGGACACCCGGTTCTCTGGCGGGCAATTCAAGAGAGAAGGTTGTGACTTGTCCTCAGTGTTGCAAAATCCTCGACAGAGATTTAAACGCTGCACTGAAGCCTTGGAAAATGCCGCGACTCTCGCGGTTTAAGCTTGTGGGCTGGTGGTGGCCTACTTCTCTAGGAGAACCCCCACAAAAATCCCCAATTGTCAAGCAAATGTTAGTGAAGTTATAGACGGCATTCCTAATCTCCATGCTGCGAATCATTACTCAGTGGGTTGAGGCACAAGCTGAACTGCGACGGATCTGCGATCGCACCCATGACGAACTTGTCGTTCACAAAGAAGCCACCGTGCGGGAGGTGCTGCAAGCTGTAAGGCGCAGAGGCGATCAGGCTGTGCTGCACTACACTGCTGAATTTGACCGCATGACCCTAAATGTGGAAGATTTACGGGTCAGTGGCGCCGAATTGGATGCTGCTTACCAGCAGGTGTCGAAAGAATTATTAAATGCAATCCGCACAGCTTGCAAACAGGTAGAGGCGTTTCACCGACAGCGCGTACCCAAGTCTTGGGTGCAGTTTGGCGATGACGAGATTGTTTTGGGCAAGCGCTACACGCCGGTCGATCGAGCGGGAATCTACATTCCTGGGGGTCAGGCGTCCTATCCGAGCTCGGTGATCATGAATGCGGTTCCTGCGAAGGTCGCCAAGGTTCCGAGACTGGTGATGTGTACTCCCCCCGGACAGGAGAAGAAAATGAATCCTGCGGTGCTGGTAGCGGCTCAGGAAGCGGGAGTTGATGAGATTTATCGGGTAGGCGGGGCGCAGGCGATCGCGGCTTTGGCCTACGGTACGGAAACTATTCCGAAGGTGGATTTAATTACTGGGCCGGGGAATATTTACGTCACCCTAGCTAAAAAACTGGTTTACGGGACTGTGGGGATCGATTCTCTGGCTGGCCCGTCGGAGGTGTTGATTATTGCGGATGGTTCGGCGAATCCCGTGCACGTGGCTGCGGATATGTTGGCTCAAGCTGAGCACGATTCGATGGCGTCGGCAATTTTGCTGACGGCGGATTCGGTGCTGGCTAGGAAGGTGGTGGCTGAGGTAGACAGACAGTTGGCAAATCACCCGCGCCGAACTTTAACAGAAAAGGCGATCGCCAACTATGGTTTAGTCGTGGTAGTTGACTCGCTCAAAGCGGCGGCGGAACTCTCTAACGAGTTTGCCCCGGAACACTTGGAATTGCAAGTTGCAGATCCCTGGGCTTTGCTCGACCAAATTCGCCACGCTGGGGCGATTTTCTTGGGCTTATCGACGCCGGAAGCTGTAGGTGATTATTTGGCTGGCCCGAATCATACTTTGCCGACTTCTGGGGCTGCGCGCTATGCGTCGCCGCTGGGTGTCGAAACTTTTATGAAGCATTCGAGTTTGATTCAATATTCGCCTGCAGCACTTAAAAAGGTGAGTAGGGCGATTAATGTTTTGGCGGAAGCCGAGGGGCTTCCTTCTCACGCTGATTCGGTGCGGCTGCGGACTGAAAATGAGGGAAAGGGTGAGTTTTAGAGGGTAGATTTAAGTAGATGATCGGCAAAATACAGAGGTAGTCAAAAGCTAGTGAAATGCAATGAAAGGAAGCAATTCTCTTGCGATTATGGTAGCTTTACATTCTGTGACAAGCGGTCCAGTTTATGTGCACCTACCTACTTACGCACTGCGGGCTTAAGAAACCCGGTTTCTTCAAAAATCTTGCTTAAATGACGCAATTATGTTAAGAAACCGGGTTTCTGGGTAGGTAATAATGATGTTGGTGGCAAGCGCGAAATTATGGAAAGTAGGCGACAATCAACGAAAAAGTTAAAGTCTAAATATCTGAGATTTAAAGGTGCATGGTATTGAATACTGTTTTGGTAGCGATCGACAATTCAGAGCTTGCAGAACGGGTTTTGCAAGTTGTAGGACAATTTCACCTAGAACCGACGGCAAAGGTGATTCTAGTTCATGTTGTGAGTTCTGGTACGTCGGATTTTGACGCGGTTGTCGATCGACCTCACTCTAAGGGAGATGAGATTGCTTACCGAGAGGTGGAGAAGTTACTGCAATCTTATCAGGAAAAGTTGCCTTGCCAGAGCGAATTGGAGATTGTTTCGGGACAACCTGCAGAAGAAATTGTCCGTTTGGCTAATATTTATAAAGCGGATTTAATTGCGATCGGCTGTCGGGGTTTGACTGGTTTAAAGCGGATTTTGGAGGGTTCGGTGAGTGCTGAGGTTGTGGCTGAGGCTCCTTGTTCGGTGTTGGTGGTGCGCGCAAAATAAGGGAGAGAACCGCACAACCGCAGCAATGGGTAGAGTAGATATCAACCAAATTGGTGCAATCCCTTACCTTGCAAGTTCTCCTCAATGTGCTGCATTTCCTTCATATCCTCACCCGCAACTATCCCGTAAATTTCCGTGTAGATTTTTCCGTATTTAACCTTCTCTAAAGCCGACAAGATTATCAAGTCCTTGCGATCGAGTTCTGATTTCAGCGTGACAAGAATCGATTCCAAAGTCCCATCCATTCGCCAGTTACTGGAATATTGAGCCACCTCCTTTCCCCGCCCCAGTAAGGTATGGCGCTGCAAGCAAAGCGGAGTCGAACCATTAACTCGGAAATTGGCATCAATCGCATACAACTGTCCCTCAGAGTCTTCCAGCACGTCGAAGCCAATAACGCCGAAATAACCCTGTTGGTGAGCATATTTACCAATAGCGGCAATCATCTCAAAAAACCTACTCATGTCGGTTTCGCGGTAGTGAATCAGTCCCCCTAAATAGCTGCCCTCTGGGGTGACAAGTTGGCTGGTAGTGCCGATAAGCGTGATATTTCCGGTTTTGCTTACATAGAACTGCACGCAGTAGTTCTGCACTTCATTCTTGACGAATTCCGAGACAATAATCGTATCCAGCAACTTGATATCAAGATATTTCCTCACTTCCTGCAAGCAGTAGTTCAGATCGCTGGCGCTTTTGATAATATAAGTGCCTTCTCCAGAAAGTCCGTGGGATGTTTTAATCAAGTAGGGGAATTGCTCTGGTAACTGAAGGCTTTCGAGATTGACTTCGTGCAGATTGTAGGTTTGGTATTTCGGACATTGCACGCCTAATTCTGCTAGCGTGGCTTTGCTGAGTAAGTGGTAGTGGATGTCGGGATGGACGGCGTGTTTTTCCGGTTTGAGATTGTCGAAGGGAAATAGAGTCAGGAGTTTGTCAAAGCGATCGCTTACGCTGAGATCTTCGAGATAAGTTGAGCAGTCTATCATTTCCATACTGCTGTAGCTGAAGCCAAAATGCTCCCGCCAATAGTCAATCAGCGAGTTCGGCGGCGAATTAATCACAATCCCTGGGATAGTATCGCCTAACACAGCCAGATTTTTCCAAGGTTCCTTCTGACCAATCTTGTCGAAGGAAGTTTTGGTGGCTTCACTGCTGCCGTCTTGAATAAAGTATTTTTTTCGGTTGGGGTAAGCAGCCCAACTGGCAGTTGCAGGGTAATTTAGGATGAACGCATAACGTGCATCTGTGATGTCTGCAGCAAACAAATCGGAAAGAGAATTACCCTGAAAGTAAGGAAAGTCGTATGTTGAGTTCATAATAAACCTTCAAGTAGAGTTTGAATTGAACTGTTTTACCGGCCACTAAGTAGCTCGACATAATTAAAAGTAGGGTGGGCATTGCCCGCCCTACAAATTGAAAAAATGTTTATTGATGTCCAGCTACTTAATACCTAGGAAACAAGATATTAGTTGCGGAAATTAAACACTCTCCAACTAGGGAGAATGCAACCTCAATAATTTCAATGATGGACGAGTTGTTTTTTCTTAGTGAACACAGCCACCTTGTTCATTTCTGAGGTTCTATAAGCACAAGCCATGTCGGTTGAGTTATGCGCCCAGCCAACCCGCCCTTGAGGGTCTATGAGGATGCACCCAGCTTCTCCTGCCACCTTAGATGCCAAAGTCTCAATTGCCATCTGCGCTGCTTCGTCTGGGTGCTTGCCGGAGGCTAGAAAGTCGATCGCAACCTTAGCCAAAACTACTGGCATAATCGACTCACCATCGCCTGTGGTCGAGCAACCGCCGTATTGACTGTCAGCAAACAAGCCTGAGCCAATAATGGCGCTGTCGCCGACGCGACCGGCGGGCTTATTCATAGTGCCCCCAGTTGAGGTACCGGCAACTAAGGTGCCGCTGCTATCCAAAGCTACACAACCAACGGTATTGGGGCGGTCAATAACTTCTTTTTCCTCCTCCCACTCTTCCTGTTGCTCATCCGCGATTAAGTCTTCTTTTGTACACATCTCGGCTCCACTTTCTGCCGCAAAATGTTCTGCGTGATCCGCTACTAAGAACATGGGTTTTTTATCCATAATCTTTCGCGCCACTGAGATGGGATGGCGCACGCCTTGAACATTTGCAAGGGCTCCCCAAGCTAATGAACCGCCTTCCATTATCGCTGCGTCTAGCTCTACCTCTCCCTTATTGTTGAGAACCGATCCAAAGCCTGCGTTAAATGTCTGGTCAGCTTCCAGAACCCGGATAGCTGCCTCAACAGCTTCTGCTGCTGTACCCCCGCTTGCGAGCACTGCCCAACCAGCTTCTGCTGCTGCGGTACAGCCTGCATTGTTGGCTGCAACCTTGTCTTCTGTGATGGTTTTTGCTCCACCGTGAACAATAATACTCAATACCATAAATTTCCTTTCTTTTATCTGAAGCTCTACTTAAAAATTCCTTATATTAATTAATTTATTATAAGCAATTTTTAAGTATTTTATTTGATGCTAGTTATATAGCCTAGCTGTGTTGAATTTAGGATTCGTCTATCTTCAGATATAATTATTTTTGTCGAGATTTGTATTCCTCGCGACCTAGCTATTTACGAATTATTAATATATATGTTGCTAAAGTTAGGTCAATAGTTTGATCACATTTAGCTTCGAGTTAGTTAAGGAACTTGAAAGAGTTAGGGAATAAAGATGAGGTAAAACTTAAGGGGATGCACTACACCTTAACAGGCAAAATTGCTAAACGTGAAGAATGAGACTTTGAGAGAAAAGAAGTGCGATCGACCTTCACATCAGTCTGAGCCTTTCTGCTGAGAAGCGAATTTCAAAGGTGGTACCCGCCACGTGATTTATCCGTGGAATCAATCCCAAATCGAAAATCGAAAATCCTCAAGAAAGAGCATTTATCCGTGGGGTCGCCTCTAAAATCTAAAATCTAAAATCGCGCAATCGATTGACCCGCCAAAAATCCGCGCAGCCGCAACAAACTAGCCGTTTGACCCAAACTCAGCCTTAGCAGCGGCACTCCCGTGCGATCATCGCTAATTCGGCGGTACTGTTATTCCTGTGCGAAAACCGCTACTTTTACTGTTAACAAAAGTGGCATTTTTTTTATAAAAACCGCAACTAAAGCCATATAAACGGATATATAAATTACAAATTACCCGGAGTTTATTTAGCTTACTTTCCTAAAAGTAAGGTTAATTCTTGGTTCAGTAACTTTGGGCGCTTTCGGGATTTGGTGTTGCCAAAAATGCTGGGTTACTCCTTTCATCAGCAGGAAGCTTCCAGGAGTTAATTGAATTTCTAATTTCGTTTCTTTTTGGTATTTGTGCCTGAGCATAAAACGACGAGTAGCCCCAAAACTTACAGAAGCTATCGCTGGGTTTTCACCAAGTTCTGATTCATCATCACTGTGCCAAGCTACACTATCTTTGCCGTCGCGATATAGATTAAGCAACACGCTGTTAAACCATGTACCTGCTATTGCTTCTATCTTAGATTTGATTGTTATGAGGGTAGGTGTCCATAGATTAGGCTCCATTTTTATTTTGGAGTAAGTGTAAGATTTACCTGTATCTCCGTACCATGCGCTAAGTCGCGGTATAGCGACTTGCTTGCCAAAAAGCAGAGCCACCTCTTGCTTCCAATTAATATTGCTGTACAATTCCGAAAATATCTCGTTGCTCTCATTGTTATTGAAGAAGTCGCGGTACATGATTATTTCGGCATCTGGCAGAGATAATTGCTGACCGTGCTTCTGGCTTTCTGCTTTTGGCTCTTCCCACAATGAAAGTTGAGTATACATAAATCTGCTCGTTGATTACGTTTTAGTGAAATTTATAAATATACAGTTTTTGACACAAGCACTGCCCAGCTTTACCATTAATCATGTAAAGCTAATTTTAGCATTTTAACAAGACAAGGATAATTACTTTTCCTAAACTTACACCTAATGTTGCATACCGAATTGGGCGAAAAGTCTAGAATATGTTCTGGTATGTTTTTACACAGGGACATAAGTTTAGATAATGCCAGAAAAATTCGGTTACTCTTGCTTTTGCCTTCCTTGCCCGCGATCGCTGCTTTGATGGATCTTGACCTAATCCTAGTCCTCAATGAAGCGCCCTTCACATCACTCTGAACCTTTCTGCTTAGCCGCCAAAAACTCCCGCAGCGGCAACAAACTAGCGCTTTTTCCCAGATTCAGCGGTAGCAGCGACAATCCCTCCAACCGAGACTGCACTCAACCGTCGCCCCAATACCACTGGTGAAAAATGAAAATGATCTCCCCTCCCAACAATGTAGCGATCGAGCTTTGGAATTTTATCATTAATCTAAATTGTGTGGCCTGTCTTTGATTTTTGTGCGATTTCTTAAAGTAGACTGACAGCGTTCCCAGTAAATTTTAGCGACGCGATCGCCCTGATTCTGACCACAACACTCGGCAAACAGCCCAGCCGCCTCAGCTAACTTCCCTTGCAAGTAATTTGCCTTCGCTTCTGCAAACAATTCCAGCGTAGCTAACTTGCCCGCTTTGATTTCTGGCGTGTCAGCATCAAAAACCCGATCGAGGTCACATAACAGCCATTCCATCAATCATAGCTGAGGCAATAATTGTATAAGCCTCTACCCAAGCTTTTTCAGTTTCAGGTGTCC
Source organism: Microcoleus sp. AT9b-C3 (assembly GCF_036705485.1). Classification (NCBI taxonomy): domain Bacteria; kingdom Bacillati; phylum Cyanobacteriota; class Cyanophyceae; order Oscillatoriales; family Microcoleaceae; genus Microcoleus; species Microcoleus sp. AT9b-C3. The sequence goes on along the minus strand of NZ_JAUBUR010000014.1, from coordinate 132,838 downwards.
ACTCTAAACCCATCTGCGCCTTCAGGGCTTGAATGAGTGCATTAGCGACAACAGGATAATGTTCTACTACCACGCCATATTTGGCATGAGTTGCACCTAATCCTTTAGCAAAAACATTAATTAACTTAGGTTTCCGTAAATTTTCAATAATTATTTCTAAGCTTTGCCAAATCTTTTCTTTTTGCTGTCGCATATTTGTATTCAGAAAAAGAGTTTTAATCTGAGAAGAACTCTCAAAAAGTATTTCATAAAAGTTACTTACAAATTCATCAGATTGAGGTTTAACTAATGCTAAAGTTCTCTCTAATAGCTCGATGTTTAAAGTGATAGTTTTTTGTTCACACCAGTCCAAATAAATTCGAGCAACTTGATCCGAAGGGCAGAGTTCTAAACATTGAGCAAATAATGCTGTGGCTTCGATAAATTTCTGTTGTCGGTATAAACTCAAAGCTTGGTTAAATAAATCTTTTGTTGCTAACTTACCTCGCTTTGTTTCAGCAATATCTGCCTCAAAAACTTCATAAATGGTAGATAACTTTACTTTTCCCTTAACACTAATTTGAGCAATCATCCGCATAGCATAGTTGCTAGGATTAGCTAATTTATTAAAAGTCTGCTGTGTAATCAGTAAAGCAACACCATAATTTTTTGTTAATCCTTCCACACGAGAAGCTAAATTCACTGAATCACTAATTACCGTCGTATCCATGCGATTTTGCCCGCCCACCGTGCCTAACATTAAATTCCCAGTATTAATGCCAATGCCAATCTTAAGCGGGGCATAACCAGAATTAACCCGCTCTTGATTGTATACTTGAAGTTGATGCAACATGGCAATACTGGCGTTTACTGCATTATCAGCATCACCGCTGAATAGTGCCATAATCGCATCACCAATATATTTATCAATAAACCCATTATTTTCAATAATCGCAGATTCCATCCGAGATAAATAAGCATTAATAAACTGAAAGTTATCCTCCGGCGTCATACTTTCCGAAAGGGTAGTAAAGTCACGAATATCAGAAAATAGCACCGACATTTCTAACTGCACTTGGTCGCCCAGTTCCACATCAATAATGCTTGATTTGTCTAAAAAATGGAGGAACTGATTGGGGACGAAGCGCTCGTAAGCTTTGTTGAGTTGAAATAGTTCATTGGTGAACCTGATCTGCTCTGTTTCGGCTTTTTTGCGCTCCGTTATATCTTGAAAAGCTGCTATGCTGTAGGCAATATTGCTCTGATTATCATAGATAGGCGTTCCCCAAACTTCGATGGGTACAACCTTGTCAGTTTGGTAGATTTCCATATCATTAACAGTGGAAGTTTCACCATTTAATGCCCGCACTGCAGGTATTTTTTCAGCAGGATAGGGATTGGAAGTGTCAGCAGTATATAGTTGATAAACCTCTGCGAATTGCTCGGGCGTGGCATCAGGCGCAACTCCTTTTCCCAGAAGCTGCTGCCCCTTCTGATTAACGTAGTAAGTTGTACCACTGGGTTTAAGTACAACTATCCCTACTGGCATCGCTTCGAGGAATTGAGTCAGCCTGGTTTCATTTTCGCGTACTTCTGTATAGAGTTTAGAATTTTGAATGGAGATAGCCGCTTGTCCAGATAAGACTTTTAATAGTTCCACTCTTTCTGGCGTAAAAGCTCCGGCTGTCAGATTGTTTTCTAGGTAAACAATACTGAGGATTTGAGATTGGTTAATCAGCGGCACACATAAAATTGATTTGGGATGATTTTTTTTGATGTAGGGGTCGTTGGTAAATTTTCCCGATTTGGCAGCATCGTCCAGTACCACGCTTTCTTGAGTACGGGCTACATAATTGACAATTGCGGAAGAAACTTCTTGACAATTTTCGATGGGGATTGACTGCAAAACGGTGACGAGTTCGTCATCGATTGTCCCTTCAGCTTCAATTAACAGCTTTTCCTTGCTGGAAAAAATTAGATATCCTCGTTGCGCCCCTGCACTTTCAATCAAAATTTTCATCAAGCTCGACATTAGCTTATCTAGCCTTATTTCACCGGAAATCGCCTGAGAAGCTTTCATTACTGTGGTGATATCTAAGTTAGATTCCGAACCGATCGTCACTCTAGCGGTAGCTTTAGTGTTTTTATTTCTCGATTGAATTGGTTTCAATAACTGGGGATATCGCGTTTCTAAATCTGTTACCTTAGCAGTGGCTCCCCATTGGACATAACAATAATATGCCTCAATCATGTAGAGTTGGGCAAATTTTTCTTTACCCCATTCTAGGTAAAATTGGGCTGCTAGTTCGTTAGCTAGTGCTTCTTCGTTGAGGAATTTATTTTCTTTGGCTCCAGAAATGGCGCGATCGTACATTTCAATCGCCTCAGCTTTATTGCCCAACACCCGATGCTTTTCGGCCTCAACTAAATACCATTTATGCAGATGATTCATCGGAGCATTTTGGGCCCACTGTTGCAAAGTGGTTTGATGGGTTTCCACAGAGGCGAGAAGATCGGCTTGCTCGGTTTCTGGCTGTGTAGGGAAAAGTGCCAAATTCGTCAGGGCGGCATAAAAATGAAAAATGGGAACAAAAACCGATCCCGATACTCCCATCCAATAGAGTTTGACTTGGGTAATGTGGTCTAGGGCAGCGGTGTAATTGCCATAGCAGTAAGCAAGCAGCAGTTTGTAGATGTAGACAGCAGCGATCGCTGTCACGTCATTGTTCTGATGGTGCTTAGGAATCATCACCGTTTCATCGTAGGCAGTTCCGATTAAGCAATCCGACCGAATACGGGCTTCCCTCAAGTTCTTCACCGTCTGCTGCGTCATATTCAACAAATCCTGGGCAGAATATTGCTTTACCTGCGCCATGACAGCGCTGTAACCTGCTATTTCTGATTCCCAAGTGTCTAGTTCTACCCCACGGAAGAAATGGACATAAAAGTAACCACTTATGTTGTAGCCAGCGTTTAGAAAGTCGCCAGTTTCCATGCCAGCCGTATAGCCATCTTTCATCGTCGGTATCGTTGCTAAGAGAGCTTCTTGGCGATGCTGAATAAAACCCCCAAACAAAACTATAATTTGGCACTTGAATTCGGGCACATTGAACCGCTCCAGCAATGAGAATGCCAATTTACCAAAATCATAGCCCGTTTCGACATCTCCAAAAAAAGCACACAAAACCAGTCCGTGAATCGCATACCCTACCGTCGATGCGGGTGCATTCCCAAATTGAACCGATAAACTCACCATCGTGGAGCTAAGTAGGGGCGTTAAACTCGGCATTCCCTGGAAAATGGGTGAAAATAACATTCCCAAAAGTTGTATGGCTGCCTGAGTTTGGAGATTTGTCATCACAGGCAGGTCAACCAGTTCCTCAATTCGTCTGCCCTGAAGTTGGCTCTTCAGGGTTTGTAGCGCTTTACCAATCGTGGCTCCGTCAGGTTCGGTGGGGAAATCGATTCCCAATAGTCGCAGGGCCTCTCTACCGATTGCGATCGCCTCCAACATCTTGCCCTGGGCTGTCTGCGTGGCGATTTGAATTTCGTAAATTTTGATTTTGTCTAAAATTGTCTGAGCATTCTGCAATACCTGTGCTGCCATCTGTTCCATAACCTCAATGTCAGCATTCAAATAGGCAGCTTCGGTAGCAGCAACATAAAGATTCAGGGTCAACTCATACTGACATTGCCAGCAGTTGGCTGTCAGTAGCTCAATCCCTGTTTGCAGATAGATATTTGCCGCAGAGTATGCGGTAGAACTTCTTGCCTTACCTCCCGCTTCTAAGTTGAGTAGGGCTAAGGCTTCTCGTTCGCTTAATTGATGGATTAACTCAATTCCTTGATTTAAATGCCCCACAATATCAAATAATTTTTCCTCTCTTTCTCTGGGAGAATATTTTTGTAGGAGTAACTGTCCAATTTTGAGATGAGTGGCTTGTTTTTGGTTTTCGGGTATTAGGGAATAAGCTGCTTGCTGGACGCGATCGTGCAGGAACTTATAAGTTGGATTAGCAACAGACTGATTTGGGGATTGAGCATCTGCTTCAATGAAGTTATAACCTTCTGCAATCACTAAAATGAACCCTTCAAGCAAGGCTTTCCACAGCGCAGATGCCGTTTTTTCTGGTACTTCTTCGTTGACTATTGCCAATGTCTCTAAATCAAACTGCGCCCCAATGCAAGCCCCCAACTTGAGAACATCCTGAGTTTCTTTAGGCAACTTCTGTAATTGCGCCGCCATAAACTCCACCACATCCGAGGCATCGGCAAATGTAACTTGATCAATATCGCACTGCCAATGCCGTACATCCCAGTCAAAGCTAATTTGACCCTCTTCATATAGCGACTTGAGGAGTTGAGTAGAGAAAAATGGATTACCTTGGGTTTTTTGATAAACCAATTCTGTCAGGGGATCGGCTAAAGATAAATTACACATCAGCGTATCTGCCACCAACTGATTCATATCTCCTTGACTCAACGGTTGCAGATTAATCGTATTCACCACTGCCCCAGACTTAACAATCTCATCGATCGTCAACATAAACGGATGAGTCGGTGACACCTCATTATCTCGATAAGCACCCAATACTAACAGATATCCCGTATCCTCCATCAACAGTTGTAATAACTTCAAAGATGCTGAATCCGCCCATTGCAAATCGTCCAAAAATATTACTAAGGGATGTGAGGCAGTCGTAAATATTTGCACAAATTTCTGCATCAGCAGATTGAACCGATTTTGGGCGGCACTTCCAGACAGTTCTAGTGCAGGACTTTGAGAGCCAATGATGCGTTCTAACTCAGGAATTACGTCTATCAAGACTTGCCCACTCTCGCCTACTGCTGTGAGAATCAGGGTTTTCCATGTTGGTAATTGAGCATCACTTTCTGATAATAATTGCCCCATCAATTCCCGAAATGCTTGCACAAATGCACTGAAGGGTATATTGCGTTGGAATTGGTCGTATTTGCCTTTAATAAAATAGCCGCGCTGTCTGGCGATCGGCTTATGGACTTCGTTCACTACGGCGGTTTTACCAATCCCAGAAAAGCCAGCTACCAGCATCATTTCGGCGTTACCTGTACTCACCCGCTCGAAAGCCGCTAATATATTAAAAACTTCATTTTCTCTGCCATATAGTTTTTCGGGAATTAGGAAATGGTCTGCAACATCCCGCGTTCCCAAGGCAAACTGCTCAATGTTACCCGTTGCTTGTAATTGAACTAGACAACTCTCTAAATCGTGCTTTAGCCCTAATGCCGTTTGATAGCGGTTTTCTGCATTCTTCGCCATCAGCTTGCTGACAATTTGGGAGACAATCAGGGGAATTTCTAGCTTGATTTCGTGCGGGGTAACTGGCTGTCTAGCAATATGGCAATGGACTAGCTCTAAAGCATCTGCTGTTTCAAAAGGCAGCTTTCCTGTCAGCAATTCGTAGAAGGTGACGCCGAGCGAGTAAAAGTCAGTGCGGTAATCGAGAGTGCGATTCATCCTGCCAGTTTGTTCCGGCGAGATGTAAGCGAGAGTTCCTTCAAGAACTCCGGGGTTTTTCAGTATCGGTGTTTCTCGGCTTAGCTGAGTGGAAATGCCAAAGTCGATAATTTTTAATTGTTCCGTTTCCGGGTTGTAAACAATATTTGAGGGGTTAATATCTTTGTGGATGATGTTGGCGCGGTGAATTTGCCCTAAAGTTTCCGTGGTGGCAATAGCGAGGAGCAAAAATTCTTCCAGAGTAAACGAGCGCTGCTGCATCCAAATTGTCAAGGATTCGCCGCCAAAGTCCTCAACAAACATCACGAGGCTGTTTTGGTATTTTTGCAAGTCATAAACCTGCACGACTCCCGGCTCTTTTAGCTCTCTAGTGATGCGGTATTCGGTGCGGTAGCGCACCAATTCTTGAGGTGTCGGGTAGCTCTCTTTGAGCAGTTTGAGGATAATTGGTTGGTTATCTGCTTCCCGAATCGCCCGGTAAACCAGAGAGTTGACACTTTCGTAAAGCAGCGTCTGGACAGCAACGCCTGGAATAGAGAGCATATTGATTTTTATGGTAAAAATTAAAGCTAACTCAAAAAGCACCAGCTTTCTGTATAGAATAGCGCGTTATAAAGGAAAAATTTTTGTTTTTGTAACAAATGTTTAGTTTTTCCGGTAGCAGCCTGCAAATACTTTGTGGTAGCCCCGATTTCGATCGCCTAATTTGTATGGTGCACCAAAAGTCGATCGCACTTTTGCTGTGATTTTCAGCCCACATTACGCTGCTTGGGGAGTGACACAGCATAATTACGCAGAAAACTCTATTTTTAAAGTAATAAATTAGGGGTTTAAAAAGTTTTTTATCAGTCAATGTACGGTATAAAGCTATAATTTATAGCTTTATTGCTGGATAAAAATAAGTAAAAACCGAGCGTGACAGTTGAGGGTGCAGAATGTGGATTTCAGGTATAGCAACCGCCCTGATGGTGACGAGGTTCTTAATCGCTAAGTCTACGCCGCAGTTGGTCGCACTGAGCACCCAATACCTTAAAGTGATAATTGTCAGATACGTGCTCTGCCAGCTCAAAGCTAATGAAACTAGCCTTCTTTTCTATACATGGTGCTGCAATGCTAGCGATCGCAGCCACTATTTTGAGTACAGCGGTGGGACAAGCACAACCCATTGTTCCCGCACCCAATGATGCGGGCACTACTGTCACGCCTGACAACGGCGATCGCTTCAATATCACAGGCGGTCAAACTTCTAGAGATGGAGCGAATCTTTTCCACAGTTTTCAACAGTTTGGGCTTAGCGAAGGGCAGATTGCTAATTTTATTTCTACTCCCGCTATTCGCAACATCTTAGGACGGGTAGTAGGCGGCAATCCTTCTATTATTAACGGTTTAATTCAAGTAAGTGGCGGCAATCCTAACCTGTTTTTAATAAATCCTTCGGGTATTATCTTTGGCCCTAATGCGAGCTTGAATCTTCCGGCTGCTTTTACAGCTACTACTGCTACTAACATCGGTTTTGAGTCGGGTTTGTTTAATGTTGCAGGAGCGAACGATTACAGTACCCTGATAGGAACTCCGAACACTTTTTACTTTGACCTCAGCCAACCGGGAAGTATCATCAATGCAGGTAATTTAGCAGTCATGCCGGGGCAAAGTATAAGTTTAATTGGCGGCACAGTTGTCAACACTGGTTCCCTCAATGCTCCACAAGGTAATATTATTGTCGCTGCTGTTCCCGGTGAGAATACTATTCGGCTTAGTCAACAAGGACATTTATTAAGTTTAGAAATAAGAGCTGTTGACGGGGGATTGTTGGCACAGAATGGGCAATTATCTCTGCCTTTGTCTCTGCCGCAATTGCTTGCGGGTGCAGGTGGGAACTCTGCTACTGGTATCTCCGTTAACGGTGCAGGAGAAGTGGTTTTGACGGCGGGTTTGAGGGTGGAAAGCGGGGATGTGGCGATCGCTAGTTCTACTGTTAATAGTCACAATGCTACACTCTCGGCAGCACGTAATCTCACTTTGGTAGAAAGCCAGCTACTTACTGAGAACAATTTGTATCTGTTGGCAGGAGATACGGTGCGGGTGCGGGATGGAAATAACGCTTTCAGGGCGATCGCAGGCGGCAATCTTACTATACAAGGTAATCAAAATATTGATATCTTCGCCCTAAATTACCCTAACCCTGCATTCCAATCCGCAGGGGATATCACATTATTGAGCAATGGCAATGTTTCCGGTGATGCTCACTTCGCTGCGCGAGGTAATGTAAGTATTCTCACATTGTCTGGCAACGGCGGCAGTTTTTTGAGTTTGTACGACCCGATTATTAGCTCGGAGGGAGATGTGAGATTTGGTGATTATACTGGAACCTCACTTAAGGTAGAAGCAAAAGGCGCGATCGCGGCGGGAGATATTAGTATCACTGGGCCGGACACTACTTTGTCAGGTTCCGCCGATCCAGATGCGGCGCTGCTTTCAGGTAGTGCAGCTTTAATTCTGCGATCGGGCGTTTCGACTCTGGCGAATGCTGCGAATCTGCCGCCGAATGTCACCGCAGGGGAGACATTTTTTGCTTCGCCCGGTGTTGCTTCGGGCAATAGCATCGGAGTGGGAGCGATTTCGACAGCAGGCGGGCCTGTGATTTTGGAATCAGCAGGGGACATTGCGCTGGATGCGATCGCCACTTCTGGGGGTAATATTACTCTCAAAGCTGCCAGCGACATCGCCGTTACAGGCACTCTTCAGTCTACTGGCGGCAGTATTGACCTCACGGCTGGCAATCTTCTCACAGTCAGCGGCGCTTTTACAGATAGTAACGGTGTAAATGTGAGCATTTCCAGCGCTAATGGCACGGGTGGCGGCGCGATTACTATTCGCCACGCGGGGAGCACGACTACACCTTTTATTGTCGGCGATTTGACAACGAATGGGACGGCGGGAGCCATTACATCAGGTTCCGAGACAATTTCGCCACAGTTCGCGGTGCCGGTGCCACCTAGCACTTACACTCAGGGCAATATTGCGATCGTTACTTCCGCGCCATCGTCAACGCCGGAACCGACACCATCTCCAACACCGGAACCGACACCATCGTCAACACCAGAACCGACACCATCTCCAACACCAGAACCGACACCATCGCCAACACCAGAACCAACGCCCTCTCCAACACCGGAACCGACACCATCTCCAACGCCGGAACCGACACCGGAACCGACACCATCTCCTACACCGGAACCAACACCGGAACCGACGCCATCTCCAACACCGGAACCGACACCGGAACCGACACCATCTCCAACCCCACAACCAACGGCATCCCCATCACCTGCGCCATCTTTAATACCAGAACCAACGCCATCACCCGCGCCATCTTTAATACCAGAACCAACGCCATCACCTGCGCCATCTTTAATACCAGAACCAACGCCATCACCCGCGCCAATTCCACAAGCAATACCGTCTCCGATATTGCTTGTGCCCTCCATTGCGCCTGAAATGCTAGCCGCGATGCCATTACCTACTCCGATACCAACTTTATCTCCGTCTCTTGACGCCGCCTTGCCCTTACCGGATATCTCAATTACCAATGCGATCGCACAATCTGGCAACCTGAGTATCATTAATAGAATTGAATCTCTTTTTAACTACAGATCCGATTGGGTAAGCGAAGTTGTCCAAACGGCATCGCCTCTAAATATAGTTAGTCCCAGCGATATCACAGGGCTAATCGATAGAGGCGATATCTCTCAAGCCACTTTGTTTATGGATATCTTCTATAGCCAACAAGTGGGGTCATACGTCAACCAGGAAATCCGGCGGGACTTGCAATCTTTTACGGCCATACAGGGAAGAATTAGAACGATCGCCAACCAAACTGGTAAGAAACCAGCCATTATTTACGCCTTAGCCCGCCCTGAACAATTAGACCTGATCATTGTCCCCCCTACAGGCATTCCAATTCATAAAAGCATCCCCGCCGCCCGGCGCGAAACTTTGATGCAAGTCGTCGCTAGCTTCAGGTCTGAACTCCTTAGTTCCAGCAAAATCAATACTCAGAGCTATTTGCCAGCATCCCAACAACTTTACCAGTGGATAATTGCGCCCTTGGAAGCTGATTTGAAAGCTGAGGGCATCGATACGCTAGTTTTTAGTATGGATGCGGGGTTGCGATCGCTCCCCTTAGCCGCCCTCCATGACGGTTCCCAATTTCTAGTAGAAAAGTACAGCATCGGACTCATTCCCAGCGTCAACTTGACCGATACTAACTATGAAAGCGTTAAAAATGCTGAAGTTTTAGCAATGGGAGCCTCGCAATTTACCAATAACCAACCCTTGCCAGCAGTGCCTGCAGAACTTAATGCTATTGCCTCAGAATGGAAAGGCGAATCTTTCCTCAATCAAACCTTTACTCTCAATAATCTTCAATCGCAGCGCAATGACAGACCCTATCGGATTATTCACCTCGCCACTCACGGAGAATTTAAGCCAGGAGCACCGAGCAATTCTTACATCCAGTTATCAGATAGAAGGTTAACACTCGATCGCGTGCGCGAACTAGGGTGGAATCAGCCGCCTAAAGTTGAGCTATTGGTGTTGAGCGCTTGTAAAACTGCTGTGGGTGATAATGACGCTGAATTAGGCTTTGCGGGGCTAGCTGTGCAAGCGGGGGTGAAGTCAGTTTTGGCGAGTCTTTGGTACGTCAGCGATGAAGGTACTTTAGGGTTAATGGCTGAATTTTACCATGAGTTAAAAGTCGCGCCGATTAAAGCAGAAGCTTTGCGGCAGGCTCAAATTGCTATGATTAAAGGTCAAGTTCGCATTGATAATGGTCGTTTATTTTTGTCAAACTTAAATAAGGAGTTAGAATTGCCACCAGAATTAGCTAAACTAGGTAATGAAAACCTCTCCCATCCTTATTATTGGTCTGGCTTTACAATGATTGGGAGTCCTTGGTAAGGTATGAAGGTGATTGCAATTGCTTCTTGATTCGCAAAATTACTTTGTTATTCGTAATGACCTAGGAGTAAGTGCATAAATACTAACCATATCATTGCGAACGAAGCAAAGCAATCGCAAGGACTGATGGAAGCACTAGCATCTGATGGCTAGTGATTATATAAATATTATTTGAAGGGAAAATCTAAAAATCTAAAATTAAATATAATGCAAATAATACACCAAAAAAGGGACTCAATTCTAGTTTTTATTGACTCAAATCTTGAAGATTATCCGAGCTTAATTAGTGGCGTTTCCCCAAATGCTGAAGTAATTATCCTAGATGAAACGCGGGATGGGATTGAGCAAATCACCGAAAGGCTAGCAATTGAACAAAATATAGAAGCAATCCACATCATCTCTCACGGCAGTCCTGGTGCAGTACATCTCGGTACAAATACACTCAACAACAGCAACATAGAAAGTTTCGGCCCTCAACTCCAACAGTGGCGCCAAGCATTAATTCCCGGTGCCGATATTCTCATTTATGGGTGTAACCTAGCAGCCGGAGACACAGGCCACCAATTCCTCACTCAACTCCACCAACTCACAGGCGCAAACATCGCCGCCAACCCCCACCCTACAGGCAACAGCAAACGAGGAGGCACCTGGGACATCCTCCAACTCATCCCCCCATCCCCTCAAAAGCCAAAACTAATTCTCACAGAAACCACCCTCAAAACCTACAGCGGTTTACTAGGCTTCGCCCCCCAAGTCACCTTCCCTACTGACATTAACCCTTTGTCCGTCAGCATTGGCGACATCAACGGCGACGGCTTCCCTGACTTAGCAGCGGCGAACACCGGCAGCAACACCGTCTCCATCCTGCTCAACAATACTACCACCGGAGCTACCACCCCCACTTTCGCCCCCCAAGTTCCCTTCCAAACTGGCGCTGGCCCCTTCAGCGTCAGCATCGGGGACCTCAACGGCGACGGTCAACGTGACTTAGCAACGGCGAACTACACCAGCAACAACGTTTCAGTCCTGCTCAACACCACCACCACCGGAGCCGCCACTCCCTCTTTCGCCCCCCAAGTTTCCTTCCCAACTGGCACTAAGTCCGCCTCCGTCAGTATCGGCGATATCAACAGCGATGGTTTACCTGACTTAGCTGTGGCGAACAGTGGCAGCAACAGCGTCTCCATCCTGCTCAATAACACTGCCACCTTCGCCACCACCCCCACCTTCGCCCCCCAAGTTTCCTTCCCAACTGGCGCTGGCCCCTACGTTGTCAGCATCGGCGACCTCAACAGCGATGGTTTACCTGACTTAGCTGTGGGGAACACCAGCAGCAACACCGTCTCCATCCTGCTCAATACCACTGCCACCTTCGCCACCACCCCCACTTTTGCCCCCCAAGTTCCCTTCGCAACTGGCGCTGGTCCCTACGGCGTCAGCATCGGCGACATCAACAGCGACGGAAAACCTGACTTAGCAACGGCGAACAACTTCAGCAACAACATCTCCATCCTGCTCAATACCACTACCACCGGAGCCGCCACTCCCACTTTCGCCCCCCAAGTTCCCTTCCCAATTGGCCGTTACTCCCGCTCCGTCAGCATCGGCGACTTCAACAGCGACGGAAAACCTGACTTAGCTGTGGGGAACCCGGGCGAGGACAACGCCGGCATCCTGCTCAACACCACCCCCAAAGTTACTGCTGTCACCGCCACCACCGCTAACGGCAGCTACAAAGCAGGTGATACCATCGCCATCACTGTCACCTTCGATGCCGCTGTCAACGTAGATACCACAGGTGGCACACCCCAACTGCAACTAGAAACAGGCACAACTGACCGCTTTGCCACCTATACCAGCGGTAGCGGCACTACAGCCCTCACCTTCAACTATGTAGTGCAACCCGGAGACACCTCCGGTGGCTTAGAATACCTCGCCACCACCGCCCTCACCCTCAACGGCGGCACCATTAAAGAAACTGTTGGTACAGCCTTTGACGCTTTCTTAACCCTCCCCGATACCGCCACAGCCAACTCACTCGGCGGTAGTAAAGCCATAGTTATTGATACCTTTGCACCCACCATCGCCAGCGTCACCTCTACCACCACTGACGGCAGTTACAACACAACTGGCAACATCAACGTCACCGTCAACTTCAGCGAAGCCGTCACCTTAGCAGGCGGTAATATGAGTGTCCCCTTAGACACAGGTGGCACTGTTACTATTGCACCTTTTACGGGTACATCTGCTGTCGGCAGTTATACTCCAGCAGCCGGACAAAATAGCCTCGACCTTAATTCAAATAGTATAACTTTAGCGACTGGTGCAACCTTAAAAGATACTGCTGGAAATGATGCAACTTTAACTATTCCTGCGGGACAATCTTTAGCCGATAGCAGAGCCATAATTGTAGACACCATTGTACCCACAGTTGCCTTAAACTCAACTTCAGCAACTACAGTCAACGCACCATTTAGCGTCACAGCAACATTCAGCGAAAATGTCGCTGGGTTTGATAATACTGATATCACCGTCACCAATGCGACTGTCGGAAACTTTGTCACACTTGATGCCAAAAACTACACCTTTGATGTCACACCGAATGCTGAGGGTAATGTCACCGTTGATGTACTTGCGGCTAAAGCTACGGATACTGCGGGTAATAACAATACTGCAGCGACTCAACTGGTTCGCACTGCTGATATTACACCGCCAACGGTTGCCTTAACATCCCCATCACTGACAACAATAAATGCGCCATTTTTAGTCACAGCAACTTTCAGTGAAAATGTCGCTGGCTTTAATAATACTGATATCACCGTCGCCAATGCGACTGTCGGTAACTTTGTCACAGTTGATGCCAAAACCTACACCTTTGATGTCACACCGAATGCTGATGGCCCCGTCACAGTTGATGTATTTGCGGCAACAGCTACGGATACTGCGAGTAATAACAATACCGCTGCCACTCAGTTAACTCGTACCGCTGATATTACAGCACCAACAGTTGCCTTAACCTCCACTTCAGCAACAACAATAAATGCACCATTTTTAGTCACCGCCACTTTCAGTGAAAATGTGACAGGATTTAGTTCGAGTGGTATTAATGTTACTAACGGTACGGTTAGCGGCTTTACAGGTAGCGGCACGACTTATAATTTTACAGTCACACCGAATGCTGATGGCGCTGTCACAGTTGATGTACCGGAGGCTAAAGCTACTGATACAGCGAGTAATACCCATACGGCTGCCACTCAACTGGTTCGTACTGCTGATGTTACCGCACCTACTGCTAGCTTGGGTACAATTTCTAACATTACTACAGCGGGCGGCACCAGTCAGACATTGACAGTTACTTTCACTGATAGCAGTGGAGTTGATGTTAGCAGTTTAGATAATTCTGATCTGGTAGTAAACTGGTCAGGTGGTGCAATTCCCGCTACATTTGTCAGCGTCGATACTAATAGTAATGGCACACCTCGCACGGCAACTTATTCTCTAACTCCGCCTGGGGGAAGTTGGGATGATACAGATAATGGGAGTTATGCTGTTAATTTGCAAGCATCGCAAGTAAAAGATACTTTTGGCCATCAAGTTGTAGCTAGCAATTTAGGCAGTTTTACTGTTAACATTGCCACGCCAACTCCCACTCCAACTCCGACTCCGACAATAACTCCGCCTCCGACGCCAACACCGACAATAACTCCGACTCCAACTCCGACAATAACTCCGACTCCGACAACAACTCCGACTCCAATATCGACTCCAACGCCAACTCCAATACCGACTCCAACTCCAACAATAACTCCGACTCCAACTCCGACTCCAATACCAACACCGACAATAACTCCGACTCCGACGCCAACACCGACAATAACTCCGACTCCGACAACAACTCCGACTCCGACTCCAACTCCAACTCCGACTCCGACAACAACTCCGACTCCGACTCCAACGCCAACTCCGACTCCGACAACAACTCCAGGTACTCCCGCTGTCATTTTCATTGAACCACTTGGCAGTACCCAGGTACTCGAAAGCTTGGGCAGCGATATATACAAAGTGCGACTAAATACTCAACCAACTGCTAATGTCACCGTCGCCATTACCCCTGAAACTCAAGTTACTGTCAGCCTGCGGGCCCTTACTTTTACTTCGGACAACTGGAATGTAGCCCAAACGGTAACGGTAACTGCGGTTGACGATACGGTTGTTGAGGGCGATCGTGTCAGCTCAATTAGCCACGCCACCACCAGCACTGACACATTGTATAATAATCTAGTCGCCCCTCTCACAGTCAATATTAGCGATAACGATAACTTAGGCGATGTCAAAACCTTGTTGAACAAGTCAGTAATCGGTTTGACAGATAAGGACGATCGCGTCACAGGATCGCCATTAAACGACATTATCCACGCACGCCCCGGCAATGACTATCTTCATGGCAAAGCAGGCGATGACTTGCTTTACGGACAAAAAGGGGATGACGGCATCAGGGGCGGTGATGGCAATGACATTATTTTTGGCGGCCAAGGGAGTGAATTTATTACTGGCGACGGCGGTACTGACTTGATTTACTCAGGTAAGGAAAACGATCGCATTTACGGCGGCGATGGCGACGATCTATTGTTTGGCGACGGGGGCAATGATTACTTATTTGGAGAAATGGGTGCCGACACTCTCACAGGCGGATTGGGTTTTGATGTGTTTGCGATCGCGATCGATACTGGTGGAACTGCCTTAGCCGCTGCTGATGTGATTACTGATTTTACGCTAAATCAAGACAAAATTGATTTAATTAGCCCCCTTGCTTTTAGCCAGTTAAATATTTATCAAGGAACAGGTGCTTTTGTTAGCGATACTATAATTCAGTATCAGGTAACAGGGGAATATTTAGCTATATTGAAAGGAGTCACTGCCAGCAGTATAGTTCAGGCAGTAACTTTTTAGACTTCGTATGTTGTTGCGCTTTAGCGCTAAAGCGCAACAACATACCTACCCGATTTCGATCGCCTAGTGGATAGGATGCCTCAACAGTCGATCGCACTTTTGCTGTGATTTTCAGGTATAGCAACCGCTTAATGTAAATTGTGTAGCCTGTCTTTGATTTTTGTGCGAGTCACCAATGCCGACTCACAGCGTTCCCAGTACATTTTAGCAACGCGATCGCCCGGATTCTGACGCCAACACTCGGAAAACAGCCGCGCCGCTTCAAATAACTTCCCTTCCGAGTAAAGTGTCCTAGCTTCTGCAAACAATTCCAGCGTAGCTAACTTAGCCTGTTTAATTTCTGGCGGATCTGCATCAAACACCTCATAAATCGTCACAGCTTCGGATTTTCCCTTGACTTTTACCGTGTCTAGAGTGCGGATTGTGTACTGAGATGGATTTTTCAGGCGCGTATAAGTTGGCTGAGTAATTAACAGCGAAACCCCATAGTTTTTTGTCAAACTTTCCACGCGAGAAGCTAAATTAACGGCATCACTAATTACTGTCCCGTCCATGCGATTTGGTCCGCCCACAGTTCCCAGCATCAAAGAACCAGTATTAATCCCAATCCCAATCTGAATCCGCGCACAGCCAGCGTTAGCGCAGTATTCATTATATTCAACGAGACGGTGCAGCATCGCTATTCCCGCTTTCACCGCATTATCAGCTTCCCCACTAAACAGCGCCATAATCGCATCGCCAATATATTTATCAATAAACCCGTGATTTTGATTAATAACAGGTTCCATGCGAGAAAGATAAGAATTGATAAATTTGAAATTATCCTCCGGTGTCATAGTTTCCGAAAGCGTGGTAAAATTACGAATGTCGGAAAACAACACCGACATTTCTAACTGTACTTGGTCGCCCAATTCCACATCAATGATGCTTGATTTCTCTAAAAACTGGAGAAATTGATGGGGAACAAATCGCTCGTAAGCTTTGTTGAGTTGAGCCAGCCTGCTTTCATTTTTGCGTACTTCTGTATAAAGCTTAGAATTTTGAATCGAGATCGCCGCCTGTCCAGATAACACTTTTAATAGTTCCACTCTTTCAGGGGTAAAAGCTCCCGCTGTCAGATTATTTTCTAAGTAAACAATACTAATGATTTGAGATTGGTTAATCAGCGGCACACATAAAATTGATTTGGGCTGATGCTTTCGGATGTGGGGGTCGTTGGTAAAGTGTCCCGATCGCGCAGCATCATCTAGTACGACGCTTTCTTGAGTGCGACTCACATAATTGACAATTGCGGAGGAAAGGTCTTGACAGGTTGCAACGGGGATTGACTGCAACACGGTGACGAGTTCGTCATCGATTGTTCCTTCAGCTTCAATGAACAGTTGTCCCTGGCTTAACAAAATCAGATAGCCTCGTTGCGCCCCTGCATTTTCCATCAAAATTTTCATCAAGCTAGACAGTAAATTATCTAGCATAATTTCTCCAGAAATCGCCTGAGAAGCTTTCATGACTGCCGTGATATCTAGGTGATTACCCGAACCAGTCGTTGTCATTGCTACGGTAGTTTGAGTGTTTTTCCTTCCCGGTTGAGTTACCGCGAATAATTGGGGATATCGCGTTTCTAAATCCGTTACCTTAGCAGTGGCTCCCCATTCAACATAACAATAATACGCCTCAAAGATGTAGGCTTGAGCAACTTTTGTTTTGCCCCATTCCCCGTAGAATTTGGCTGCTAGTTCGTTGGCCAGGGCTTCGTCATTAACATATTTGTTTTCTTGGGCTCCAGAAATAGCGCGATCGTACATTTCAATCGCCTCGGCTTTATTGCCCAACACCCGTTGCCGTTCTGCTTCCACTAAATACCATTTATGCAGATAATTCATGGGAGCATTTTGCGCCCACTTTTGCAGCGTGGTTTGATGGGTTTCCACTAAGGCAATAAATTCAGTTTGCTCAATAGCTGGCTGTGCCTCAAAAAGTGCCAGGTGCGTCAGGGCGGCATAAAAATGAAAAATGGGAACAAAAGCCGATCCAGATACTCCCATCAAATACTTTTTGACTTGGGTAATGTGGTCTAGGGCAGCCGTATAATTCCCATAGCAGTAAGCAAGCAGCAGTTTGAAGATGCAGGCACAAGCGATCGCCGTGAATTCATTATCCTGATAGTGCTTGGGAATCATCACCGTTTCATCGTAGGCCTCGCCTATTAACAAATCCGGTCGAATACGGGTTTCCCTCAAGTTTTGCACCGTCTGCTGAATCATATCCAAATAAACCCCAGCAGAAGATTGTTTCAACTGCGCCATGACAGCCCTGTAACTTGCTATTTCTGGTTCCCAAGTGTCTAGTTCTACCCCAGCAAATAAATAAGTATAAAAACAAATATATATGTTGTAGCCAGCGTTTACAAAGTCGCCTGTTTCCATGCCCAACCTATAGCCCTCTTTCAGCGTCGGTATCGTTGCCAAAAGAGATTCTTGGCGATGCTGAATCCAGCCACCAAACAAAAGTAAAACTGTGGACTTGAATTCGGGTACATTCAACCTATCCAGCAATGAGAGTGCCAATTGCCCAAAGCCATAGCCCGTTTCCACCTCTTGTAAAAAGGCACAGAATACCATCCCGTGCATCGCATAACCCACCGTCGATGCGGGCGCATTCCCAAAGGAGAGCGATAAACTTACCATCGTGGAGCTCAGCAGGGGCAGCAAACCGGGCATTCCCTGGAAAATGGGTGGAAACAACATACCAGACAGTTGCATAGCTGCCTGAGTCTGTGGATTTGTCATCACAGGTAGGTCAACCAATTCCTCAATCTTTCTGCCGCTTAGTTGGCCCGCAAGGGCTTGTAGCGCTTTGCCAATCTTGGCTTCATCAGGTTCGGCAGGAAGTTCAATGCCCAATTGTAAGAGTGCGTCTCTGGCTACTGCGATCGTTTCTAACACCTTGCTCTGGGCTGTCTGAGCGGCAATTTGAATTTCGTAAATTTTAACTCGATCTAAAATTGTTTGGGCTTCTTGCAAAACCAGTGCTGCCATCTGTTCCATACCATCAAAGTCACCATTTAAATAGGCAATTTCAGCAGCAGCAACGTAAAGATTTAGCGCCAATTCATATTGAGTTTGCCAGCAGTTTGCTGTCAGTAGGTCAATTCCCGTTTGTAGATAGATATTTGCCGCAGCGTAGGCGGTAGAATTTCTGGCCTTACGTCCAGCTTCTAAGTTTAGTTGGGCTAAGGCTGAGCGTTCACTTAATTGATTGATTAACTCAATTCCTTGATTTAAATGCCCCACAATATCAAAGAGTTTTTCTTCTGTTTCTATCTCGGAAGAACTTTGTAGCAGTAACTGTCCTATTTTCAGATGAGTAGCTTGTTTTTGGTCGTCAGGAATCAATGAATAAGCCGCTTGCTGGACGCGATCGTGCAGGAACTTATAAGTGGGATTAGCAACAGACTGATTCGGGGATTGAGCATCTGCTTGAATGAAGTTATAGCCTTCAGAAATCACTAAAATAAGTCCTTCTTGCAAGGCTTTCCACAGCGCTGATGCCGTTTGTTCTGGTAATTCTTCGCTGACTATTGCCAATGTCTCTAAATCAAACTGTGCCCCAATGCACGCCGCCAGTTTGAGAACATCCTGAGTAGGCGCCGGCAACTTCTGCAATTGCGCCGCCATAAACTCCACCACATCCGAGGCGTCGGCAAATTTAACTTGATTAATATCGCACTGCCACCCCCCTTTACTGGCCCCCTTACTCAGAGGGGATTGAGGGGGGTTAAAAATAATTTGACCATCTTCATACAAGGCCTTGAGGAATTGAGTCGAGAAAAAGGGATTACCTTGGGTTTTTTGATAAACCAATTCTGTCAGGGGCCCGGCTAAAGATAAATCGCAAATCAGCGTATCTGCTACCAACTGATTGAGATCTGCTAAACTCAACGGTTGCAGGGTAATCGTATTCACCGTGGCCCCAGACTTCACGATCTCATCCACAGTCAACATAAACGGATGAGCCGGTGATACCTCATTATCCCGATAAGCACCCAATACTAACAGATGCCCCGTATCCTCCATCAACAGTTGTAATAACTTCAAAGATGCTGAATCTGCCCACTGCAAATCGTCCAGAAACATCACTAAGGGATGTTCTGCTTGGGTAAATACTTGCACAAATTTCTGCATCAGCAGATTGAAGCGATTTTGGGAGGCACTCCCCGACAATTCTAGTGCAGCAGGTTGAGCGCCAATGATGTGTTCTAATTCAGGAATTACATCAATCAAGACTTGCCCGCTCTCGCCTACTGCTGTGAGTATTAGGGTTTTCCATCTGTGTAACTGAGCGTCACTTTCTGATAATAATTGTCCCATCAATTCCCGAAATGCTTGCACAAATGCACTGAAGGGGATATTGCGCTGGAATTGGTCGTATTTGCCTTTGATAAAATAGCCGCGCTGTCGGGCGATCGGCTTATGCACTTCGTTCACGACTGCGGTTTTCCCAATGCCGGAAAAGCCAGCTACTAACATCATTTCGGCACTAGCATTACGAACTCTTTCAAATGCCGCTAATAGATGATCAACTTCGGTTTCTCTGCCGTATAACTTTTCGGGAATCAGGAAATGGTCTGTAAGATCCAGCGTTCCCAAGTCAAATTCTTCTATGCTATCGGTTTCTTGTAATTGAACCAGACAGATTTCTAAGTCCTGCTTAAGACCCAATGCAGTTTGATAGCGATTTTCCGCATTCTTTGCCATCAATTTACTGACAATTTGAGACACAATTACGGGAATTTCGGGCTTGATTTCGTGCGGGGGAACTGGTTGTCTGGCAATGTGGCAGTGAACTAGCTCTAAAGCGTCTTCTGTCTCAAAAGGCAGTTTTCCTGTCAGCAATTCGTAGAAGGTGACGCCGAGCGAGTAAAAGTCAGTGCGGTAATCGATAGAGCGATTCATCCTGCCAGTTTGTTCCGGCGAGATGTAAGCGAGGGTTCCTTCTAAAACGTTGGGATTTTTCAGGGTTGGCATTTCTCGCGTTAGCTGAGTGGAAATGCCAAAGTCGATAATTTTGAGCTGTCCCGTTTCCGGGTTATAAACAATATTTGAGGTGTTAATATCTTTGTGAATAATATTGGCGCTATGAATTTGCCCTAAAGTTTCAGTGGCAGCGATCGCCAGGATCAGAAACTCCTTGAGGCTAAACTTTCGCTGCTGCATCCATATTTTCAAGGATTCCCCGCCAAAGTCCTCCACAAAAATTACGAGGCTATTTTGGTATTTTTGCAAGTCATAAACTTGCACGACTCCCGCCTCTTTCAGCTCTCTAGTGATACGGTATTCGGTGCGGTAGCGTAGCAATTCTTGAGGTGTGGGGTAGCTTTCTTTGAGCAGTTTCAGGATGAGCGGTTGGCGATCCGCTTCCCGAATCCCCCGGTAAACCAGAGAGTTGGTACTTTCGTAAAGCAGTTTCTGGACGGCAATGCCTGGAATGGAGAGCATATTTATTTTTTTGGTAAAAATTAACGTTTACTCAAAACACACCGGATTCGTTGTGTCGAGAATAGCGCTTTAGAAAGGAACAAATTATGTTTTTATAACACACTCTTAGTTTTTCGGCAGCGAAGTGGCTTTCAGGTGGTCTGGCAGAGTAAGGGTAAGGAGTTATAATGCGACGTATCTAAGCCTTGTTAATTCTCAACTCCATGAATTGTCCCCGTTTCGGTTCTCCAAACATCCTTAAAAATTGTCCCACCCCCAGCGCTAAGCAAAACTTTAAATCTATATATTGTCATAGGCAGTTTGTTTAAAACCGCGCACATCAAAGGATTTCAGAAGAAACAAAAAAATTGAGAGATCGGCTTTTATTAGAAAAAATATCTTGAGTCGCGATTGTCAAAGTCACGAGGGTGTCCCCCGCTGGTTCTAATACTATGTGTTTTTCAACAATTAGCATCAGTCCCCCGGAAAGTTCAAGTAAAGTCAAAAAATAAAGGCAAGGTAACGATCCAACACGATCAAATGTAGTCGTTTGTAGGCAATAAGGGGAACAAGCAGTGGAAAGAGCTGCCAATAGATGCCTTAACCAAAGAAATTCTAGCGGTTTATAGCAATCCTACATGAGTCGTAAATTTTTTACCCCAGCCCACCCAACCCTCCCCTTACTAAGGGGAGGGAGTAAGAAATTCACAAATGATTTAGGATGGCTATATATAGGAAGTCTAGTTGAAATGGGTGCTACAGGTTTGTCAGATTCAGTCCCAGTAGTTGAGAGACGATTTGCTGTCTATTATACAGATTTTTGGGTCGCATATAAAAAAGTTTTGCCTCGCCAGCGACACAAATCTGTCGGGAAAGATACGGGCAAAACTTCTGATCTCTAAAGATGCAAGAACTCCCTGATGTACAGGATATCTCGCTATTGTTGTAAGAAAGAGCCTTTCCTAATCTAAAAAGCTCTCAAATCATGTGGGAGCTTTGTGGTATTTTATTCATCAATACAAGGCTTCTTTATCCCTAAAAGGATTGAGAATTTTTCCTTGCTATCCAGGAGTACCAGACTTGGTTCTCAGGATTTTGGAGAGTCATTGATCTACTTCCGCTTACCCTTCCCCGCTACAAACTCCCGCAGTCGCAGTAAACTAGCGGTTTGCCCCAAATTCAGTGGCAGCAGCGACACCCCCTCCAAGCGAGACTGCACCCAACCATCGCCCCAATACCACTCGTGAAATCCGTCAATTCCCTGACTCAATAACAGGCGCAGACAATTGTGCTCAACAATATCAACGTGATGCTGAACTGCCACGGGGCCCAGCCAACTTGTAAAGGTCAAACCTTGAGCAAATTCTTCCGGCAAACCGCTAGACAACTGCTGCGGCCACAGCCACTGCTGCAATTGACTCGGACGCAACAAGCTGTCTCTAATCGCTGTTTCGGAAGCTTCAAGCTCAATCCGCAGGTTGCTTTGTTGAAAATTACCGAGCATAAGAATTTTAGATATAAGTGCAAGTAACTTTAATGTAACTTATTGGACTGGTTCTAACCTGTTAGGGGCGGGCAAGATGCCCACCCCACAAACAGAAAATTCATCTGTTGTGGAACAGGCCCGAAAGCTTGTTCAGCCTAGAAGTCCACCCCACAAGCAGAAAATTCATCTGTTGTGGAACCAGCCCGAAAGCTTGTTCTGAGAAGTTCGATCGCACACTAGGGCACATCAACGCACATAAACGCACATCCGCGTTCATCTGCCGTTAAAGATTTAAGATCTTCGATCGCACCTACTGCCCCAGACCCGATTTTCGTATCGAACTGTTAAGCTCTGTTTCATTTCATTGAAATCTCCCCTGCTTCACCCCACCGCATCCAAAGTCCGTGATACCATCACACCTGAGTAATGCCTATAGAAAAAAACTGGAGAGAAAAGCTTTGACACTAAGGGTTGCAGTAGTAGGTTCAGGCCCTGCGGGTTCTTCCGCCGCCGAAACATTGGTAAAAGCAGGCATCGAAACATACCTATTCGAGCGTAAATTAGACAACGCCAAACCCTGCGGTGGGGCGATTCCCCTTTGCATGGTCAGCGAATTTGACTTGCCGCAAAATATTATTGACCGCCAAGTCAGAAAAATGAAAATGATCTCCCCCTCCAACGTCGAGGTGGACATCAATATTGAAAACGCACACGAATACATCGGTATGTGCCGCCGCGAAGTGCTCGATGGCTTCCTGCGCGATCGCGCCGCTTCCTTGGGTGCAAAACTGATTAACGGCACCGTTCACAAATTAGAAATTCCTTCAAACAATACAGACCCCTACACTCTCCACTATGCCGACCACTCCGACGGCAGCGCAATGGGAATTCAGAAAACTCTGAAGGTGGATTTGGTAATCGGGGCTGACGGCGCTAACTCTCGCGTAGCAAAGGCGATCGACGCTGGCGACTACAATTATGCGATCGCCTTCCAAGAGCGCATCCGCCTGCCAGAAGATAAAATGGCTTACTACGAAGACTTAGCCGAAATGTACGTCGGCGACGACGTATCTACCGACTTCTACGCTTGGGTGTTCCCCAAATACGACCACGTAGCCGTCGGTACCGGCACGATGAAAGTCAATCAAGCCAGCATCAAAAAGCTGCAAGCAGGCGTCCGCGCCCGCGCTGCCAAAAAACTGATGGGTGGTGAGATTATCAAAGTGGAAGCTCACCCCATCCCGGAACATCCGCGTCCCCGCCGGGTTGTCGGCCGAGTTGCTCTCGTAGGTGACGCTGCAGGTTACGTTACCAAGTCTTCCGGCGAAGGTATCTATTTTGCAGCCAAGTCTGGCCGGATGTGCGCCGAAACTATTGTGGAGATTTCCAATAAAGGCGCGCGCATTCCGACTGAAGAGGAAATAAAGATTTACTTGAAGCGGTGGGATAAAGCCTACGGCATTACTTACAAAGTTCTCGACATTTTGCAGCGCGTGTTCTACCGTTCCGACGCTACTCGCGAAGCTTTTGTGGAAATGTGTGCCGATCGCGATGTGCAGAAACTCACATTCGATAGCTACTTGTATAAGACAGTAGTACCGGCCAATCCTTTCATCCAGATGAAGATTACCGCCAAAACCATTGGTAGCTTGTTGCGCGGCAATGCTTTAGCGCCTTAATTCCCGGCGAATAAGCGCACTTTGTATAAAAAAGCGGGCAGTCGGAAAACTGCTCGCTTTTTTTTTGATCTAAGATAATGAACTGTGAAGGCGCAAAGGGCGCGAAGGAAGAGGAACAAGAAGAATTGTTAGTTCAAGTTCAACTGCACTAAGGTATCGGGGGCGAGGAAGTGGGAAATGTGATAAGCCCGCTCTTCTGTTTTCAGCAGGATTTTTTCGTAGAGGTAGCGCGTAGCTCGATCGCCCAAACTTTCTGCTTGTCCTGCTTGACGGCGCAGCAAACCTAGGATAGCTTGCTCCGCAATTAAATCGTGTTCTAGCATTTGGCGGCAGGAATATACGCCGTCGGCTTCCGGCTCAAAACAGCACAGCTCGGCTAACTTGCTAAAGCTAGCTGCCGGTATGCCGCCCAACCCGTTTAACCGTTCGCCCAACTCGTGGACGCTATCTTGAGCTTCTCCGTAGCTTTCTTCAAAGAATTTGTGCAAGGAGTAAAATTCTGCCCCTTCCACCACAAAATGATGTTTTTGATATTGCAGGTATAGAGCCTGAAAACTGGCCAGCAGCGCGTTCATCCCTTCACAAATCGGTGCTGTGACTGAATGTTCCAGTAGAACTGGGTTTTCGGCTATGTGGCCAAACGGTCTCAATGCACTCTGAGTCTCAGCCATGTGTGTTCTCCTCTCAATAGGCAGTTTTGTTGCCAATAGAGTCAGTCTAGCACTGTAAATTTACCAGTCAAGCAGAGTCTGCCTCGATAGTGGAAGATTTTATAGAGTAGGAAATTTTTTTTGTAAACCTATTGAGAATTATTAGCAGTTGGGTTATGCTTGAACAAGATCCTCGTTATGAGCGCTTCCTGAAAGTGGGGCGAACCTTCTGAAGTCAGAAGGCAGAGGGCAAAAAGGCAGAATTTTTCAGGAAGGGCTTTTGAACATCAAAGATGTTCTGCTGAAATCTGGCTTTTAACTTCTACCCGCTACCAGTCAGGGTAAAAATTAATGCAAATTATTACTGTTGTTAAAAAATGAATCCAGCAGATCCAGAATTAGAAGTTTGTGACATTGTGCAAGTTAGTTGGCTAGATAGGTGGCAAGTTTACAAACGCTTGCAAGAACTAGAAATTCCCTGCTGGTGTGCGGTTGACCAACCTTTGCGGGCAAAAGTCAACACAGTTAAACAAGCGGCTCAGTTAATGAGCGTGTTGAGGCAAGTCAGTGCCCCTCGATGCGAACTGGTGCAGTGGCTGGAATACTGCTGGCAAAGGGGCTAAAGGTAGAACGAAGTTCGGCAACGAGCAATGTAGAAGATGTAACGGATGTAACGGATTTAAAGGAGTCATAACAATGTATAAATCTGGCAAGCAAGTTTCCGAATTCAGTTTAGAGGGAGAAATCGTCGGTCTAATTATTGAAGATGGCTGCAAACTTAAATATTTGCGAATTAGCAGCGATCGCGGAGTAGAATATCTTGTTAAACTTTGCAAGGAATTGCGGTCATTTCTGTCGCCTATTTTGACACCGGGGTTGAGAGTTCAAGTTGTAGGTGAGAAAGAACTCAATTTGAAAAACGGTAAAATAAAACTTAAAGCTCGCAGCCTCAAGCTGGCTCAGGGTAACAACGATCGATCGCACGAACACCTTGACTCCACCAATGGGCCTGTTGCGGTATTGACATCCGACGATCGCGCGATCGGCAAAACCGAAGTCACCTCTCCCACAGCAGCTCAAACTGTAAAAGCTCCGGCAAAAACCCAAACCAAAATATTAGTATGTCAAAAATCCGACTGCGTGAAGCGGGGCGCTGGAGGAGTCTGTAAAGCTTTAGAAAATGCTTTGAATGCGCGCGGTTTAGAAGACAAAGTGACAGTTCAGGGAACCGGATGTCTCAAACAGTGCAAAGCGGGCCCAAATATAGTTGTGATGCCGGACAAAACTCGCTACAGTCGCATTGCACCGGCAGAAGTTCCAGCAATCATTGACAAACATTGTGCAGTTGTTAAAGCTTAGGCGATCGCACGCGTACCGAAACAGTGCGTTAGACATCAGGAAAAATTATTTTGATAGAACTCTGGACCCAAAACTCACGTCTGTAGGGTGCTCATAGGCGCATATTACGCCTGAATTTGAGTTCGGGTTGTAGTTCGATCGCGCCACTCGATTCAGAGGCTATTGTCCGAAAAAATCGGAAAAATGCCAAAAACTATCACTGAGGGGCTTCCTTCGGGAGAATATCTAAGGATAGACTGTATCTGAGACCCTGTGAGTATTGGGATAAAAAGCCATGTCAGAAGCTGATCTTCGAGCCCATCAGCACCAACCGTACCCTGCTGTTCCATCCGATACCGAACCATTGCAGTCAGATTTTGCTGCTGCTGGGGGTTTTGAGCCGATCGCCCCCGATGCGACAGACCCTCCCGCAACGGTTCCCCAACAGCCAGAAGAAGACTGGCAAACAGTAGATTTTCCCAACGCCATCAGCGTAGATGCAATTCCCACAACACCTGAAACAAAAAAGTCGCAATCTCCGACACAGCCGACTGAGGCGGGCTCGCCCCCGATTTCAGACAATCTAAAAAATATGCTTGGGAATGCCGAACAGGCCAAGGGCAAAGGATCGACCCCAGTCACCCTCATGCAAGCGCTGCACGAATGCAACCGCGACCTTTTACAGCGCATCGCCCAGCTAGAAACAGCTCTCGAAGAGTCCCAAAAAACATTGCAGAATCGCGAAACTTTGCTAGAACAGCGGACTGCAGAACTCGAAAATACTCAAGAACAATTGACGCGACTGTTTGGCAAAGTGGAAGTTTCCCATCAAACCCTCCAAAGTCAAGAAATTTTAGTCGAAAGTTTAAGAAGTCAGTTGGCAACCAGCCAACTCAGGCTAGCGACTGTTGAGCGAGAATGCGCGTCTACTGTGCAGCGCTACAACGAACAGTTACAGCAGTTAGTAGCCACAGAAAATATTTGCAGGGAATTGCGAGCCCGCTTGCACCGCCAGCAGCGCCACACTCTGCAATTCAAAGCTGCCTTGGAAAGAAGTTTGGACAGGCCACAGGTAAAGTCGCCGAAGATCGAGTCGCCTGACAATAATCTGGACACCGCCAGCGCACAATTAGAATCTTTGCTCGCGGCGGTCAAAAGCTCTCAGATGCCGGTGCCGCCAGCCTTCAACGCTTCCCCTGTCCAACCTTGGTCGGAACCAGAAGAGCTTCCAGAGGTAGCGCCTGCTGCCGGGGCGATCGAGCCTGAATCCCCGGCCCCTCTAGAACTCAACAAATTAGCCGAAGTATCCGCCATTCAATTACAGAAGAGCGAAACCTACCAACCTGATGA
Organism: Microcoleus sp. AT9b-C3; assembly: GCF_036705485.1. Lineage (NCBI taxonomy): Bacteria > Bacillati > Cyanobacteriota > Cyanophyceae > Oscillatoriales > Microcoleaceae > Microcoleus > Microcoleus sp. AT9b-C3. The sequence continues at coordinate 105,473 of NZ_JAUBUR010000014.1, read as the reverse complement.
GCCGGCAACTGACTCGGCCGAACCGGTTGCGGAACCTGAACTGCCGGTGGCTGAGTCTGAACCCGAAACTGCTACCAATGTGGAGGCCCCAGAATTGGCTAGGGCTTTTCAAATTTTGAACTCTGTTGAAACCTTTGGCATTCAAGAAGTGCGATCGAGTGTGGCAAAACCTACAGCAGTCGCCCAACCAGACTGGCTGAGCTTGATTGCCAGTCCGCTGCGGGCTTCTAAAAAACGTCGATCGCTAGCTGAAATTGAATTGCCGAGTTTTCGATAGCGAACTGAAGTTGCTAGTTTAGAGTCAAAACTCAAAACTCAACACTCTTTTCTCCCCTTTCCCATGCCGTAGGTGAGAGCATAGCTGGTAGCCAACAGCCACAGCCAAACAGCCGGATATCGGGGCTCCAACCAAGGCTGTACCCTGCGGGCGAAGCTGGGAAGCCATCCGAACAGCAAACTGGCCAAAGCCAGCAGAGTAAAATTCAAGTAACTTCCCAGCCAGCGCCAAATATCCCTCAAGGTGACAAAATCTAAAATCCACATTAGGAGAGAAGGGTTTTTTCCGGCTGCTTCGAGCGCCAGCCGATTGAAAGTTAGCCAGTCGATTCTGTCTTTAATAAAAGTTTCGGCTACGGTGAGTTTTTGTGCTGCCAAAATACCGAAAAAGGTATTGAGAATTGAATTAATTCTTTGAGGCGGCAAACTGCTGCCGGTAGGAACCATCATGCCTTTAGAAAATAGCCATGTTACTGAAACATTGCTCTGGTATGCGCGAATTTGGTTTAAGTGATTTGCCGTCAACAAATTGTGCTTTAAAGCAGTATCCAAAAGGTCTGTTAAGCGGAAAAGATTGCGGACGAGGGAGCCGAAACCGGTGAAAACGAGGGGAGATTGCAAGGATGCTGCGTCGCCGATCGAGATTAGGCGATCGATCGCCACGGAGCGATCGCTGCTGTTGCTGCTAAAATGCCCCGGAATATAACCAAAGGTCGGTTTTTTCCACACCAATTTATCGACATCGCAGCGGCGGTATTCCGGCAAAATTGCGAAAAAATCCTCGTACATTTCCAGCAAAGAACCGGGATTCTCTGGATGTACTTGGTGGTAGTGAAATAGATAAACTGTCAATTCTGTGCCGGCGCCGGGAAACAACTCCCAGATTAGCTGGCGCCCGCGAGAAATGTCCCCGTGAGTGTAGAGCACATCCCCGTACTCGGAATCCCACACTCCCGGCTCAAATCCTGCGTCGATGACTGCTCCCACTGTCGGACAAACGCTGTCAAAAGTCCGCCCTTCGTTCAATTGCCAAGCGATGGGAGAAGCCGAACCCATTGCATCCACCAGCAGCCGTCCTAATGCAGTGCGATCGGCTTTTGTCGGCAAGTGGCGGCCCTGAAATACTACTTTTTCCGCTTCAACATCGGCTCTGAGAAACTCAGTTTCGTCCCAGATTTCCCCACCCGCTTCTGTTAGCTTAACTCCCGCTAAATTCAGCAATTTCTCTCCGTCCAAAGCTACATTGAGTACCTTTGGTGTGTGCAGAACTGGCGCTTTAGCCACGGGTGGATTGTTAGCATCAAAAAACTTGTTGTAGCCATCTTTGTATTCTCTGGCAATCAAAGTTTCGATTTCAGCAGCAGTAAATAAACCCAAATCAATTAAGCTTTGAATTTCATCCCGCGAAATATTCCACTCGCGATTCATTCTCCCGAAAGGCATTCGCTCAACTAGCAGCACCCGGTAGCCCAATCTCGCCATGACTGCGGCGTGAATCACTCCCAAGGCCCCGCCAATATAAATTAAGTCATAAAAAGTATCGCCAGAATCAGACACCAAAATTGTGCCTTCGGCCTTCTCCCCTGTTCCCTCTTCCTTCTTCCCCCTTCCCTCTTCCTTCAAAAACACTACTTGTTTTGGCTTTTGAGGATTGCGAGTGCTTTCGCGCCAACGTTGCTCCCACCAGTAGACGCGCTTGAGGTCGTATTCGCCTTGAGGCATTTTTTGGAAGTATTTGACGGTGAGCGGGTAATAGGGGGCAAGAGCCTCAAAAATTGACTGTTTGGAGAGGTCTATGACAGGGGGTTCTGGGTAGCGATCGGGAAACTTGTTTTTCACAGCAAGATTCAGATTTTCCAGGAACTTTTTTTCTCCCGCAGGCGCCTCTTCTAGACGAAAGACTTTTAAATAAGTGGTGCGCTGCAGTGACCAGACAAAGGTGGAAAGTTCTGTCGATCGCCAATTTTGGTTTCCTGAATTGGTGTCAGCCAAGGCGGGTTTAAGATTGGCATTTTGAGTTCCAGACTTGAGAACCTCGGCTGTTGTGGCTGGTGAAAGCAGTCGAAAGCCGTCAGCAGTAATAATTTTTTCTCCGATTCCGGGATCGAATTCGTGCTGCAACCAAGTGCAGACGGCTGCTGTATCCGGTGTCGGGACTTCTAGATAAAGAATTTCTTGCATGATTAGGCTCTCAATTCTGAATAAATTAATAAAGATGGGGGAGTTGACAAGGGAGCAAAGTAGGCTATACTCCCGAATACTTATTGAGTTTTAAATAAGTTTACAATGTTCTCAGATTTTTAGGTTTTCGATCGCTCTTGCTCTCGGTTGGCCCGCAGTGGCTGAATATCTACTCCTTTCGGTATGCACTTCTATGAATTATCCCATTCCTACGAATCCTCAAGAAATGATTGCTTTGCGACAGCAGCCGCTGAACGAAGAATTGGTGGCGTCGGCGATCGCGGGTGTGATTCAAATAGCTCGATCGCGATCTCAGTCTTTGGATGAATTAAAGGCTGAGGTACTCGCCGACGACAATCTGCTCGATTTTGCTCAGAGGCTATGGCTGAGCGACATTGTGGCTCAAGCTTGGAACAATTTGCCCTAAATTTTCCACATCCAAAGTATTCTTCCCAACGTGATCGAGCCGGCGACAATAAGCTGATGACAGCTAGATTGTCCCGGAGAATTTTTGATATTGTAAAAATTATGGTTAAGTCATTGTTAAATTTATCAATATTGAGCAAATTTCATAAATTGGCTCCCAGTTTCATAGGTTAGCTGCCTCGATTAAATATTTTAAGATGCCAATAATTTTACTAATATTATCAATAAAATAATCATTTAAATCAACTTCCATAATTTGATTATTAAGCCGTAAAAATTTCCAATTTGTCCCTGTTGTAACCACTCCATATATTTCGGAAATATTATTGTTTTTTCTTTCATTAAATATTTGAGCGGCAATCATTTCTGCCATACATTGTGGAAGCCCAGCTTGGATATTATCATTTTTAGCTTCTACTAAGGCGACAACAGGGGCTTTGATTAGCAGTTGTTCGGGAGAACGACTAATCATAAAATCACAGAAACCCGTTAATCCTTTTTCTAAATCTACATTAAACTCTTTTCCTGAAAAAAAGCTAATTTGATACTTAAACTGCTTTCTAAGTTCTACTAAAATAGGTGTAACAATTAATTCGGAGCGAGCTTTTTCAGTATTAATTGCTAAAGCCAAAGAAATGTTTTCTTGCAGAGTTTGGCTGAGAAGATCGCTATACTCTGCTTCAGGTAAATCGGCAAAAATACCAACTTTGTCAGCAATGGTTATGCCAAAGTTGGTTTCAATCATTTCTAAGTTTGTGAATTGGCTGTATGACATTTTTATTATAAGACCAGGAAAAGTTGACCATCAAAAATGAAAAAATATTTTTGTTATTTTAACATATTTGATGCTCATTTTCAAAGGAATTTGGTATGAGTAACTTGGCGACTAACGCAACTCAACTTCTCGCTTGACTTCTGCCAAAACTCGATCGCCCCGCGTCAACCGATATTCTGCCCGCCAAACTCCGGGAATCAGAGGAGAATTTGTACTGTTTCTTTTGCCGACATAACCCAACCAAGTACGGCTGGGGGCTTTAATTTCATTGGTCTGGTCAGCGATGGTTGTGCCGTTGGGTGCAAATAATTTGTATTGTTCGCGATCGCCCTTGAGCACTCCGTAACTTTGCACCCAAAACAACAAAGCTGGACTGTTTGCAGGCAGTTGAGTCTCGGAAAATTGTCCGGCCCAAACAGTGTTTTCGTCTGGCGGCCGATCTGCAAAACCGGCGCGGATTAAACCTGTGGAAATATAGTTGATCGGCTTGTCCCAAATTGGATTGCGGGCGATGTTGCAGCCTAACTTCGCGTCGGGCCCGACAAAGGGATCTACGGGTTTGCCTTGATAGCGAAAAGTTACGTGTACGTGGGGGAAAGAGGCCATCCCAGAGTTTCCCACCATGCCCAAAACTGTGCCTTTTTGTACCTGCGTACCCGGTTTGACGGCAACGCTGCCTTTGCGGAGGTGGCAGTATTGGGCTTCCCAACCACCGCCGTGGTCGATTACCATGCCGTTGCCACATTCTGTGCCTGCGATGCTGGCTTTGTCTGTATCGTTTTGTAAACGCCGATCGACCACACCATCTCGTGCTCGCAAAACTTTGCCTGCAGCGGAGGCAATAACTGGAACTCCTTTTGCCATTGCTTTGGCGTCGGGAATGGCAAAGTCTGTGCCGTCGTGGCCGTCGTAGGTTTGGCGCCCGCAGCCAAAATCGACGGCGGCGGGGCCGGGTTCTCGATCGAAATACAGCAATACAAAACAGTCTTTGCCTAGGGTACAGTCGATCGGCTGGCCGAATTGTGGCTTGTTGGGCTTTTGGGCGACTGCGGTCGAAACGAGACGCTGGGCGATCGTGTGGGCTTCGGCGATCGGCGCACTTACCCCCCTGTTGTTAGCACAACTATAAATACTTGTCAACCCAAAGGTCAACAAAATTGCAGAAATGTATTTTTTTGATAGTATAGTCATTCGCCGGTTGGATGTAAAAGCTGAGGTGGGTAGTGAAAAATCAATTAATGATTCAGAATAAAGTTGCTCAAGAATCTAGACGATGGGTAAGGCTTTTTCGTTTCCGATAGTTGTTGTATTATTTTCAGTTGAAACTTTTAAAAGTTTAAATTACTTAAAAAATGCGCTCTAAAATTCGATCGCTCATTTCGATAATTCGGCTGGCCGGGCTTGCTGTTGCGGCTTTGGCGATGTGGGGATTTGCCACTATTGCCGAAGAGGTGTTGGAAAAAGAAAGTTACGCTTTCGATACCTCTATTTTACTAGCTCTGAGGAAATTGCACACTCCGTTGCGCGATCAAATAATGCTGGGCTTTACCTTTTTGGGCGAGCCCAAGTTGCTGCTAGTGATTTGTCTGATTTTGGGTATTCTTTTGCTAGGGCGCAACCACCGCTCGGAAGCCGCCACTATTGCGTTCGCCGGTGGGGGAGCGATCGGTTTAAATTTACTGTTAAAAAAACTTTTTGCCCGCGATCGACCTCAACTTTGGGAGCACGTTGTTAATGTAACATTTTACAGTTTTCCTAGCGGACACGCGATGATTTCAATGGTTATTTACGGTTTGCTAGGATATTTTTTGGGTACACGCTTTCCCAAGCAGCGCTGGTCGATTTACAGCTTGACAGTTGTATTAATTGCTGCTATTGGTTTGAGCCGGCTTTACCTAGGAGTTCACTGGCCTACGGATGTTATTGCCGGTTATACGGCTGGTTTGGTGTGGCTGATTACCTGTATTATCACTTTGGAAATATGGAAGGAATTGCGTTCTTTGACTACGGCTTCTAAAGAGGAGTTTTTGTCACCTGAAAATTCTCAAGAATAATTTTTAATTTTCTACTGGAGACTGACCAGGAATTTCAAAGGTGGTACCCGCCACGTGATTTATCCGTGGAATCAATCCCAAATCGAAAATCGAAAATCCTCAAGCCCCCGGATTTATCCGTGGGGTCGCCTCTAAAATCTAAAATCTAAAATCGCGCAATCGATTGATGGTACCCGCCACGTGATTTATCCGTGGAATCAATCCCAAATCGAAAATCGAAAATCCTCAAGCCCCCGGATTTATCCGTGGGGTCGCCTCTAAAATCTAAAATCTAAAATCGCGCAATCGATTGATGGTACCCGCCACGTGATTTATCCGTGGAATCAATCCCAAATCGAAAATCGAAAATCCTCAAGCCCCCGGATTTATCCGTGGGGTCGCCTCTAAAATCTAAAATCTAAAATCGCGCAATCGATTGATGGTACCCGCCACGTGATTTATCCGTGGAATCAATCCCAAATCGAAAATCGAAAATCCTCAAGCCCCCGGATTTATCCGTGGGGTCGCCTCTAAAATCTAAAATCTAAAATCTAAAATCGCGCAATCGATTGACTATTTGCTTTTGGGTAAAACACATGGCAATTCCTTTTTCGTAATAAGCTGCCTCGTTAATGAAAATTGGATAAACTGTCGATTTACCTTCATACAATACCGACTCACCATCTAAGGTCAAAAACATCGGATCGCCGGGATTTAGGGCTTGATAATCTCTGAATTGCAGATGAGGATGAATCATTGCCTGAATTTCTCTGTTCTCGTTTCTGGGATAGTCGATCGCCCCAATGGTATGATAAATAGTCAGGCGATTCTTTGCAGCAGGCATTGTGCCTTGATTGTAGGCTTCTACGCCATCTAATATTGTGCCTAAAACTTGCTCAGTTTGCTGAAATAAAGACGCATCCAAGACGCCTTGCGGCACTGCACCAACTTCCAGCGTACCGCCCAATTCGGAAAGCGATCGCAGCAAAGGACTATCATGATTCTTGGTTGTAGAAGCGAGTACCTTGAGGTGGGGATACACAGAGCTTAAATAAGCTGCTAGTTGCAGGTTAAATGGATGATGGCTGGCGAGAATAAAAGTTAGCCCCATGTTGGACGTGGTGCTGTGCAAATCGATAATTAAGTTGGGCAGATGAGTGTTTTTTGAACTAAAAATGCGGTAGATTTCTTTCGCCCGCTGCGCTTCATAGCTGGAGAGATGGGGATTTTCTAAATCTTGCTTTCTAAAGCAGCGGTTGAGGTCGATATCGATGTAGCGTGTCCCGATTTCGCAAGCTTTGGGATTGGCTAGCAGGGTGATAGTTTCAAAAGTCGATCGCCCAATTAACTCTGGCGCGCGATCGAATTTCTTCACCAGGTAAATTCCTGTGAGTTCGTTTCCGTGGGTTCCTCCCACTATGGCAACACGTTTAATTTGATTCATAAACAAATAACTTCCTATGGCAAGCGTAGCACCCTTTGTCATCTCTTTGTAAAACAAACCTGAGAAACCAGGTTTCTTGGTGTATTTATCCTCACCCCACTAAAAGCTCGTAGAAACCCGGTTTCTCGCCCCATCGGTGAATCTCAGAAACCGGGTTTCTCTCGATATTTATCGTCACCCAACTAAAAGCTCGTAGAAACCCGGTTTCTCGCCTCGATGCCAAAAATTCCTGTCACAAAATCAATCCTACCGAGAGACAAAGGGCATGACGCGAGAGGAAGCAGTGGGGCGAATTGACCAAGCAGCCGAGGAAAAATTGACGGAACTTGATTTGGCGGGGCGGGGCTTGGAGGAATTGCCGCCGGAGATTGGCAAGTGCACGCAGCTTGAGACGTTGGTGTTGGGAAACTTCGATATTGTAGCGACGGCGACTGCGATCGGAGTTGGCATCGCTGGCGTGACTGATTTTGCTAATACGGCGATCGACCTCGGTCAAAAGCTGGGTATCGAACTCAATTTACCGTCAGGACGCTAAATCATTTAAAATTAAGGTGAGTGGGGCGATCGTCGCCCCAATAGCCCCAAAAACCTCGGTGTTGCCATGCGAAAAATTGTATTATACATTGCATCTAGTTTGGACGGTTATATCGCCCGCTCGAATGGCGATATTGACTGGCTGTTTACAGACCAAAATTACGGTTATACTAAATTCGTAGATAGCATCGATACGGTGCTCATTGGCCGAAAAACTTACGACCAAGTTCTAACTTTTGGCGAGTATCCGTACCAGGAAAAAAAGAGTTATGTTTTTACGAAAAATCTAGATTTTCAAGCCACTTCTGATGTCGAAGTGGTAACAGATTTAGAGAACTTTGTCAATGATTTGCGCTTGCTTGACGGCAAAAATATTTGGTTGGTGGGAGGTGCTCTGCTGATTCGCGATTTCCTCAATCAAAACTTTGTCAACGAGGTTATTCTCTCGGTGCACCCACTTATTTTAGGCGAGGGAATCCCTTTATTTGTTAATCCCATAAATACTACAGCTTTGCAGTTAACTGGATGTCAGACATATAGTTCTGGTATGGTTCAGCTATCTTACGATGTCGCCACTTGAGGGCGATCGCAGCAGCTTGCGCGCTTTGGCTGCTATAAGAGAGATATAGAAGCTGTATGAGGGAGAAATGGCTGCTAGAGATTTATTTCACGATGCTGTAAAAAAAGCGCTTCAGAAGGAGGAGTGGGAAATCACCGCAGATCCGCTGGTCGTCAAAATTCAGGGTGTTAAGTTTGAGATTGATTTAGCTGCAGAGAAGATTTTGGCGGCGGAAAAATTAGGGCAAAAAATTGCTGTTGAAATTAAAAGCTTTCTCAACAACTCTGCAATTACTGACTTTCATCTCGCCTTGGGTCAATTTTTGAATTATCGGCTTGCCTTACAAATCAAAGAACCGGACAGAACACTGTATCTAGCAGTACCCTTTGATACTTTTGACTCGTTTTTTCAAGAGCCATTTATACAAGAAGCGGTCAATGTGTATCAACTTAAACTCGTCGTTTACGATCCGCAAAAAGAGGTAATTGTGGAATGGAAAGAGTAGAGCATTACCGCCAATGTATCCGCAAATTGCTAACTCAACAAGCAAGGAGAGAAAAGCCTAATTCAGACGTTGAATGCCAGCTTGTTTTTGATGGGGAACATGACCACTATCAGTTACTAGATGTTGGCTGGGAGGGGCTAAAGCGGATATACAACTGTTTCATTCATTTGGATATCAAGGATAGCAAAATTTGGATTCAGCGCAATATGACAGAAGTGGATATTGCACGGAAATTTGTCGAGATGGGGGTGTCTGAGGAGGATATTGTGTTGGGGTTGCATCCGCCTTACAAGCGTCCGCATACTGGGTTCGGAGTAGGGTAAAGGAAAATGCGATCGCAGATGAGGAAATGTGTTTGCTGCTTGTTGCTATTAATATCTTTTTTCTGGGCGCTTTCTGCTGAGGCATCTGTATGCCGCAATTATCAAGGAAGCGAGATTTGCATTGTCGATATCAAACGCAGTGCGAAAAACTATTGGGAATACAGGGTAATTCTGAGTGTTGATGGAGTTAAACAGCCTCTGGAAGTCTACAATTGCCGCGATCGCACTACAGTTAAGAAAGATGGAACCGTTTTGGCGTTTGGACAAAACAACCCTGGCGAAATCGTCTGCCGTTTTTTTAATCAGAAATAAGCAAATGAAGTTATTGTAAGGTGCGCTTCGGGGTGAATGTGGCTACCACAAACTCAAGAATTTTTCCCGAAGCGCACCCTACGTTAGAATTTGCCGTCAACTGCTGAAACGCAGCGTTCGCAAATTAGCGGATGTTCGATCGACTCTCCGACGTGAGTCGAGTAATTCCAGCAACGATCGCACTTTTCCCCGTCTGCTTTCACTACACCAATCGCCAACTCGGGAGACTGATAGCTGTACGGCAATTCTTGCATGATTGCATTCGATTCTACCAGTTCAACTTCCGAAGTAATGAACAAATACCGCAGTTCGTCTACACCCTTGCCGGTCATTGTAGAATCGTGCCCTGCAGCTATGGAAGCAGGAATTTCTGGTTTGGGTTCGATCGCAACTAATTCTGCTTCCTGGATTTGGGGTGTTTCTACAAACACTTTTTCGGCTGGGGCTGTTTGTGCGATCGCCCCTGTTTCTACAAGCACAAGCGCTGTATCTAATGCCGGTGCGAGGACGATCGCCTTTGTTTCTGCAAGTACAAGCGCTGTACTCCTGCCCACCACATCTGCTGTCAGGAAATCAATTTGTTCTGCAATTTTTTGACGGTTGGTGGCAAACAGCAAGTGACGGAAAGCAAACCAGATTGTAAATAAGATGCCGATGACTTCAAAGAGGCCTCCCAAGATCGGAATCTGATTCATCGTATCCAAAATCGCCAGCGTTACTCTGCCCGTTACTAACACAGAGGCTAACAGCCCAAGTGTTACCAGCGCTTGTTGGTATTCTGTAAAAAAGTTGCCCGCGTATTCAGGCAAATTAGCCACAAACTCGGCGGCTCGATCTAAGATTGGCTGCGAATCTGAAGCCGACAGTTCAGGGACAGAATACTGTATTATCTCAGAAGATCGATCGCCCTTTTCTGCGATCGTTTCCTCCTCTACATAAACTGTGTTTTCTGTCAATACTTTGGCAACTTTTGCTGCCTCTTCTTCCTGTTTATCTTGTGCTGCTTTTGCCTTCTCCTCTGCTGCTAACTCGATGACTGAATTTTGCGATCGCACATAATCCACCAATTCTTCGGTGCTGGGATTCAAAGCTTGCAATTGCTCTCTTTTCTCAACATCGGGAACGTACAATAAAACCTTAGCTTCCAAAGAAGAACCGATCGCCTTTTCCATCCGGGCTTTTTCCAAAACCTTGTTAACTTCGCCGCGCACTTGTCGCAAATACTGCCAGCGAGTAGCCAATTCTGGATTGTGCCATGAAGCATCCATTTGCACCCAGCCGGCTTCAAACACGGACTTGTAGGGAGTCGGATAGGGAAGGTACTGCCAAATATCCTCAGCCATGTGACACAAAACAGGTGCGATCGCCCGTGCTAAATTCTCCACAGCAATTGCAATCACCGTCTGACAACTGCGGCGGCGAAGGGTATCTGTCGCGCTGATGTAAAGTCTGTCTTTGGCAATATCCAAGTAAAAATTCGATAAATCCACCGTGCAGAAATTCTGTACAGTTTGGAAGAATCGGGAAAATTGGAAGCTTTCAAAAGCATCTTGGACTTCCGCAAAAACCTCGCCCATTCTATGCAGCATATAGCGATCGAGTTCCGGCAATTCCTCGTAAGCAACGGCATCTTTTGCCGGATCGAAGTCGTGCAAATTGCCCAGCAAAAACTTAGCTGTATTGCGAATTTTGCGGTAAACATCCGACTGCTGTTTGAGAATATTTTTGCCCAAAGGCACGTCTGCCGAGTAGTCTACCGAAGACACCCACAACCGCAAAACATCGGCTCCATATTCCTTAATTACGACGGCCGGATCGACGACATTTTCTTCAGATTTGCTCATCTTGCGGCCTTTTTCATCCAGCACAAAACCGTGAGTCAAAACTGTTTTGTAAGGAGCAACGCCGTTTGTTGCTACACTGGTCAGCAAGCTCGATTGAAACCAGCCGCGGTGTTGGTCTGAACCTTCCAAATAGATATCAGCAGGATAGTTTAATTCCGATCGACCTTTGGCAACTGCGGCCCAGGAAGAACCAGAGTCAAACCACACATCCATCGTGTCGGTTCCCTTGCGGTAAGTGCGGCCTCTGTTGCGGTAAGATTCCGGCAGCAATTCATCGATCGACAATTCCCACCAAGCATCCGAACCGCGTTCGGCAAATATGGCTTGCACGTGGGCGATCGTTTCTTCATTTAACAGCGGTTCGTTGGTTTCTTCGTCGTAGAACACGGGAATCGGAACGCCCCAAGTTCGCTGGCGAGAAATACACCAATCCGATCGATCGCCAACCATTGCAGTAATCCGATTTTCCCCTTGGGCGGGAATCCAATTCACCTCGGCGATCGCTTTTAAAGCTTCATCTCGGAACCCTTCAACCGAGGCAAACCACTGTTCCGTCGCCCGAAAAATGGTCGGCTTTTTCGTGCGCCAATCGTAAGGATAAGAGTGAGCGTAACTTTCCTCTTTAATCAAACAATTGGCTTCGGCAAGGGCATCAATCACTGCGGCATTGCCATTTCCGAGGACATTTAAACCTACAAACTGTCCGCCGGCTTCTGCGGTGAAATTTCCGTTCTCATCTACGGGTGTTAAAACTGGTAAACCGCAGCGTTTTCCTACTATAAAGTCTTCTTGTCCGTGACCGGGTGCGGTGTGCACTAATCCCGTCCCGGAATCAGCGGTAATGTAGTCGCCGCCGGCAACAATTGGACTTTCGCGATCGAACAGCGGGTGTTTGTAACTGCAACCTTCTAATTCTTTGCCTTTGAAGGTGGCAAGTATTTTTAATTGAGTGTTAAAAGTTGCCGACAGCCGATCGACCGCATCGACAGCTACTAACATAAATTGTTGTGCGATGTGGGAATTTGCCGGCGGTTCCACCACCGCATAAGTCAATTCGGGATTGACTGCGATCGCCAAGTTTGCCGGAATTGTCCAGGGGGTAGTCGTCCAAATCGCCGCCCAGAGGCTCGGCATATAGCGCTTGAGCTTCGTTTGCAAGGATTTTGACAATTTTTTCACATGGAAGCCGACGTAGATGCTGCGCGACGTGTGGCCTTCGGGATATTCCAATTCGGCTTCGGCGAGGGCTGTTTTCGAGCTCGGACTCCAGTGAACAGGTTTGAAGCCGCGGTAGATATAGCCTTTGAGCACCATTTGACCGAAAACGCCGATTTGAGCCGCTTCGTATTCGGGTTTCATGGTTAAATACGGGTGTTTCCAGTCGCCCCAAACGCCGTAGCGCTGGAAGGATTCGCGCTGCTGTTCCATTGTTTGCTGCGCGAAGGTGGCGGCTTTGTGGCGGAGTTCGATCGGCGTCAGATTTAGCCGCTCCTCGGATTTCATGTTCTGCAATACTTTAAGTTCGATCGGCAATCCGTGACAATCCCAACCGGGCACGTAGCGGACTTTTTTTCCGCGCAGCATTTGGTAGCGGTTGATAAAGTCTTTGAGGATTTTGTTGAGGGCGTGGCCGATGTGAAGTTGTCCGTTGGCGTAGGGTGGGCCGTCGTGCAGGATGAACAAATCGCCTGGGTTATTGTGGGATAGGCGATCGTAGATTTCTTGATCTGCCCAAAATTGTTGCAATTCTGGTTCCCGTTTGACGGCGTTGGCGCGCATATCAAACTTGGTTTTGGGCAGGTTTACCGTGTCTTTGTAAGATTTAGCTTCCATTTTTGAGAAACGTTTTATGTAGTTAGTTGTTAGTAGTTAGCGGTTATTTGAGAGATGATATCAAGTCCGGTTAAATAATCATAATTAAGTTAATAGTGATAACTTTAGTCCTCTCTCGTCCTTGAAGGGCTGACAACCAGATATTCTAGTATAAGCGATCGACCGCACATTTGAGCGAAGCAAATCCGTAGGGCGATCTCTCTTCTCCCTCCTCCGCGCCCTCTGCGCCCTCTGCGGTTAAATCATTCATAAACCGAGGTGGCGCTACTGAGTCAGCCAACTGAACATTTCACCGACAGTGAGATTAAAGGATTCGGCAAAGGTTGGAACGGGGATGCGATCGCCCGGTTCTTCAAAAACTGCTATGGTGCGATCGGCAAAATAGACAAATACCACTTCTTCTTCCGGGTCAATCAGCCAGCCCATCTGAGTCCCGTGGGCGAGACTGTGGAGAATGTTGCGGACGACTTTAGTTTGACTTTGGTCGGGGGAAAGAATTTCGATTGTCCAGTCGGGGGCGATGGCGAAAGTGTTGGCTACTTCGCCGTTTTCGTCGCGGGGAATGCGTTCCCAGGTAAAGACTGCAAGATCGGGTACTGTCGATCGACCGCCAAAGGTACAGCGCAATTCTGGATAGGCGCGGGCGATGCGTTGGGGTTTGAGTACCCGGTTGATTTCCGCACCCAAATAGCTTTGAATTGTGCTGTGTTTTCCTTGGGGCATAGGTTTCTGGATAATCTGACCGTCGATGAATTCGCTGGCGGGTTTGGTTTCCGACAGTTGGAGAAATTCATCGAGACTCAAAGGTTTAGAAGCGGTTTGAAGCATTATTTTTATTGGATTTAAGTTTAATTTGTATTAGTTAAGCGATCGTGCATTTAATTTATACTCACATCTTGCACCATTTTTAATAACAGGCTTTCCGGCCTGTTCCACAAAAAAGCATAAATTTGCTTGTGGGATTCTCCGCGAAAGAAAACACACCCCAGTCCTTCTAAGAAACTCAAGTGCGATCGCGGTCTAACTCGTTTGAGGGCGATTCCGACAGGGATTGAAATCCCTGTCTCATAGCGCAAGTCCTCTGCAAGAGGACTGAGGAGGTTGATTAACGTGCAATGCGAAACTCAACATCGAGTTGAATTGACACTTGCAGTCGGTTTTATGCGAAACTCAACATCGAATTGAATTGACACTTGCAGTCGGTTTTAACCGACTTTCGCTATGAGACAGGGAATTCATTCCCTGTCGGAATGTCGGAATGTCGGAATGTCGGAATGTCGGAATGTCGGAATGTCGGACTCGGGCGAGTGAAAACCCCTCATAGAAATAGTCCAAACCCGCGGCTAACGGCATTTCCCATACGATCGCACAATGACGCGGCCGGCACTCCCTGTCCTTCCTGTTCCCATTTTTCCACGAGTTGGCGGCCCAGGGGCGTGAGACGAAAACTGTCGGTAATCCCTTGTCCGTCTACTTCCCGCCGCAACACGCCGACTTGGATCAGCCACAGCAGGGAGTTTTCGGCTGCGAGTTCGGATACGGGCGATCGGGTGTAGCCCTTTTCGACACCCGCGTTTGAGGCGATCGCACTTAGGAAAACACTGTTATCGCGGATGGTCTGGAAGAAGTGTAATTGAAAAGGGCTGCACCGGACGGCGCGATCGGCTCTTTTGACGGTGCGATCGGGATAGTTAATTGATTTAAACGCTTCGGAGGGGATAAAAGTCATTGAGAGAACTTTTGAGTAGCTACTATATTTTTTATGATTGCAGATTTAGAGCCAAATTGGAGTTATGAAATTTATATAAAATTTCAGACAGGCATTGAACAGAAAGCAATAATTTTAGGCATAAACTTTTTTTACTTCATAAGCATTTTGATTTGCCGCCTCTCATAAACTCAGACACTCGTGTAAATAATGAATAGAAAAACGGGAAAAACCAAAATTATATCTAATTTATAGAGTTCGCAAAAAGACTCAATATTTATTTGACTTTATCGAGAAAGTGTTCGGGAGTATTGCCTTGTTACACCAGTTATTTTATAAACCGATTTAACACCCATCCTCAGCACTTTTTCTTAAATAAAAGTGTATAAATTCATCATATTTT
Source organism: Microcoleus sp. AT9b-C3 (assembly GCF_036705485.1). NCBI lineage: Bacteria > Bacillati > Cyanobacteriota > Cyanophyceae > Oscillatoriales > Microcoleaceae > Microcoleus > Microcoleus sp. AT9b-C3. The sequence continues at coordinate 90,317 of NZ_JAUBUR010000014.1, read as the reverse complement.
ACTTAATAAATCACTTTTAATTAACTCATAAAATTTGCTTAAAAAACCGATAATATAACACGCTATCGCCCGCAAGTCAACTCAAAAACTCACCAGAGCGAACTATTTCCAAGCGCCAAATTTTCCTGGGACAAACTCAATCCTGAAGCTCACATTCAAAAGATTGACGGTAGCAGCACAAAATCAACTAAAATATCTTTATCAATCGCAAGGCAAACAAAACTATGACATTACCAATTGGGTGCGCTGCTCCTCAATTTACCGCCAAAGACACCAACGGCAACACCGTCTCCCTCTCCGACTTCACCGGTAAAACCGTCATCTTGTATTTCTACCCTAAAGATGACACCCCCGGTTGCACAAGACAAGCCCAAAGCTTCAAAGCAGCCCATGAAGAATACAAAGGCAAAGATATAGTAGTTCTCGGTGTCAGCCGCGACAACGAGGAATCGCACCAAAAGTTCACAGAGAAATACGGTTTGCCTTTCCAGCTATTAGCAGATGTTGATGGCACGATTACCAAAGCTTATGATGTCGAGAAAGGCGATTATGCCAAGCGCGTTACTTTCGTCATCGACGGTACCGGCAAAATCATTCAGGTTTATGAAGGAGAAAATCTGAAAGTTGACTCTCACGCTCAAGATATTCTCGTCACAATAGTTTAGTCGAAGTTTAGCCGATCGCACTAACCTTCCTAGATGCACCAAACGGCTAAAAACCCGGTTTCTTCCTAGATGCCTTGTTGCTATAAGCAATATTCTCGTAGAAACCGGGTTTTTTTCGTAAGTCCTGACCAAGCCCGTGATGGGTCAAGGGTACAGGGGGAAACAACCTACTCGAATTAAATTCCTTCCCTCAAAACTTGCACCACATATCTGCTCAACCAGGCATATATTCGCTTAATGTGCTTATGGTACGTCTAAAGTTAGATTTGTGGCGCAACTCCAGCCAATAATTAAAAACTTATGCTGGAAAAGGCATTAACCGCCCGTAGGGTGAATCTAGGGGCGATTTTGTCCTGGTTCGGGTCATTGTGTTTAATAAAATCAGAAGTTATCCTTGCTTTAGCTGAATAACTAAGTAGGTAGAGGGATATATAATGACAAACAGCAACATTATTTTAAGTTACTTAGGCCCGCGAGAAATTGAGGTCAATAGAGCCGCTGTCTTAGTTGGGACTTTTGACAAAAATCTAGTGACAGCGATTTCAGCAGCAGAAGGCTCAAATGCGCTGAATGTGGGGATCAATCTCTCTAGAGGCTTTTGGAACATCAGTTTAGAAAAAGGATTCGATAGCGCCGGAACTCGCACAGTACAGGTGAGGGCAACTGATAAGACGGGCAAAGTTATCGGTCAACAAACAATTAACATCAAAGTTAATCCTGCTTCTGGGTCACCCGCTCAATTTTTCACGTTAATTACTCTTACAGATACCAAATTCAAAGCCGGAACACTGCCCGCCAGCAATCTCAACGAGCTGCAAAAAGCGGACATACCAGCAGGGAAAATTTATCCAATTAGGGACTACGAGTTAGAAGACGGACATCTGAATGTTCAACTAACTAATCCAATTCCTCCGGTGGGAACCTCTGGCTTTTTCTACGAAAAACACGTACTTATAACCAAAGGCGCAAAAATTCTCATATTCGATCGCGCCGAGTTACCCACCCCGCCACCTGGAATGCAGTTACTGTGGGTGATCAAAAAGACCTGGTTAAAGTTCACCCCCGTAGATTCTGGAACTTTAGGATCGACTCAGAAATTACAACTTAACCTGGGAGAAACTTTCAATCTTCTTGGCTACGCTTGCGTGGAAAACCATTTCCGAGTCGCTTTTGCTCGGGCAGTTCCTAACTTGGGAACTTCGGGATTTCTGTACTGGCAGCACGTCCAAATTTTGCGAGACGGCAGGGGAATTGAGTATGATAGAAATGCAGTTACGATGACAATCATCAAAACAACTGTGTTTAAAAAGCGCCCGCTAAATGCGGCTAGCCTGCCACCCCAAGAAAAAACTACCTTGCCGGCGGGAATGATTTACGGAATTGCCGGATTCTCGATCGAACAAAGCCACATAAAAGTCTCTTTAACTGAGAATTTGCCGGAATTTGGCAATACGGGTTTCATTTATCCCGATTTTGTGCAATTCAGTCGCGGTGGCAAATCTTTTAATCCCGCTGTGAATTTAACTTATCAAGGGCCGTCAGAAGTTTTAGTAAATCAGCCGATCGTCCTTCGGGGTACTTTTGACCGAGAAAAAACCGCAAAAATTGACGTGATAGCTGAGGATAAATTTCCCCTAACCGTCACTCTAAACCAAGAAGCCAGCACTTGGCAAGTTAATTTGTCTAAAGGATTTAGCGTAGCGGGATCTCGGTGGCTGAGGTTGCGGGCAACTGACAGCAAAGGCAACGTTACTGGCAGCCAAATAATTTACATTACCGTAACTTCCGATCCGCTAACTGTCGGACAAGGTTTGACCTTAAAGATAGTTTCTGATACTTTGTTTAAGGTAGCTCCCCTTGATTCTTCCCGGCTCAACAATCAGCAAAAAGTTTTTGTCAAAGCAGGCCAGACTTTGAGGGTTAGCAAATACGGATTTATTGACGGGCATCTCAAGGTAGTTCTGGATTCAGCAATTTGGCCGATCGGCACTTTTGGCTATTTTTATGAACCCGACGTTCAGTTGGCCAAAGGTACTCAAATTCTCAAATTTAACCTGGCTGACGTACCTAATAGCAACGTCAGTGCTCAACTGTTGGTAATTCAAACAACTCTGATTAAAGCTAAGCCCGAAGATTCATCGAAACTGCCTGCCGATCAAGTTGCTGACCTACTTTTAGGCACTACCTATGCCATCACTGGTTATGCCTGCATTTTGGGGCATTTCCGAGTAACTCTCGCCCAACCAATTCCCGGTTTCGGCAATATCGGATTTATTTATTGGCAGGACGTTAAAATTAAAAAAGACGGCAAAGAAGTTCCCTTTGACCCCGATGCTTTGACCATGACAATCCTGCAAGCAACTGTCTTTAAAAAACGGCCGGTAGATTCTGCTAGCCTGAGCAGTAGCGAGAAAACTACGCTGCCTTTAGGTCGAGTTTACGGCGTGAACAGCTACGGTGCGGAAGGATCTCACCTGAAAGTTTCCCTGACTGAAGAACTGCCGAATTTTGGCAATACAGGTTATGTTTTTCCTAGTTTTGTTCAGTTCAAGCGCGGAGATAAAATTTTCGATCCGGTTCCGAACAATGTGGAATTAAACGTGCCGTATTTTTCGCAACGGGACAATCCGCGTTTTGACTGGTCTACTTGCAACGTAACTTCGATCGCAATGGTGCTTTATTATTACGGCATTCGTTCTCAATGGGGCGGACAGTTGGAGGATGAGTTGTTGCAGTGGTGTTTCGACTATGCCGGCCAGGGTTCTCAAACGGATCACAGTGTGCTTTCGGCGCTGATTCAAGCCTACGGGTTTAAGACGAATTTTAGTACGACTCGCAAATGGGCCGATGTGCGATCGGAATTGCTGAATGGGCGGCCAGTAGTTTTAGCAGGAGATTTTACTGCTGCCGGTCACATTCTTACTGTAATTGGCTACAATTCTCAGGGTTATATCGTGCAAGATCCTTGGGGAAATGCACTCACTGGTTACAGCGATACTGAGGGGAGAAAGTTGATGTATCCCTACAGTTACGTAAATCAAGTGGCTGGGCCAGACGGAAATGTTTGGGCGCATTTTATCTATCCATAATCTACTCTACTGTTGGCAATTTGTGAGGCCCTACGCATATTAGTAAGGTGTGCATAACAGCTCTTCGTAAGGTACTGAATGCACACCCAACCTAACTTAGGAAATCTTGCACTTAATTTTTCGTTTTGCGGCGCCAATACCTAAAAAGCTCAATCCTACTAAAGTACCGAAGATAGTAGCAGGTTCTGGTACTGGTTCAGCAGAGCCTTGTTCAAATGAGCCTTGAATAGCGATCGCATCGTTAGCACACTCGGCAAAAAAGTTAGCAATATAATTCCCCGAAGGCATTGAGGATTTATTGAAACTGAATCCAATTGTTTGAGAACCTACTGCATTAAACTGACCGAAATTAAGACCTAGGGCGCTCAAAGTTGCTGGCGTTAAAACATTGATATCTCCTACTTTTGTACCCGTAGCTATTGAGTTGAGAACCGTCCAGTTACCTGTTTGTTGAAAATATGAGTCGGTGGCAGCTAAATCCCCCATTGATGGGGTTCCGCCTTGAGATGCCACTACCGTATTGAATTGATTTAAATTGCTAAAGCCAGAGTTAATTTGGGTGACGTTTTTCGCTGTAACATTTCTGTAAACGCCTGTTGTCGCCACACCGGAGTCATTGCCTTCGGCAAAGCGGATACCAAACAAACTGCCGTTTGCGTTAGCTGTATTGAAGTTTTGACCGGAAAAATTGAAGAATAAATCGCCGTAGTTGATGTTGCCTCTTTGAGCTAGTGGGTCGGCATATCCTGCTAAACTTAGATTGGAGTTGATGGCGATGAAAGCTGTATCTGATGTTTCTTTGATGGCGATGCCGTAAAATTCAAATTCCCCGCCGCCGATTTGGGGCCCTGTCACGCCGTCGTTGAAGGAATCGATCGCATAATTCCAGCCGTTAGATAGCGTTGCTGCTGTAGCTTTTTGTTGCTGTAGTGCGAAAAGGACACAGAAAATAGCCACGGAGTAAGTCCAGTGGATGCTGTTTTTAGCAATGGATTTCATAAAATGCTCCCTAGGAATCATTGTTAAATTGTCAAGTCTGCTCGATCGACTATTTTTAATTTTCAGTAAATCATATATTCCGGCTGAATATATTAAAATTTTGCTAAAGATTTGGTCGGGCGATCGCTTCAGTTGACAGTTGACAGTTGACAGTTGACAGTTGACAGCGACCTCTACCTGGAAGTCCGAGGATTCGAGTAATGAATAGTCTTCTTTTAATTTCTCCCTACAAGGGTTCCGGCTTTAAACCAATTCTTTCTGGTAATAAGTAAATCCACCTGATTAAACATAAAATATGGCTGGCTAAAAAGCTTGCTGTGTATGTTTTATGACTTCCTACTTCTTGTTTCTTCCTTCTACTAACTATTCACCCATAATTTGAATAAGTACAGTTCTATTTCGCGGCCCGTCTAAATCGAAAAATAAAACAGATTGCCAAGTCCCCAGTGCTAATTTACCTTCAACAATTGCAATTACTTCGCTGGTATTGAGCGTCATTGCCATCAAGTGAGAGTGAGCGTTGATCGGTTCATCTGGCGGAACTATTCTTAAATGCAAGTCGTTGTGCAGGTATTTGTCGCTAGGAGGCGCTAATTTTTGCAGGTATACTTTAATATCTGTTAGCAATCTTTCTTCATCTTCATTGATTGCTAAAGCTGTAGTTGTGTGTCGGGAAAATACTAGCAATTGTCCATTTTTGACCGCACTGCTGTCAAGAAGCTCGACAATTTGGGGCGTGATGTTGTAGATACCGATTCCTGAATCTGTTAGTATTTCGATTGTTTGATTAATAATTTTCATAAGTTGCCTGTCATCTCCAGCCCGGTTCAATAATGATAATTATGTTTGTAGTGAGGACTTCAGTCTTCAAAGTCCTAAAATGCCGATCGCCCAAAATTCTATTATAGGCGATCGACCGCACCGACTCGCTCGCCGCTCGACACTCACTGTGGAGCAACACTTTTTCTGTAAGTGGCGCACTTGTTGCCAGAATTGGATAATCCGAAAATTTTTTGACACCGCCCAAAAATGGAGCCAAGCCCCCGACTGTTGTAGTGGAGGGAGAAAAACTTGAGCCCCTTCGACTCTTGGGCAGGTGAACGGGTAACGCTCTTGTTCAAGAGCCCACATTCATCTGTAGACTTGCATGGGATTCATTCAGAAACTATCTTGAAAAGCATCAGCGTTCATCTCTGTTTATCTGCTTTTCATCTGCGGTCAATTTATCGATCGAAGATTGATGCAATGCAAGTCTTGTGGAGTAAATCGAAAATCGAAAATCGACTGACGGCGAGGAACGATCGCACGTTTTTACAACTGTCAATAAACTTCCGGCCCTACATCCGCTGCAGCCATCGTGGGTTCCTTCTAACTCGGGCGGTGGTTTCTGCACTTGCAGCGCTGCATAAATAAATCAAATTTTTAAATGCTGTTAATATATCGCCGACAGTTCGTTGACTATCTTGACTCTTCCCCTGAGCACAGAACGCAGCAGGCGGTTGATCGAAAGTCTGCATTCATCGTCGAGAGAGTCGTCTAAAACAGCGGCCATCAAGCCGTAGCGATCGGCTAGAGTCAAACAACCCGTATCCGTAACAGAAGCAAGCATTTCGGAAATAGCGCCGGGGAGAAGTTGAACTAAAAGCATGAGACGTTCCCTGAATTCGATGCTTATATCATCTCTCGTTCTCCAAAAATTAATAGTGACGCTGGCATAGCACACAACGTGATGTTTTGAGGCCAACTGTGTGACAGCGACCGCTCTAATGTTGTGACGATCTCGTTTTAAGTCTGCGATCGCACTCACAACATTAATCTTAGATATTCCAATTTCTCCCTCTTCCGTCCTAAATCTAAAGATTTAGAGAGATTTTTCGCTTTTGGGGGTGTCTTTACCCATTACCCATGTATAAAACGCATGATCTCTATGCGAAATATTCATAAAACTCAATATTTTGTAAAAATAGCTACGAATATTTACAATCGTGGGCCTTACATTAGCTCATAACAAAGGTGCATCGAAACGCAGCGATCGACCGAATCATCGGTAGCAACTATAACCATAAATAGTTTGGCAACGTTCGAGCTAGCGCCCAGTCAAGCTCAAGTTTACAGAAGACCAACCATGCTTAAAAGAAATTCGTTCTAGTAACTAAATATACAGTTTTAAATCCATACAGTCACTAAGGTTAGCAGGAAACACACACTTTATGCTCCAAGTCAATACCTCCCCACAAGCCAGCAGCGAGGGTAAACCGATGACCCAGACAGTAGAACCCAAAGCCCAAGCGAGCCTGAACAAGTTTGAAAAACTCAAAGCCGAAAAAGATGGCTTAGCATTAAAAGGCGAACTCGACCACTTCGCCGCCATCGGCTGGGAAGCAATGGACGAAATCGATCGCGAGCACCGCCTCAAATGGCTCGGCATTTTCTTTCGGCCAGTAACTCCCGGCAAATTCATGATGCGGCTGCGCTTGCCCAACGGCATCATTACTAGCAATCAAACCAGAACGCTAGCAGAAATCGTCCAACGCTACGGCGACGACGGCAGCGCCGACATCACCACCAGACAAAACCTGCAATTGCGCGGAATTCGCATCGAAGACGTACCCGACATCTTCCGCCGCCTCAAAGAAGCGGGCATGACCAGCATCCAGTCTGGCATGGACAACGTACGCAACATCACGGGTTCCCCAGTCGCGGGCCTGGACGCCGACGAACTGATTGATACGCGGGAACTGGCGAACCAAGTCCAAGACCTGATTACGAACAGCGGCGAAGGCAACCCCGCGTTTTCAAATTTGCCGAGAAAGTTTAATATTGCGATCGCAGGCTGCCGCGACAACTCAGTCCACGCAGAAATCAACGACATCGCCTTCGTACCCGCTTACAAAGACGGCAACATCGGCTTTAACGTTTTAGTCGGCGGTTTTTTCTCTGCCAAACGCTGCGAAGCTGCAATTCCTCTCAACGCATGGGCAAGTCCCAGCGACGTTGTAGATTTGTGCAAAGCAATTTTAACTGTGTTTCGCGATCGAGGCCCGAGAGCAAACCGCCAAAAATCGCGGCTGATGTGGCTGATTGACGAACTCGGAATCGAACAATTCCGAGCCGAAGTCGAACAAGAATTAGGTCGCACTTTGCCCGCCGCCGCACCCAAAGATGAAATCACTTGGGAGAAACGCGACCACATCGGCATCTACCCCCAAAAACAATCAGGGCTCAACTATGTAGGGCTGCACGTTCCAGTCGGACGGCTGCAGGCATCGGATTTATTCGATTTGGCCAGAATCGCCGAGGTTTACGGCAGCGGCGAACTCAGGCTCACCGTTGAAGAAAACGTGATTATTCCTAACGTTCCCGACTCGCGGATTGAATCGCTGGTCAAAGAACCGCTGTTGCAGCGTTTTTCGATCCACCCCGCACCCCTGACGCGAGCCTTGGTTTCCTGCACCGGGGCCAAGTTTTGCAACTTCGCCCTCATCGAAACCAAAAGCCGATCCGTGGCAATGATTGAGGAACTCGAAGCTGAACTGTCAGTTCCCAAACCGGTGAGAATTCACTGGACGGGTTGCCCCAATTCCTGCGGTCAACCTCAAGTAGCAGACATCGGTTTGATGGGAACAAAAGTTCGCAAGAACGGCAAAACCCTCGAAGGTGTAGACATTTATATGGGAGGCACAGTTGGCAAAGACGCTCATTTGGGTGCTTGCGTCCAAAAAAGCATCCCTTGCGAAGACCTCAAACCAGTGCTGCGCCAACTGTTAGTCGATAACTTCGGGGCTGTTCCCAATCAATCTCAAGAAGATGTAGTTTCGCTGAACCGGCAACTGCAACTGACGGTTGACAGGGACGAAACGGCAGTCCCCGCAGCCAAACCTCAGACATCTACAGTCATTTTCGCTCGATCGGGCAAAGAAGTTGCTTGCAGCGAAGATGAGTTCATTCTCGATGTTGCCGAACGGGCCGGAATCGAACTTGACAGCAATTGCCGGTCGGGAAGCTGTGGCACTTGCCAGCAAAAACTCCTAGAAGGCCAAACAGTCTACGACAGCCAACCCGACGCGGCCCGAGACTTAGAACCAGGGTTCATTTTAGCTTGCAGCGCGCGGGCGGTCGGCAAAGTGACGATCGACGCCTAATCTCACAATGTGAGATACGAGACTGCCAAACCGAATTCTGTCATTGCGAAGGTCGCGAGGCAATCTCACATCTCACATTTCCACCATCTCAAAGTACAACAACAATTCAAGACAAATGAGCAACCTTTCGAGAAGAAAATTCATCATCACCGCCGGAGCAACAGCAGCCGGCACCCTCCTAGCCCACGGTTGCAGTTCCAGTTCCACCACATCTAACGGAAGTCCAACCCCCGCAGCCGGCGGCGCATCACCCACCGCCGCCCCAGCAGTCAACATCAACCCTGCCGACGCCCCAGAAGTTACCGCAGCCAAACTCGGATTCATCGCTCTCACCGACGCAGCACCCTTGATCATCGCCCAAGAAAAAGGGTTATTTGCCAAGTACGGCATGAAAGACGTACAAGTTACCAAACAAGCATCTTGGCCAGTTACTCGCGACAACTTAGAACTCGGTTCCGACAAAGGTGGCATTGACGGCGCCCACATCTTATCCCCGATGCCTTACCACATGACATTAGGCACTATTACCAAAGGCAATCAGCCAGTGCCGATGTACATTGTCGCCCGGTTAAATACTAACGGTCAGGCAATTTCCCTGAGCAAAAAATACCTAGATTTAAAAGTAGGTACAGACAGCGCACCTCTGAAAGCAGCTTTTGGCAATCAAAACGTTCCTATTGCTATGACCTTTCCCGGCGGCACCCACGATTTGTGGATACGCTACTGGCTAGCAGCCGGCGGTATTAATCCAGATACAGATGTTTCCGTGATTCCCATACCGCCGCCCCAAATGGTAGCGAACATGAAATCTGGCAGCATGGAAGCCTTTTGCGTAGGCGAACCTTGGAATGCTCAGCTAGTTACTCAAAAGGTAGGATACACCGCCTTAATCACTGGAGAAATGTGGAAAGATCATCCTGAAAAAGCTTTAGGTTTAAGAGGAGATTGGGTTGACAAAAACCCCAAAGCAGCAAAAGCAATTACAATGGCCGTACTGGAAGCCCAGCAGTGGTGCGACAAGCCAGAAAATCACGATGAGATGTGCCAAATCATCTCTCAAGATAAGTGGTTAAAAGTTCCAGTAGCAGATATTATCGGTCGCTCTAAAGCTCAAATTGACTACGGTACCGGCCGCATTGAAGCCGCCAGCCCTGTGGCAATGAAATTCTGGGCTGATAATGCTTCTTATCCCTACAAGAGTCACGATGCTTGGTTCTTAGCTGAAAATATTCGCTGGGGTTATATCCCGGCAACTACCGACATCAAAGCCACGGTTGATAAAGTTAACCGCGAAGATATTTGGAAAGCAGCAGCGACAACACTTGGCGTCCCCGCCACCCAAATTCCTACTACCACTTCTCGCGGTGTCGAAACCTTCTTTGACGGTGTGAAGTTTGACCCAGAAAAACCAGAAGAATATCTGAAGAGTCTGGCAATCAAAAAAGCATAATTAGTTGGTTGAGTGTTGACAGTTGACTGTTGGCACTTGACAACTACCTAAAAGTGACGGTGTTGAACAGAGTGAAACGCAGGGTGCGTTCCACGAACCAAACCAGTTGAACTCTGTTCAAAGTATCTACAAATAATCGATTATTCACAATACTGCAACAAGAAAAATGGCAACAAATCTCGCTGTTACTAAAAGCAAAAATCCCCTAAACTTTGTTCTGGATGAGGTTCAAAAAAACCGCCGAAAAATCATCCGCCCGCTCGTAGCAATTACAGTTCTGCTGATAATCTGGCAAATCCTCTGCAACAGTCCAGAGTCCAGCTTGCCGGGGCCAATCAAAGCTGTCCAAGAAACCTGGAATCTGATTATCAATCCTTTCTTCGACAACGGCGGTACAGACAAAGGCTTGTTCTGGCAAATTTTTGCTAGCTTGCAGCGGGTGGCGATCGGCTTTAGTTTGGCAGCAGTTCTCGGCATCAGTTTGGGAATCCTGATCGGCACAAACTCCTTAATGTTCGATGCTTTAGACCCGCTGTTTCAAGTATTCAGAACTATCCCGCCCCTGGCTTGGCTGCCGATCGCCCTGGCTGTATTTCAACAGTTCAATCCCTTTGAAGGCATGGGGATGAAAGCTAACGAAGTTTCTGCTCTTTTCGTAATCTTAATTACAGCAATTTGGCCGATTCTAATTAACACCACAGTAGGCGTTCAACAAATCCCCCAAGACTACAGAAACGTCGCCCGCGTCTTGCGCCTCCCCAACCAAAAATACTTCTGGAAAATCCTGCTTCCCTCTTCTGTTCCTTACATTTTCACTGGCTTGAGAATTGGCATCGGTTTGTCTTGGCTGGCGATCGTAGCTGCGGAAATGTTAGTCGGCGGCGTCGGCATCGGCTTCTTCATCTGGGACGCTTACAACAGTTCTCGACTCAGTGCAGTGATTCTAGCAGTGCTTTATGTAGGAATCGTAGGTTTGATTTTAGACAGAATCGTTGGTTTCATCGCTTCCAAAGTTGTTCCCGAAGAACAGAAATAGGATTGGCTTGAGAGTGAACTAAACAAGGTAAGGTGCGCACTGCGCACCCTACAGCCACTAGAACTAAACAAGGTAAGGTGCGCACTGCGCACCCTACAGCCAGTAAGGTGCGCACTGCGCACCCTACAGCCAACAAGGGAAGGTGTGACCAGGCGCACCCTACATTGAATTAATCTACAAATTACAAACTAACCTAAAATTGCCATGTCAGTATTTGTTGAAGTAGACCACGTTGACCGCGTATTTAACTTGCCCAATGGAGAGCAATACATCGCTCTTAAAAATATCGAACTGAAAATTAAAAAAGGAGAATTCATCACCTTAATTGGGCACTCTGGCTGCGGCAAATCTACGCTGCTAAATATCATCGCCGGCCTCGACAAAGCAAGTCAGGGCGGGATTACTTTAGAAGGACGCGAAGTCCGCGATCCAGGCCCGGACAGAATGGTGGTGTTTCAAAATTACTCGCTGCTACCTTGGCTGACGGTGCGCGAAAATATCGCCCTAGCAGTAAATGAAATTTACAGCGGTAACTCTCAAGAAGATCGCGAGTTGGTGATCGAACACCACATTAAATTGGTCGGACTCGGCCACGCCGCCGACAAACGCCCAGGGGAAATTTCTGGGGGGATGAAACAAAGAGTTGCGATCGCCCGGGCCCTAGCGATTCGACCAAAATTGCTGCTGCTAGACGAACCCTTCGGAGCTCTCGATGCTTTAACTCGCGGCGGTTTGCAAGACCAGTTGATGAAAATTTGCGAGGAAAGCAAAGTAACTAGCGTGATGGTAACTCACGACGTTGACGAGGCTTTATTACTAAGCGATCGCATTGTGATGCTCACCAACGGCCCGGAAGCGCAAATCGGGCAAATCCTCGAAGTGAACATTCCCCGCCCCCGCAAGCGCATGGAAGTTGTCAACCATCCGAGTTACTACGCGCTGCGTAACGAAATGGTTTACTTCCTCAACCAGCAAAAGCGGGTCAAACAGCGCCGGGCCAAACAACAACCGCCTGTCATCGCCCGCAACGGCCTGGAAAAAATCAACCTCGACATCGGCTTTATTCCCCTCACCGACTGCGCCCCCTTAGTAGTAGCTAAAGAAAAAGGATTTTTCAAAGCCCACGGCTTGGAAGAAGTTACTCTCAGCCGCGAACCGGGCTGGAAAGCGATCGCCAAAGGAGTCGCCGAAGGACGGCTGGACGCGGCGCAAATGGTCGCAGGAATGCCGATCGGGATGCTGTTGGGCCTCGACGGTGAAGCCCCTGTACCAGTCTGTAGCGCCATGACGCTCTCTCGCAACGGCAATTCGATTATTTTCAACAAAGACCTTTACAGACAAGGCATTCGGACATTAGAGGATTTCAAAGCTGCGATCGCCAAGAGTCCCGATAAAGTTCACACCTTGGGCATGGTCCACTCGGCCTCCATGCACAATCTGCTGTTCCGCTACTGGCTGGCTGCCGGTGGCATCGACCCCGACCTCGACGTGGGCTTGACCGTGATTCCGCCCCCGCAGATGGTCGCGAATTTAAAAGCAGGCAACATTGACGGCTACTGTTCAGGCGACCCCTGGAACTCCCACGCAGTCAACAGCGGTACGGGTTTTGTCATGGCCCGTTCCCTCGATATTCTGCCCGGACACATCGAAAAAGTTCTCGGTGTTACCGAAGATTGGGCTCAGAAATATCCTCAAACCCACCTCGCCCTCGTCAAAGCGCTTTTGGAAGCCTGCGACTACTGCGACGATCGCCGCAACCGCGAAGAAGTCCTAGGATTGATTAGCCAAGAACAATACATCGGCGCCGATCCCAAAGACATCCGTCCAGGGTTCATCGATCCGTACAACTCCGGTACGGAGGCTGAACCAGAAATGCTCTACAACTTCAACCAGTTCTCTGTTGACAAAACCAATTTTCCAGACCGCCTAGAAATGGTGTGGGTGATGGCGCAGATGGCTCGCTGGGGGCTGATCCCGTTCCCGAAAAACTGGGTGGAAGTGGTCGATCGAGTTTTGCGGCCTGATGTTTTCGGTCAAGCAGTGCGCGAATTGGGCTTGCCGGATATCGCCAGAGATCGCCGGACGATCGAGCTATTTGACGGCACTGTGTTTAATCTCGACGACCCGATCGACTATCTTCACAATGTCAAAATCAAACGTGCCGTCCGCATTGAAGAAATCTTAATTGAACAAATAGGCAGTCAGTGTTCCATCAAACTGCCAGCCTAACCAGCAAATAGGAAGAGGGAATCAGGAGCAAGAAATCAGGAAACAAGACTCCACATTTCCCGCTTCCTAACTCCATAATTTCAAATTCTCAATCGAAAGTTGTCATGTCTAATTCCCCGATCCAAAATCCAAATCCTGAAAATATGCAAACTCTAAAAACCCCCCAAACAACTCTAATTCAAACCCCCAAGCAAGACTTTCTTACTATTAAAGACGTATCGAAAGTCTACGAAACTCCTAAAGGCCCTTACGTGGTTCTCGACGGTGTAAACCTGACTATTAATGAAGGCGAATTTATTTGTTTGATCGGTCACTCTGGCTGCGGCAAATCAACTTTGCTGAATATGATTGCGGGATTCAACGGGCCGACAAACGGAGAAGTGGCTCTGCAAGGTTCGCAGATTACTGAACCAGGCCCCGATCGCATGGTGGTGTTTCAAAACTACTCGCTGCTACCGTGGCTGACTGCTACTGAAAATATTCACCTCGGCGTTGAAAATGTTTACCCGGAAAAGTCCGCAGACGAACACAATACGATCGTCAAGGAACACTTGGAATTAGTGGGGCTGACCGAAGCTTGTAACAAAAGACCGGGCCAATTGTCCGGGGGGATGAAACAGCGGGTGGCGATCGCCAGAGCTCTGGCAACTCGTCCCAAACTGTTGATTTTGGACGAACCTTTCGGAGCTCTAGACCCGATTACGCGAGAAGAGTTGCAGGAAGAATTGCTGAAAATTTGGCGGAAGGAAAAAATTACCGTCATTATGATTACTCACGATATTGATGAGGCTTTGTTTTTGGCCGATCGCATCGTGATGATGACCAACGGGCCGGCTGCTTCCATTGGCGAAGATATGCACATTCCGTTCAGCCGTCCCCGCAACCGGGCGCGGATTATGGAAGACCCGAAATACTACGAACTTCGCAACTTTGCTTTGGAGTTCCTGTTTTCTCGCTACGCCCACCACGAAGAAGGTGAAGCAACGGACTCGGAGACAGAATCCGTCGCGCTACCGATGCCATTACCTGCTAGCAAAAAGCCTGCGGTTGCTGACAGGCCTCTTGCACCTGCACCTTTTGTGTCTCACGCTGCCGAACCCTCAGAAGCCTCGTCGATCAAACGCGGCATCCTGGCAGCCTCGTGGTTCGTAGCAATGTTTACTTTAGCTGCGGTCAATATGTCTGTTGTTTCCAGCCAGCTAAAGCAAGCGAAACTAGCAGAAACTGCACCACAGGCGCCGACTGCCGGGGCGATTGTGAGTTCTCCCCCCAGCCCGCAAATCGCAGCAAGTTCGATCGCACCCACTGCTAGCCCTGCACCAAGCGCTGCTGCAAGTCCTGCACCCAATGCCAGCCCTGCACCAATCGCTGCTGCTAGTCCTGCTGCCATCGCTGCTGCAGCTAACAGCGCGGGCGCGGCCAATGCAGCAACCAGTGCCACATCAGAGATTTCTGACCAAGCCGAACTCGATGCGATCGGAAAACAGTTGTATGCACAAATCGACCAAAAATGGAAAACAACTCCGACATTTACCGAAAGCTTGACTTATCGGGTCAAAGTCAAACAAAACGGCGATATCCTACAGTTCGATCCCACAAATAAAGCAGCTAAAGATTTCGTCAAAGAAACTCCTCTGCCGGTTTTGCAAACTCCTGCAGGTGCCGCAGCAGGCGCTGAAAAAACTGCTGAGTTCCAAGTAACTTTTAGCCCCACAAACGGTGGCGTATTTGAAGTTAAACCAGGGAAGTAGGCGACATCATACTCCCGCACTAAATCTCACATTGCTATCAACAACTCGGTCAAAAGTAGTACCTGGGCGCTGTTTGAACTCGGCAAAAATTCCTCCTGGCCCCCTTTCTTGGGGGTGACAATAGTTAGGTTGGAATTTCCTATGTTTGAGGAAGATTTAGTAGCAGCCCGAAGGTGACTACAAGCGAGAGCGAGCGTGAGTTTTAGTAAGAGAGGGGTTAATTTTTAAATCAGGGTATTGTCCGTTGCTGTGAAGCATTTTTGCGGTAAGTTAGTAATTATTAACACATTATTTGCCGGAGCCCTCAGTTCCGACTATAATGACGAATTACCAATTACCCATTAGCTTTCAAAAATTAGCATCTAAAATCACCAGATGGAAACTATAA
The DNA here is from genome assembly GCF_036705485.1 of Microcoleus sp. AT9b-C3. NCBI lineage: Bacteria > Bacillati > Cyanobacteriota > Cyanophyceae > Oscillatoriales > Microcoleaceae > Microcoleus > Microcoleus sp. AT9b-C3. The sequence continues at coordinate 74,568 of NZ_JAUBUR010000014.1, read as the reverse complement.
AAACTCTTTGCCCATACTGCGGTGTAGGTTGCGGTCTAGAAGTTGTTCCCGACAAAAAACAAAGTTGGAAAGTGCGGGGCGATCGCAATCACCCATCGAGTCAAGGCATGGTTTGTATTAAGGGAGCAACCGTAGCAGAGTCGATTCGGAGCGATCGGCTACTGTATCCGATGATGCGAGATACTCTCGACCAACCGTTCCGCCGCGCTAGCTGGGACGAAGCTCTCGATGCAATTGTTAATCGCATCCAAACAATTCGCAGCACCCGCGGCCCCGATGCTTTGTGCGTTTACGGTTCGGGTCAATTCGCTACAGAAGATTATTATATTGCCCAGAAACTAATGAAAGGTTGTCTGGGTACTAATAATTTTGATGCTAATTCTCGCTTGTGTATGTCTTCAGCAGTCTCTGGATACGTTCAAAGCTTTGGCTCGGACGGGCCGCCTTGCTGTTACGACGATTTAGAATTAACAGATTGCGCTTTTATTATCGGCAGCAATACAGCGGAATGCCATCCGATCGTATTCAATAGATTAGCAAAATACCACAAAAAGCATCCCCATGTCAAGATGATTGTGGTAGATCCCAGGCGGACTCCGACTGCTGAAGCGGCGGATTTGCACTTAGCAATTAAACCAGGTACGGATATAGATTTGCTTAACGGAATTGCATATTTGCTGTTACGCAGGCAAGCAATAGATTCTGAGTTTATTGAAGAATGCACGGCGAATTTTTCAGCTTTTGCTGAGGTTATTAACAGCTACACGCCGGAGTTTGTAGCCTCGCGCTGCGGCATTACTGTCAGCGAGTTAGAAACAGCGGCAAACTACTGGGAACAGTCGCAGCGCGTTTTGTCTCTGTGGTCGATGGGAATGAATCAGTCGTCGGAAGGCACGGCAAAGGTGCGATCGCTGATTAATTTGCACTTGATGACCGGTCAAATCGGCAAACCGGGATGCGGCCCGTTTTCCCTCACCGGCCAGCCAAACGCGATGGGAGGGCGGGAAGCCGGAGGACTGTCTCATTTGCTCCCAGGCTACCGTTTTGTGAAAAATGCTGAACACAGAACCCAAGTCGAGGAGTTTTGGGGAATCGCACCGGGAAGCATTTCCCCGAATCCGGGCCGCACAGCTTGGGAGATGATTACCGGTTTGGAAACTGGCGATGTCGAGTTGCTGTGGATTGCAGCTACTAATCCGGTGGTGAGTATGCCGGATTTGGAACGCACTAAAGCCGCTTTGCTGCGATCGCCCTTTACTATTTATCAAGAAGCTTACTATCCCACTGAAACCTCCGCCTACGCTCACATCCTGCTGCCGGCAACGCAGTGGAGCGAAAAAACCGGAGTAATGACGAATTCCGAACGCCGCGTTACCTTTTGTCCCGGTTTCGACACTCCCTCCGGGGAAGCCCGCGACGACTGGAGGATTTTCGCCGAGGTGGGACGGCGGTTGGGTTTTGCCGAACACTTTGCTTTCGACAACAGTGCGGAGGTTTTTACAGAGTACGCGCAGTTGACGCGCGGCCAGCCTTGCGACATGACCGGTCTGAGCCACGAATACATCCGCCAAGAAGGGCCGCAGCAGTGGCCTTGCCGGGAAAACGAGCCTGTGCATCCAGCGAACGAAGCGAAACGGCTGTATACTGACAGGCGTTTTCACACTGCTGACGCGCGGGCGAGATTTTCGGCCTATCACTCGCGGGGACTGGCAGAACCTCCCGCTCCGAATTATCCGTTTGTGTTGACGACAGGGAGACTTTACGGACACTGGCACACGATGACGCGCACGGGAAGAACAGAAAAAATTAATCAATTGCACCCCGATCCGTTTTTGGAAATTCACCCCCGCGATGCTGCCAAATTGCAGATTAAGGAGGGGGATTTGCTGGAAGTTCGATCGCGCCGCGGCAAGGCGCAGTTTCCAGCAAAAGTCACAAAGGCGATCGCCCCTGGTACGCTATTTGTACCCATGCACTGGGGTTCTTTGTGGGCAGAAGCGGCTGAAGCCAATGCCATGACTCATGCTGCAAGCTGTCCAGATTCCAAACAGCCTGAGTTAAAAGCTTGTGCGGTGCAGTTAGTGCTGGTTGGGGCAGAAACTGCGGCGGAAGTTGGATCAGAAGTTGCCGCAGAAGTTGCCGCAGAAGTTGGGGAGTTTAATTGGGCAAAATCCACTCTCGCCGTCACTTCTTGAACTGCCGTCCAACAATGGGATGTTACAACTCACCGAAGAACGAGCCGCAAGCCCCGGGCTTTAGACATGGGGAGGAACCGGGTTGATGTTTGGCGAGATGTTCGACAAGCGCTTAGTCAATCGCCGTGAGTCGAACGATTTGAGATTTACTCCACAGATAAATGTGCGATTTTGAACAAGAGTCTAAAATTTGGATCTCTCCAAGACAGGAGTCGGAGGCTTGTATCTGTTTTTCGGGTAACAACCTCTTTCGATCGAGCAATTTTGAACCCGGACATACCCTACACATAAATCTTAAATCTCAAATCCCAAATCTAAAACCTAAAATCGTTATGCCATTACGCAGCCTAAAAACTGCGTTTCCCCAGCAGAACCCGGGAATAAAGAAAATTAAATTTATGTAAATTTATGTATTCTGAGTTTTTCCTTCTTTATTGGGGGTTTTTGCTTCCGCAGAATGCCTTCTGGCGAAGAGCTTCTGCTTTCTTTTTAATTAATCGAGTCAGACAATTGCAGTTTGCACCTCAAGGTGCTATAATGGTTTTACAAGGCTTTATTTTCGGCAGTACAGTTCGTTCGATCGGCGTTCCTCCGGATTTAAATCTCTACACCCTCTGATTCTGGAGAATGTTCAATGTCAATCTATGTCGGCAATTTATCCTACGAAGTAACGCAGGAGCACCTCAACCAAACTTTTGGAGAGTACGGTACAGTAAAGCGCGTTCAGTTGCCTGCTGACCGGGAAACAGGTCGGATGCGGGGTTTCGCTTTTGTAGAAATGTCTACTGAAGCAGAAGAAGCCGCAGCCATTGAGGCTCTTGACGGTGCTGAGTGGATGGGTCGCGACCTCAAGGTCAATAAGGCAAAACCCCGCGAAGAACGTCCTAGTGGCGGCGGTAACTGGGGTAACAACGATCGCGGTGGCAATTCTCGTCGCTACTAAACCACCGGAGCTAAATTTTTAGCTATCTTATATATTGCGTCGGAGCAAGCTGGGAGTAAACAATCATTCTCTGTTGAGAATAGATAGTTAGTTCAGTGATTGCACCGCGCCTTGAAGTCCTCAAAATATTGCTAGACAATAGTTTGAGGCTTTTTTATGGCAAAAATTTATTAATCAGGAGTTGACTCGCGTGCGATCGATTCCTAGCTGACACGAAAAACTAGAAAATATAACAGGCCCAGAGAGTTGCCTTCCCCAGCAACCGGGAGGCGCCGTGAAACCACGCAATCACAGAGTTTTGCGCTTGCAAAGTGTACCGAACAATGACAAAATCATTAATTAAGAATGATGACTAAATCACTGGTATGCTGAAAAAAATATTTAGGCAAATTGCCAAGTTAGGGAATGAGGAACAATTTCTGCATTTTACAGAAAGTGTAGAAGTAATAATATCGAAAATTTTATCACTCGCGATGATTTGGGTAATTCTCCTCAGCGTTTGCGATTTGCTGATTTTTTTAGGAAAAGAATGGCTAAACCACAGTGATGATTTGTTAAAAGACACGTTGTTTGTCATATTTGGGTTATTTTTAAATGTTTTAATTGCTCTGGAAATATTGGAAAATATTACAGCTTATCTGAAAAAGCACGTAATTCAAGTAGAGCTAGTTATTGTAACTTCGTTGATAGCAGTATCTCGAAAAATCATCATTCTTGACCTGGAAAAGAAAACAGCAGCAGACTTGATTGGTTTGGCGGTTGCAATTTTCGCGCTTTCCATCAGTTACTTGATAGTGCGTTCCACAAATAGAGGAAACGATAATAGTCGACATTAGGAATTGGAAATTGGGAATTGGGAATTGTTAATAACTAATATCATGTCCGGTCGATCGACCGGACATGATATTATTCCAACAAACCAGGAGGAGGCACAATTTCAATTCGCCCTTGTTCTAAGTCAACAATTGGCACAATCTCTTCCACAAAAGGAATCAAAATTTTTGTCGATTTAGGCTCTTTAACGCGAATTTTCCGTGGTTTGCGGGTATTTCTGGGGTCAGCGTTGGCTTGGGGAGTTTCAGGCTGTTTTGGCTTTTCTAATTCTGCGGCGACAGTTTCCGGCGGCGTTAGATTCGTTTCTACTTCTAAAAGGTCGTTACCTGCGGGAATAATATCACTTACCTTCCCTAAGATTTCCCCGGTTAACTGGTTAACAACTTCCATACCGATCAAATCTTGGACGTAAAACTCATCAGATTCGAGGTAAGGTCGATCGGTCTTTTCAACAAACAACTTACAGCCCCGCAGCGCCTCAGCACTATCGCGGTCTTCCACACCCTCTACCTCTACAGCATACAGCCCTTTACCCGGAATGTAGCGACCGCCCAAAAACTCGATCGGTTCCGGTTCACTTTTGTTAGGGCGCAAAATCCACCGCTTCCCCGGTTCGATAAACCTTTCCGGGAAATCAGAATCGGGATAGACTCGCACTTCCCCGTCCAAACCTTGAGCTGCTACAATTTTACCGATTTCTATCCACTCAGACATACATTATATCACTCAAATTGCTAGTAATTGATAATTTGTAATTGGCAAGTGGGAATTACTAATTGGTAATTAGGAATAGCTAACTAGGAATTCTTCCCTCGAACCTCTTCCCCACCTCGGTTAAATCCGTTAAACAATGCGCTGCCCAACTTCCCTATTCCATCAACATCCATCCGTTACATCCGTTACATCCGTTAAACAATCCGTTGCCGAACTTCCTTCTTTACACCAATCCAGTTCTCAGCGCTACAACTGCTGCTTGCACGCGGTCATCCACTGCCAACTTATTCATAATACCGCGAACGTGAGTTTTAATAGTATTTGGGCTCAAGTAAAGCGCCGCTGCAATTTCCGGGTTGCTGTTACCTTCCACCATTAATCTTAACACCTCCAATTCCCGCTGCGACAACTGACCAAAAGTAGTTGTAGAGGCAGGTATCGGGGGTTTGAGGTGTTCGATCACAGTCCGGGCAATTTGAGGGTCAAGATATGTCGCCCCCTCTGCTGCGGCTGCAATCGCTGCTAATAGCCTGTCTACGGAAGCACCTTTAATACAATAAGCATCAGCCCCACTAGAAAGGGCAGCAATAATTTCAGTTTCTGCCGTGTGAGAAGTTAACATTACTACTCGAACTTCTGGCAGTTGTGCTTTAATTTGCTGCGTCGCTGCGATGCCGTCGAGTCGCGGCAAACCGATATCCATCACAATAATATCAGGTTTGAGTTTCAGTGCGGCTGCTACGCCTAAATACCCGTCTTCTGCTTGTCCTACTATTTCTATTTCTGGGGAATCGGCTAAAACTTGCTCTAATCCCAGTTGCATCATTGGGTCATCTTCAACAATTAAAATTTTCATAATACCAAGAAAGTTCGGCAACGGATTGTGTAACGGATGTAACGGATGTCAGAGAGAAGGAAGATTACTTAGTTATTAATATTTTACATGAACTTATACTGAACCAATAACAACTAACTAATGACTAACTTTTAAAACCTCCACGAATTCGCCCGGTAAAATCCCGGTGTCCCCCGGTGGCAAAACTGCTAAACCACTTGTATTGGCGAGATTAATTAAATTCGCTGAATTTTGGCTGCCGCTAGCAGGTTCAAATTCCCACACTCCCGCAACTAAATGCAGTTTACCCCAAACATAAGTTTCGCGCCGACCAGGCGATCGCAATTCAGCATTACACCTAGCTTTGACAAACTCCGGCCCCCAAGCATCCGCGCCCAGCCCAGAAATCTTTCTCAAAGCAGGCACAACAAACCGCCAACAGCAGACTAAAGCCGAAACCGGATTTCCCGGCAAACCAAAATAGAGACAATCCGAACTCAAACTCGGCGAATCATCATTTTTTTCACCTCGTTTAAACTCAGCAACCGTTAAAGGTTTCCCCGGCTTAATCGCCACAGAACTAATGTGAACTTTTCCTCCCAAATCCGCCAAAATTTTCTCGACATAATCGTAGTCTCCTACCGAAACGCCTCCTGTAGAAAGCACCACATCCGCTGTCGCAACAGCCTGGGATATCGCCTTGTTTAACGCATCTTCATTATCAGGAACAATCCCCCATCGAATCGGTTCAAATCCCATTTGTGCCAACAAAACTGTCAAAGCATACTGATTCGAGTCTACCAGTTTCCCCGGTGCCAAAGGTTCGTCAGGCGATATCAATTCGTCACCCGTAGAAAAAATTGCCACCCGCAGCCGCCGATAAACGGGAACTTGAATGCACTGGGCAGTTGCTAACACCGCCATTTCTGGGGCGTTGATAACTGTACCCGGAGTTAGCAAAGGTGTTCCTGCTTGATAAAAAGCGCCTTTGTGTCTGACAAATGCTTGCGGTTTTTCAGGAGAAACTAAGATAAAAATACGATCGCCCTCACGCCTTGTTTCTTCCTGCATTACCACCGTATCAGCACCGGCAGGCATCACCCCACCCGTAAAAATTCGCGCCGCTTGCCCAGATTGAACGGTATTTTGAGGCTGATATCCGGCTGGAATCTCTTCAACTACTTCGAGTACCACTGGTTTTTCGGCGCTACATTTTTCCACATCAGCAAAGCGTACCGCGTACCCATCCATTGCTGAATTATCCCAATAAGGAAAATCTAGGGAACCAGTGACTGCTGCTGCCAAAATTCGCCCCGATGCTGCCAGCAAGTCTACAGTTTCTACATCCCGCTGACTGTCGAGGGGTTGCGCCACATTTAGAACGATCGATTCTGCTTCCTTCACTGACAGCATGACTGTCTCCTCGTTTTGATTACACTCCTAATTAAGTTTAGCAAAATATCCCCAGATATTGGTGATATAATTTTTTGGTATTTTGGCAATCAACCTAATTTTTGGTGGTATTAATTGCTTATGACTATTTGTCGCTTGGTTGTCCGACTAAATTGTTTATCCTTATTTGTGGTGGCGATACTGATATTTTTCACTCAACTTTCAGGGTTAAAAGTCAGCGATTTATTCTTTCCGCCTTATTCTTATCCCCATCCCACTGTCGCCTTGTTAACTCGGACTTTCCAGATTTTATGTTCTGTACCAGTCATTGTTTGTACTTTTACCTATAAATTAGCTCAAAGTATTCAACCGCGCACTTCAGAAAATCGATTTATTCTCTTTTCGGCTTTGTTAACAGGTGGATTTTTACTAAATGAAATTTACCGAATTCATATATATATGGTAGCACTGGGAATTCCCAAGCTAGGAGTAAGTCTTTTGTACGCCGTTGTTTTGTCATCCTACGGATGGTTTTTTCGGCGAGAACTACAGTTGACTCCCTACCAAATACTGTTAGCGGGTTTGGGCTTGTTATTTTTTGCGATCGGCGTGGATTCCCTGCATTTAAAAAACAAGATATTGTCCAGTTTACTAGAAGGAGTACCTAAACTGTTTAGCGAAATTAACATTGCATTTTATTATTGGTATGTCTGTAAGTCTTTTCTCCACAAAGCTTTTTATAAAACTAGGGAGAGCTAGTTGTAAGTAGGTGATATAATGATATCACAAGTGCCTCCCCAAAACTACTACTCAAATCCTCCTTCCCACATCAATAATATTTACAGCATCTGCCTCGCTCGGCATTTATCCGCATTCAGATACATTATGTGGCTTAAAAATCCCAACGCCTCCTGATAAAATACCATGATATCAGTTACCATCAACTTCAACTCCATAGTTAAACTAACCGACGACCAATTTTATCAACTGTGCCGCGAAAACCCCGATGTCAAATTTGAACGCAACGCCAAAGGAGAAATAATCATCATGCCACCTACCGGAGGAGAAATCGGAAGTTATAACTCAGAAATTAATGCGGATTTTGTGATTTGGAACCGACAAACTCAACTGGGAATTTGTTTCGATTCTTCAACTTGCTTCAAACTGCCCAGCGGTGCAAATCGTTCTCCCGATGTCTCTTGGATAAAAAAGGAAAGATGGGACGCACTTACTCCCGAACAAAAACAAAAATTCCCTCCCATCGCCCCAGATTTTGTCTTAGAGTTAATGTCGCCAACCGACAGTTTAAAAGATACCCAAGACAAAATGCAAGAATACATGAACAACCAAGTAAAACTAGGTTGGTTAATCAACCGCAAAACCCGCAGAGTCGAAATCTATCGCCAAGGACAAGAAGTCGAAATACTGGAATCTCCCGCAGAACTTTCAGGAGAAGATGTTTTACCGGGTTTCGTGCTAAACTTGCAGCTAGTCTGGCAATAACTAACAAGTCTGCATCCATCAGCGTCTATTGGCGTTCATTTGCGGTAAAAAAAAATCTAATGGAAACTAAAGAAACCACTGGCTTAACAGCCGAACAGCACAAACAGAAAATGCAGCGCCGCCAAGAAGTGCAATCACAGCGAATCGCTAACTCCTCCAAAGAAAAAGGTTTAATTATAGTCAATACCGGTAACGGAAAAGGAAAAACTACAGCCGCTTTGGGAATGGTTGTACGATCGCTCGGTCACGGATACCGCGTCGCCATAGTACAATTTATCAAGGGAGCTTGGGAACCCGCAGAAAAAGCCGTTTTTCAACTCTGGGAAAAACAGCTAGAATTCCACGCAATGGGGGAAGGCTTTACCTGGGACACGCAAGACCGCGATCGAGATATCGAAACAGCTCAAAAAGCCTGGGAAAAATCCCTAACTTTTATCGGCAATCCCGAATTTAAATTAGTTCTTCTAGATGAAGTCAATATAGCATTAAAACTAGGTTATTTGCAAGTCGAGCAAGTGCTTTCCGGGTTAGACCAAAAACCCGAAGAAACCCACATTATTTTAACAGGCAGAGGCGCCCCGCCAGCGCTAATCGAACGGGCAGACTTGGTGACAGAAATGACATTAGTTAAGCATCCATTTCGAGAACAAGGGATTAAAGCTCAAGCAGGTATTGAGTATTAATGTTGTTGGTCTTCAAAAGTTTAGTCTTAATTAGCTAAAATCTGATTGGGAGTGGACTGAAGCCCTGACTACCAACCGTATTTATGTTGTTTCTAGTCAGGACTTTTTACCCAATCTAAAATCTAAAACCTAAAATCTAAAATATATCTATGCTGGCAACATCAGAGTAAAAGTTGACCCCTTGCCAAACTCGCTAATCACAGTAATTTCTCCCCCCAGCATCTGAGAGTATTTCTGCGCTATTGCCAAACCCAAACCCGTACCTCCGTACTTGCGGGTAGTCGAAGCATCAGCTTGCGTAAAAGGTTGAAATAACTTTTGTAGCTGTTCAGGGGTAATCCCAATTCCCGTATCCGTACACTTAATAATTAACTGTTCCGAATTCCTACTTTTCTCGTCATTTTTAATTCTTTCTACGCTGAGTGTAATTGTTCCTTTATGAGTAAACTTAGCTGCATTACTGAGCAAATTAAACAATATTTGAGTAAACTTAATTGGATCGGAATACAATTCGCCAATATTATGAGGACATTCCACATTCAGGCGATTAGTATTTCGCAAAAATAGCGGTTCAACAGTTCTGGCTACATCTTGAACAGCCTCCGACACGTCAAAAGTTTCTAATTCAAGTTCCGCGTGACCGGCTTCAATCTTCGACAAGTCCAGAATATCATTAATTAAGGAAAGTAAAAGCTGGCCCGAATGGTGAATTCTCTCCAAATCCGAGACAAAAGTTTCTTCGCCCAAATCTAAAGCCTCTTCTTGCAGAATCTCGCTGTAACCGATAATCGCATTCAGAGGAGTTCGCAGTTCGTGGCTCATGTTAGCCAAAAACTGACTTTTAGCCAAATTAGCTGCTTCTGCCGCTTCCTTTGCCTTGTAGAGTTCTGCCTCGGCTTGCAAGCGGTCGGTCACGTCGTGAGCCAGCACTAATTCAGCATTTCTGCTATCAAATACCAGAGCATAAGAAGTAATTTGTACATCAATAATTGTCCCGTCTTTTTTCTGGTGCTGCCACAGACCTGCAAACTCAATATCGGCATCAAATTGGAAGATATTTTCTAGCAATCTCGGCAGCTCTTCGGGAGGACGAATTTCCGCAACGGTCATGTTGAGAAATTCGTCGCGAGTGTAGCCGTAGTGTTTGACAGCAGCCTGATTGACGGCTATAAATTCCAGAGTTTCTAGATCGTAAACCCACATGGGATGGGGGTTATTTTTAAACAAAAGTCTGTAGCGTTCTTCCGAGGCTCGCAGTTCGGCTTCGGCTTGTTTGCGCTCGGTAATGTCGCGGACAACAGTGCAAATAATCTCGCGGCCGCCGTAGGAAATCACGCTGCCGCTCACTTCCACATCCACGCAGGAACTGTCTCGGCGACGGTAGAGAACTTCGCCAATTCTAAATTGTTTGTCCGTCAGCAGCAACTCGATATTGTTGTCAATTAGGTCTTTAGAGTAAGCGATGATATCGTAAATAGTCAGTTGCGAAATAGCATCAGGACTGTAATCGAGCAAGTTTCTAAACGCTGTATTGGCTTCCAAAAGGCGTTTGGTTTGAGCGTCCCACAGGAAAATGCAATCTGTAGCTTGCTCGACTACGGCTCTGTAGCGGGCTTTTTCCTCAAGTTGTTCGCTGTCGGCTTGGGCGATCGCACTCAACATTCCGTTGATAGTATGGGCAAGGTCTGACAACTCATCTTCGCCCGTCACCGGCAGTCGCACCGAGAGGTCTTGGCTGCTACTGACGCGCTTCACTGCTTTCGCCAAACCGCTCAACCGAGACAGCACCAGACGCTCTAGCAGCAGCAGAGTGCAGCCGACCAACCCAACTCCCGCTAACCCTACAGACCCCAGCAGGTACAGCAAACTAATTTGACCTTGCCGATATATTTCTCTGGGGATATCAACCCGCAATAGCAGCGCAGGTTGGTTGTAAATATCGCGGATCAAAGCGTAACCCGCGATCGACTCTTCGCTTAAAGGACGCACCAAAATCGGTTTTTTTTCCGACAGTTTCTCCCGCATTTGCTGAAAGTCAGCAGGCAAATGAGCCTCATTCACGCTGTGTACGATTAGTGGCAAACGAGTAATTTTAGAAACCTTCGCAATGCCTGCAGCATCCAAATTGCGCCCAAATATCAGCGTACCTCGGATCGGGCCGGTACTTTTAGTGGTGAGAATAGGTCGGGAAGTAATCAGTATTGGCCCTGACGGTAGCAGCAGGATACCAGCGAGGCTGCTTTTGGTGTTAGGGTGCTGCAACAGCGGGTCACTGAGAGAAATGCGCCGTTTTAATGCTTCTGGAACAGGCGTTAGTTTCAGCTTTTCGCTGTCTAAACCCGTACCGTAAACTATTTTGCCAGAAGTATTGACAAAAATGGCTATATTAACTCTTATATTAGCCAGCCCTTCTGGAATTAAATTGGAGTCAATGTATTCTGAGTTGCGGTTTTGGATAAAATCGTAGGTGTCGTCCCACGACGACCAGTCGGCAAAGCGCGAGTTGAAGTCATCGGCGGTTTGCCCGAACACGCTGAGCACTCCCTTGACAACCTGTGTGGCTTCTTGTTCCTCTGCTTTGATCAGGCTGCCCAAGAGGATGCTTGAGGAGGCGACATACAGAATGCCAGTCAATCCAGCGATGGTAATGCCAATGATCGATAGTGTTTTCCGACGCAGTTTCATCTTGCCATGTGTGTGGTGTCCGTCCGAAATTCTCAACTCAGGAGCAATTTTACTACTGTTTCCTGAACCCTGAGCGAAAGCAATTTGGTCCGGGGGCCCCCGATGTATCAGTAGGGTTGCTTTCTTCAATTCTAAAATCTAAAATCTAAAATCTAAAATCTAAAATCGATTGACGAGTGGCGCAGCGCGTCTTTCCTACTTTTCCCACACCTGCTGCTTGTGAGATTCTTTGCAAGTACCCAAGATGCGCCGATCGTTCTCGCTGATGGTGGAAATTGGGTAATATTGTTGCAGGTTTACTGAGTAGGGAGAGCGACTGCCGTCGTAACTGTCCACTACTATTAAATTTAACTGAGTTCGATCGCCCGTGCCGTAAAAACAGTAAAAAGCAGACCGAGGCAGGTAAAAAGCGCCGACTACCTTACTCTGCCGCATTTCAAATACAAAATATTCTTGTTTAATTTCCTCTGGCTGGCTCGACTGGCCGTAGAGGTAAATGCCATCTGCTAAACCTGTGCTAGCTGTATCTGGCGCCGGAGTTGGGGGAGATTGCGAGCTAAAAACGTCGGATTTGATGTCCGAGTCCTGCACCGGGCGTGCGGGGAATGCGATGCTCAAGTTACCGGGCGAGAGAGCAAGCACGATCGCGATCGCTTCTAAACTTCCTGTCAATATCAAATAAGTCAAAACCACTCCAGACCCCAAAATTTAAAATAGCTGGTTCCAAACGCCTCTTGTACCAGTTTCACAAAGATTGTAGAGAAACCGGGTATTTGGCTTAATGTTGGCTATAAACTTAAAGGAACGATCGCCCGCCCGATGCCTGAATTTAAATCTAAGATTAGTTTTGACAAATTTGGCGTCCGCCCTGATTGGGCAATCCACCCGTCAAATAATACCATTTTAGATTTTAAATTTTATAGTCCTGGACGCATATACTACGATTTTCTGTCCGAAGACTACGTAGTGAAGCAATCTCAAACCCTTGATTTAAGATCGATAGTGCGTAACTCCTGTTTTAGATTAAAGAATGGAATAATTAGGAATGACCTATTACCTAATTGTGTGAATCACGGGCTTACAGTTACATTCTTCTTTCAAACTGGTATAAACGTAAAAAAAAGTTGAGATTTTGGGACATCTCAACTTTTTAGTGACTAACTAGCCAAGTATTCTCGGACTTGAGATTGGCGGCGACGCAGGTGGGCGAGGGCTTGATGTTCTAGCTGTCGCACCCGTTCCCGGCTGAGATTTAGCCGTTCTCCGACTTTCGCCAGAGACATTTCTGTGCCGTCTTCCAAACCGAAGCGCAGAATTATTACATCTCGCTGCTGGGGGGTAAGTTCTGATATCAAAGTATCGAGGTCTTGCCGCAGCAATTCCGAGGTAATGTAGTTGTCGGGAGATGCCGTTTCGTCTTCTAAGAGTTCTTGCAGTTCGGTATCTTGGTTGTCTCCTACCCGCAAGTCCAAAGAAACTGGATGTCTTGCCATCAGCAGGTATTCCCGAATTTGGGAAGGGTGCAGTTCGAGGGCGGTGGCAATTTCCCCAGGGGAGGGAGACCGGCCCAACTGCTGGGTGAGTTCCCGCTGCACTTTTTTGATTTTGTTGAGTTTTTCGGTGATGTGAATTGGCAATCGAATGGTGCGGGCGTGTTGGGCGATCGCGCGGGTAATTGCTTGCCGAATCCACCAGTAGGCATAGGTGGAAAATTTGTATCCCCGCATCGGGTCAAATTTTTCGACTCCTCGTTCTAAACCAAGAGTACCTTCTTGGATTAAATCCAAGAATTCCATATTGCGTTTCTGGTATTTTTTGGCGATCGCCACTACTAGCCGCAAATTCGCTTCAATCATCTTTTGCTTAGCCCGCCGCCCTATGTGTAAGATGCGGCTAAGTTCAGGTTCGGTCAACTCCATTTCGGCAGCCCACTCTTGATTCGTCAGATCCCGCTGCCATTCTTTAGCAAGTGCTTGTTTTGCTTCGATTAATTTCATCATTTGCTGCACCTGCTTCCCGAAAACAATTTCTTCTTCTCGGGTTAGCAGGGGTACGCGACCGATCTCGTGCAGATAGGTACGAACCGTATCCGTTGAGGAGTATGGCCGGCTGCCCATGCGATCGGCTTTCACTGTTTTGTTTTTGGGGGTTGTGGTGGACATGGGTGAGTATTGCACTCCTTGTAACAACAGATAAAAAGTTGGTGATACCCTGTCCCACTTTTACAAGTGGGATAAAGACTGCGACAAAGGGGATGTTTCCCTCATGTTTATCGGTGACGATCGGTAGAAGCTTTTTGTTTGGGATTACTTTTGTGCTGGATTTTCCAGTAATCCCCGTCGATTTTCGGTAGCTCGCTAGCTTTAACGGCTAGTTCAAGGCGAAGTGAAGCAAGAGTTTAGTTTTCTCAATATTATTCCCAATTTTGAGGATCGTAAAGGGTAAAAACCTCTGTCTTAAGGTCAAGATTCTACATTTTTCCTTAAGGTTTTGAATTCCCTGTTAGTTTTAACTGCAACTTAACTTGACAATACTCATGCAAATAGGCTCAGGCAAACAGACTCATGCAATTCGAGGGCTTTTTTTGCTCTCTGTTCTATCATCGCTTGAAATTTTCTCGCTGCCTAGATGGTGGGATGCGAGATAACCGAACTCCATCGCCGTATTAGATGCGAGTAACTGTTTAAAATATTTATTGACATTTTTATTTAAATATGCTAATCCAATTCTGCTACGAGTAACGACAAGGTGTATAAAGGCTGGCTGTTGCCCTGTTTGACTTTCATTGTGCCCCTACGCTCCATCATCTCCATCATGTTTAAGCTTATGCAAATTTTGGGCAGTTTAGGATGAGGGGTGAGGGGGTGAAGGGGGAAAAGCTTCTGACTGAAAGCTGGGGGCTAATTTTTTGAGGTTCGATCGCACTTTTGCGTTTATAACTGAGGCAAAAATCTGATATTTCTGTCATTGCCAGCGATCGCCAATTCTGCGCCCAGACTAATTTAGAGTAACCTTTGCCTAAGTTCTGTAATGAATCTAGCAGTTGTCAATCTAAAATCCCAAATCCATTTTAGCAGCTTCTGCCTCGGCAAATACTTGTTCGTCGGGCATTTCTTGCCAGTCAATATCCCCGATTTCTCTGTAGAATTGCTCGTCGTAAGGACGAGTCTGCACGACTACGGGCATCGGTACGGCGTGCCCCAAAACTAATGCTTGCTGTTTGGAGTCGAGTTTTGCCAAAACTGAACGCAAACTCTGCCCTCCTGAAACGCCAGTAAAAATAGCATCGATGTCTTTATCATCGTTTAGCAAAGCAGTAATGCGTGTTCCGACTTGCGACATGACTTCGGCATCGATGCCGGAGGGACGCTGGTCTACAATCAGTAGGGTGACAAAGTATTTTCGCATTTCTCTGGCAATTGTACCGAAAATAGTCGATCGCACGATCGCCGGATCGAGAAAGCGGTGAGCTTCCTCTATGGTAATCACCAACGGCTGCGGGCGATCGCACGGATTTTTGCTCTGCAAAAACTTCTCAGCTTTCCGCACGTAAGCTTGGTGAATCCGGCGAGTAATCACGTTTGCCGCCAACATATAGGACAGCAAATCCGAGTGCGAACCGAACTCAATTACTACATTTTTTCCACTATCTAAACACTGCAAAACTTCAGTTACATAATTTTTTGGACAGCGTTTCCGAATGTATTTCAAATCATTCAATCGCTCTAACTTCCGCTGCAAAGCCATTATCGAAGACTTATTTCCCCGCTTTTCTTCGCAAAACATTTGGATATCTTCGTTGGTCATTTCCAGCAACTTGTTGATCCAACCACTTCCCAACTCATTTCGCAAAATAATCGCATTTTCGATACTAGCTTCCGACAAATTTAGCTCGCGCTGCACCAGCGCGATGTCTTCCACTTCAATTTGATCGAAACTTAAAAACAACTCTTGAGCGTCGCGGACTCCCCGGCGTTTGGTCGATTCTGGATCGAGGGTATAAATCTGAATTTTATCGGGAAACAACTGCCGCAAACCTTTAACAGTGCTGAACTGTTTCCCTTCAGAAACAGCTTCCCACCCGTACTCCGAGTGCATATCAAAAATTAGATTAACAGCAGCTTGCTTGCGAATAATTCCCGACAATAGCAAGCGCGTCAGAAAAGATTTTCCTGTTCCCGACTTGCCAAAAACGCCGTTGCTGCGTTCCACAAATCGGTCTAAATCCAAGCAAACAGCAACATCCATGTCAATCGGTTTGCCGATCGCAAAATTGCGGCGGTACGGGTCATCTTCCCAGCCAAAAACTGCCCGAAAATCAGTTTCTTTGGCATCAAACACCTGCGAAAAGTGGCTGGGAATAGTTTTGACAGGTAGCAACTCAATATCCGCGCCGGTTTGTGACTCAAAAGAAGCCAAATTTCCTAACGCCAGCTTATTCTCGCGAACTCCGCCGTTTTTCGTCGGGTCGAAAATTGCCTGCTGTTTTTCTCTTTCAGCAGTCAACATCAACATCGGCGACAGTTCGATCGTACCGTAGGTGCTGCTACCGGCTAGCACTGCGAGAAGAAAATCGTCGTCGGGATTGGGAGGATTCGATAAAATGCGGGCGCTAGAAGTTCCGAGAGACACGTCGGTGAGCATACAGAAAAAGTGCGATCGCACCCCCCGCACTACTAGAAATTTCCCCACCCTCATATCTTCCACCGAAACGTCGGCGTGCAGTCGCACTTCTAATCCCTTGCTCAGGGAACCTTGAATAACAGAGCCTAACGGTCGATCCATTTTAGATTTTAGATTTGAGATTTTCGATTGTTAATAATCGGGCAATTTTCGCGGGGCGAGTTTTGATTGTAGATTTTCGATTGTTAACAGTCAACTAATTACCATTCCGATTCTAGTGGCAATTCAAAAAAACTCGGACTCAGATGTATATCGGCCAAATCGGTTTCGCTCAAATAAGCATCGGTCAAAAATACCCCTTTTAAACTTGCGCCTTTGAGGTTAGTACCTTTCAGGTTAGCACCTCTAAGATTAACTCGGAATAAATGAGCATCGCTCAAGTCTGCCTCAGTTAAATCTGCTCCCTCCAAATTTACTCTCATCAAATCTGCTTTTCTGAGGTCAGCTTCGTTTAACTTAGCGCCGCTGAGGTCAGCTTTTGTCAAGTCTACACCTCTCAAGTCTGCCCCGCTCAAGTTAGCGAACAGCAAAGTAGCTCCGGTGAAATCTGTCTCCCTCAAATCGGCATCCCTTAAATTAGCGCCGCTGAGGTCAGCCCTTGTTAAGTCTACACCCCGGAGGTCAGCAGAACTAAAGTTTACTTGGTGTAAAATTGCGCCGCTTAAATCGGCTCCTCTCAAATCTGTTTGCTCCAAGTTTGCACCTTTGAGGTAAGCTTTTTTTAAGCTGGCTCTGCTGAGGTCTACATTTTTGAGATTGACCGAACTTAAGTTAGAACCGCTCAAATTAGCTCCGCTTAAATCTGACCCGTTTAAGTCGGCTCCGGTTAAGTTTACCCCTTGCAGCGATACATTGGGAGCAATTAAATAAGCTCCGCCCAGAGAGGGGTCAATGCCTTCTGAAAACAATGTTTTGTTGCTGTAAACAGCTTTCTCCAAAATTGTGCCGCTCAAACTAGCTTCCCTCAAGTCCGCTGCGCTGAGGTTGGCTCCTGTTAAGTTTGCCCGATCGAGTTTTGCGCCAAATAAAATAGCTTTGTATAAGTTTGTCCGCCGCAAATCGGCTCCTTTTAAATCGGCTTCGGTCAAATCTACCATAGCCAGATTTAAGCCAGGGAGCGAAGCATTGGGAGCTAGCAAAAATGCTCCCATTGCACCCGGATCAATATCCTCGGGAAAGATAGTCCGGTTGTTATATACCGCCTTGTCTAAAATGGCGCCACTCAACTGAGAACCGCGCAAATCTGCCCCGCTGAGGTTGGCTCTGGTTAAGTTGGCTTCGTGGAGATTGGCTCCAACTAAATTAGCCTTGATCAAACTTGCTTGTTGGAGGTTGGCGCCCGTGAGTTCGGCTCCTACCAGAGTAGCTTCTCGGAGGACAGCACCAGTCAAATCAGCTCTAGTGAGGTTAGCTAAATTAAGAAATGATTCAGCTAAATCCGCCCCGCTGAGATTAGCGCCGCTGAGGTCGGCTTCGATCAGGTCTGCATACCTGAGATTAGCGTCGCTGAGGTTGGTTTCTCGGAGGTCGGTGCCTCTGAGGTTTGCTCCCCGGAGTTCCGCACCGCCGAGGTTGGTGCCTTTAAGCGCTTGTCCCCTGAGGTCGAGCCGGTGCAGAAAGTCACCAACGTTCATTTCCATGTAAATTCGCCCTTTCTATTCTTTGAGCATAGCTTGGCATTCCGATAGCTCAATCGGGAATAGGAGCAAAACTATAAATTTTTTGAGGTTGAAGCCTCGCGCACGCGGACGCGACTTGTCCGAGGGGGAAGGTTTCTCGATCGAGCTGGACTTGCAGGGTTTTGAGCGGATCTCCACCGGAGGAAACCATGAATTCTAATGTTTGCAAATTCGGCTCAGTGCTGATTTCGCCCAGAATTTTGCTGATCGCCCTGACATAAGGATGGTTTGGATCTTTGTACCAGTCGGGGGCTGCGAGTCCGGCTTGATCGAAGCCGAGGTGAACGATGAGGGAGCCTTCTCCGAAAAGGGCTATTCCCACCGGCCGCGCTTCTTCTTGCAGCAGCAAGTGCTGGTTAGCCGCCAAATGCCGCAGTTTTTCGAGGTGTTCGTACCGATTTTGAATAGCAGCATCTTCCTCTTTTCCTTCTGTTTTCTGGCTTCTACCTTCTTCCTTCGTTTCGTTCCACTGAATCGCCACTGTTACTAAATAAGTTTGCAGTAGCATATGACCGAGTTTTTCGGCTTTTGTTGCCAGATAGATCGAGTTGTAATCTGTGGCTTCAATTAGTAAGGGGACGCGATCGGCTACTTCAATCCCGTAACCTTTCAAACCTGCTATTTTGCGGGGGTTGTTGGTAATCAACCGAATTTTTTTAACTCCCAAATCGTTGAGCATTTGTGCTCCGACGCCGTAGTTTCGCAAGTCGGCGGGAAATCCCAACCGTTCGTTGGCTTCTACCGTATCCAATCCCAAATCTTGCAGCGAGTAAGCTTTTAGTTTATTTACCAATCCAATACCTCGACCTTCTTGGCGCAAGTAAATGATGACGCCAGAACCGACATTTTCGATCATTTTCAGTGCCGCTTGCAGTTGCATCCGGCAGTCGCAGCGCAGGGAACCCAAAGCATCGCCGGTCAAGCATTCGGAATGCACCCGCACCATCACGGGTTTGTCTTTAAATTCTGCCGGGTCGCCCTTGACAATAGCAACGTGTTCTGAATTGTCTTGGGTGTCGCGGTAGGCGTAAATCATAAACTCGCCGAATTGAGTGGGCAATTTGGCGACGGTTTCGCGGCGGACGAATCGATCGTGCTTGAGTCGGTAGCTAATTAAGTCGGCAATACTGATTATTTTTAGGTTGTGGAGTTTGGCGTACTCGATTAATTCGGGCAACCTCGCCATCGAACCGTCGGGGTTTTGAATTTCGCAGATGACGCCGCTGGGATACAGGCCCGCGAGTCTGGCGAGGTCAACCGAAGCTTCGGTGTGACCGGCGCGTTTGAGGACGCCACCGTCGATCGCCCGCAGGGGGAAAATGTGACCGGGACGGCGCAAGTCTTGAGGTTTGGTGTCCGGGTGGATGGCGACTTGGATGGTGCGGGCTCTGTCTTCGGCGGAGATACCGGTACTGACGCCGTTGACTGCATCGATGCTGACGGTGAAGGCTGTTTGGTTGTTGTCCGTGTTTTTGCTGACCATGAGGGGCAGTTCCAGGCGATCGAGCCTTTCGCCACTTAAGGCCAGACAAATCAAACCCCGCGCGTTCACGGCCATGAAATTGATGTTGTCGGGGGTGGCGAATTGGGCGGCACAAATCACATCGCCTTCGTTTTCGCGATTTTCGTCATCGACTACTACCAGGGGGCGACCTGCTTTGAGGTCTGCGAGGGCGCTGTCAATTGAGTCAAATTGAAAGGATTGAGTTGAGGTGTTGTTATTGGGCACAGAGAAGTTCAAGCTATAAACAGTAATGTTATGGAAATAGAATCTATTTTTGATTGTAACCTTTTGTTTCCGGCAGGGCGATTCCCCAGTCCAGATGAGTTTGACAATATTTCTAAACTCACTTACTATAAATTTTACACTTTGTCAACAAAATATCTCTCTAATATTTCATGAGCTTGACTGATATCGCGAAGATTCTAGGTAAACCGTACTTTCAAGCTCCTAATTGCGTAATTTATAACATGGATTGTTTGGAAGCATTGAAGGTGCTGCCCGCTCAATTTGTAGATTTAACCGTTACCAGCCCGCCTTATAACATCGGCAAAGAGTACGAAAAATCCTTGGTGTTAGATGAGTATTTAAACTGGTGCGAGCAGTGGATAGCGCAGGTTTACCGGGTAACGCTCGATCGAGGAGCGTTTTGGCTGAATTTAGGTTATTTGTCAATTCGCGATCGGGCCAAAGCAATTCCGATTTCATACCTACTTTGGGACAAAGTGCCTTTTTATCTGATTCAAGAAGTTGTCTGGAACTACGGCGCGGGAGTTGCGGGCAGCAAGTTCTTTTCACCTCGCAATGAAAAGTTTCTATGGTATGTAAAAAATCAAGATAAGTATACATTTAATTTGGATGAAGTGCGCGACCCAAATGTGAAATATCCGAATCAGAAAAAGAATGGCAAGATTAAAGTAAACTTAAAAGGCAAAAATCCGACGGATGTTTGGCAGTTCCCAAAAGTTACGTCTGGGAAAAACCGAGCTTCAAAAGAACGCACGCCTCACCCCGCTCAATTTCCTGTTGCTGTTGTCGATCGCATCATCAAGTCTGCATCAAATTTAAACGACATTGTTTTAGATCCGTTTATGGGTTCCGGGACTACAGCAATTGTGGCTCTGGGTTTGCAGCGTCAAGTTATTGGATTTGAAATTAGGGCTGATTACTGTGAGATTGTCGCTAATAGAATAGATAATTTTTTGGGCGACAAGGAAATCAGAGAAGCACAGTTATCTTTATTCTAAAGTTGGTAAATTGCAGCAACTTAATTTAAATTGTCCTTGAGCGGGCGATCGGTCTCAAGCGATCGGCCCTCAAGACGATCGCACTGCCCAGAAAGTAGCGCTATTCTTAGAAAAGGGATTTGTGTTAGCGAGACTCCCGGAGATTTTTATGAATATTACTTTGAGTCCTGAGCAGGTGAAATTAATCGAAGCACAATTAGCACTCTTGTCAGTTTAGCTCGCCGGAAGAGGTGATTACAAAAGCCCTCCAGACTTTGACTCAAACGCGGAAGCTTTATTGGGAGTGGGTGGAGGAGGTTCGCTCTTCGGTGGAGGAAGCGGAGGCGGAACTATCACGGGGTGAGGGAATCCCGTTAGAGACTGCGTGCGAGCAATTGCAGGAAAAGTTTCGCAAGGCACGAGAGGTTCAGGGATGAGCCGATGCTTTGTCTCTCCAACTGCAAGCCGAGACTTGAATGCCATTGGTGATTATTTTGTTGGCTCAACTTTATACATAAAAAAAAGCCCTCAACTTTGTGAGGGCTTTGCGATGCCAGGAACGAGACTTGAACTCGTGACACGTGGATTTTCAGTCCACTGCTCTACCAACTGAGCTATCCCGGCTTGTTTTTTCGCGCTTTACTATCTTAGCAGACACATACAGAATTTAGCAAGCACTTTTCTAAATTAATTTTCGATCGCCCGGAACCGCCCGCCTGTAAGCTAAAAGCTGCAACCTAAAATCCAAAAATCGCAATGGCACAGCAACATCGGGACAGCGGGAGTAAGAGTCTGCTTGTCTTGGGCATAATTTGGCTGCTGGGGGCAATTAGCGATCGCCTCTGGTTTGCCCTCGATCGATCTGTCCCGGCGTGGGATCAAGCAGACTACCTGACTAGCAGCCTGAAATACTTGCAGGCATTGCAGCATCCTCAGTGGCTTTCCGGGGAGTGGTGGACAAACTTCTGGCTGCTTTCGACGAAAATTCCGCCCTTGGCATACATCTTAACCGTTCCGTTTCTTCAGGTTTTCGGTACTGGGGGCGATCGGGCAACCCTCGTTCATTTATTATTTAGTGCAATTCTCCTCGCCTCAGTCTACAGTCTGGGCGTCCAACTGTTTAACAGGCAAGTCGGTTTGTGGGCCGCTGCAATTTGCGTTTTGTTACCGGGACTTTATCGGTTCCGCTTGCAATTTTTGCTCGACTATCCCCTCACTGCTGCGATTACTTTTGCTTTCTATTGTCTGACTATGTGGAAGGCTTCTGAAGGAAGAAGGAAGAAGGAAGAAGGAAGAAGGAAGAAGGAAGAAGGAAGAAGGAAGAAGGAAGAAGGAAGAGAAATCAAGGAAGATTTTCCCCATTCTCCGGATCTCCCCCTCTCCCCCTCCCCCAATCTCCCCCTCTCCCCCTCCCCCAATCTCCCCCTCTCCCCGTCGTCTTTCTTTTGGGCGATCGCCTTTGGAATTTCTCTCGGCTTATCAATATTAGTTAAACACACTACCGTATTATTTCTGTTTACCCCGATTGTGTGGTTGGCTGTGGGTGCGGTGCGGCAAAAAGCTTGGGGAAGATTAGGTCAGTTAACTGGTGCTCTGTTGCTGTCGGTGGCGGTGTTTGGGCCGTGGGCGAAAACCAATTGGCTGTTAATTTTGACCGGGGGAAAACGGGCAACGCTGGATTCTGCGATCGCCGAAGGAGATCCGGCCCTCAATACGATCGACGCTTGGATTTACTACGGTCAACACTTACCCGAACACATTTCTTGGCCTCTGTTACTTATTCCCTTAGTAGGATTGATACTTTATTGGCGTCGTCGGCAAAATAGTTCGTCAATCTTGCATCTCAACTCCTGCCGATGGCTGGCTGTTTTCTGGGGAGGAGCTTATTTAATTAATTCTCTAAATATCAACAAAGACGACCGATATGTGATACCTTATTTGCCCGTTTTATCTATTTTCTTAGCCTACTGTTTAACGCTGTGGCCTTCTCGGTGGGGACGACAAATTCGCTGGGGTACAATTGGCTTGGCAATTCTGGCAATGCTGTTGCATATCTGGCCGCTGGGAGGTGCTTTTGGACATAGCTTAGCCCAAATTATCAGTCCCGGCAATTCTCACTATCCTTACTTGGGGAAAGAGTGGCCGCACCGAGAGGTAATTGCAGAGATTATTGATAAGGAACCTTATTTGCAATCTACTTTAGGCGTGTTGCCTTCGACGCCGGAAATTAATCAGCATAATTTAAATTTTTACGGTGCTTTGGCGAATTTTCAGGTTTACGGGCGGCAGGTGGGAACGAATTTAAAAGACGTGCCGCAAGATGTGCGATCGCTCTCTTGGTTCGTAACTAAAAGTGGCCCGCAAGGTTCGATTCGGGAACGGATTAAACAAGCTCAAAAGGCAGCGGTTACTGCGATTGAAAAAGGCGATAAATTTGAGTTACAAAAAACTTGGATTTTGCCAGATTATACTAATTTAAATCTTTATCGCAAGCGAGTACAGCCTGTCGAAATACAGCCGTTGAATGAAGCGCGATCGCAAGTACAATTAGATCGAGTTACTGTCGCTGCAAAAGCAGTTCCCGGAGTGGCGCTGCCGGTTACTTATACTTGGTCTGGGCCTTGGCAGCAGTTGCAGTCTGGTTTAGTGTTGGTAACGTGGCAAAATCAGCAGTCTGGCAATATTCCACCGGGACAGACTTTCAGGATTTTACACGATCGCGCGATCGCCCAGGCGACTTTGCATCCGGGGATTCTGGAAGCGGATAAATTTGCTGTGGGGTTTCGAGTTGTCGATCGCACGGCGATGCTTCCTCCTGCTAATATTGCACCGGGAACTTACCATCTGCAAGCTACTTATCTAAATCGGAAAACCGGCGAAACTTATCCGATTAATGTGTCGGCAGTTAGTGTTAAGATCGAGGCAGAGCCTCTGGATATGCGTTCTCAGGCAGAGCGTGGAAACGAGGATAATACAGATAAGCCTGAGTTAGATTTGGTGACTCAATTGCGAGCGATGGCGGTTAATTTACCCAAAGGATTGCCAGGTTTAGAACCTGTGTTCGAGCAGATTGGGCGCATCAATCAGTACGATCCAATTCAAGATTATACCGTGCAAGCGGAACAAACGTTAGAATATCGGTTGAAACAGGAACCAAATAATCTAGAATTGGCTTATGCTTTGGCATTTTCTAGAGTATTGCAGCAGAATGTCGAAAGTGCGATCGCAGCCTTAGAAAAAGTCACTCAACTCGACTCAAAAAACCCTTACGCTTACGCCTATCTCGCTTTCGTACACCTGTACGGCTGGCATCCCAAAGCTGCTCAAACAGCCTTAAAACCCGCTCTCGCTCTTAACTCCAATCTACCGGAAATTAGAATTTTAAACGGTGTATCGGCTCTGATGCAAGGTAATCTCATTCAAGCATGGCAAGATTTGCAATACTTAAAAAAACTAAAAATTTAACAATCCCTTTTATAGTGGCACGGGCGTCCCGCCTGTGCTTTGCCTGTACTTGCTAAGCAGTAAAAAACAGAAAACCAATGAACCAACCAAGAATTGTCTCTCTAATTCCCAGTGCCACCGAAATTGTAGCACTTTTAGGATTAACCGATGCAATTGTGGGTCGTTCCCACGAATGCGACTATCCCCCAGAAATCCAAAATTTACCTGTTTGCACTCAGCCTAAATTCAATCCCGAAGGAACTAGCAGCGAAATTCACAACCGCGTGACAGAATTGTTGCAAAATGCCCTAAGCGTGTATAAAGTAGAAATAGATACTTTGGAAAAATTGCAGCCGACTCACATTATTACTCAAGCTCAATGTGAAGTCTGCGCTTGTTCTCTAACAGAGGTTGAACAAGCAGTAAGCACGCTGGTAAATAGCAAGCCGGAAATTATTTCTTTGCAGCCGAATCTGCTAGCAGAAATCTGGACGGATATTCAGCGAGTTGCTGAGGCTTTGGGTGTAGATGGCAAAAGTGCGCTCGACCTTTTGCAATCCCGCATCAATGCTATTACCTCGAAAACACAAGCATCATCTATTCTTACCACAAAAGAGAGATTTCCCAAAGTAGCCTGCATCGAGTGGATTGAGCCTTTGATGGCTGCGGGTAACTGGATTCCCGAATTAGTGGCAATGGCGGGAGGCAATTCGCTATTTGGAATTGTCGGGGAACATTCCCCTTGGTTAAAATGGGAATCGCTAGTAGAAGCTAATCCCGATGTAATTATTTTCATGCCTTGTGGGTTTGATTTAAACCGCACTCGCAGCGAAGCAATGCAGATAACTAAATACGCAGAATGGCCTAATTTGCAAGCTGTAAAAACGGGGAAAGTTTACATAACTGATGGCAATTCTTACTTTAATCGACCGGGGCCGAGATTGGTTGATTCGTTAGAAATTTTAGCTGAAATTCTCCATCCCGAAATCTTCGATTTTGGCTATCGGGGTAAGGGTTGGCAGCCATTTTTTTCAGTTGACAGTTGACAGTTGACAGTTGACAGTTGATAGCGACCTCTAACTGGAAGGAAGAGGATTGGAGTAATGAATAGTCTTCTTTTAATTTCTCCCTAGAAGGGTTCCGGCTTTAAACCAATTCTTTGTGGTAAGTACCTGCTGCTAGCTAAAGCTTTATCTGTATTAATTCTGAATTGCCTGCCATACAAATAAGGACACAACAATGTTGTGTCCTTACTTCCCGTTCATTTAACCGAATTCGATCTCAATTGATGCAAAAACCCCTAGTCTTACTTCGCATCGGGCGGCATCAGCACCTTGTCAATTACGTGAATCACGCCGTTGCTAGCTTTGATATCAGCTTTCACAACATTAGCGCCGCTGACAGTAACTTTGCCTGCGTTAACTGCTACCTTCAGCGAGCTGCCTTCCACACTTGCAACATCGCCGGATTTTAGGCTAGTTGATACAACCGAACCAGGAACAACGTGGTAAGCTAAAATCTTAGTAAGTTTGGCTTTGTTTTCCGGTTTGAGCAAATTCTCCACAGTTCCTTCTGGCAAAGCAGCAAATGCCGCGTCTGTCGGTGCAAAAACAGTGAAAGGGCCTTTTCTTTGTAAAGTTGCAACCAAGTCGGCTGCTTCCAAAGCCTTTGTCAGCGTCTTGAATTGAGGGTCGCCCGATGCAATACCAACAATATCCTTAGCAGCGGAAGTTGATGCCGGTGAAGCGCCAGTTGGTGCCGGTGAAGCAGCGGTTTTCACATTTCCTGCAACTTGTTGAGTTTGAGTTGCATTAGCAACATTGGTGTTGGAGGTGATGTGAGCCCAAGCAGGGAAACCGATTAACGCGCTAGCGCCGATTATTCCTGCGAAACCTGTCAATTGTTTCATCCAGCTAGGTAAATTTTGATTTTTCATTTCGCTTGCATTTCCTTATGAGATAAAACAGTGAACATGAATTGTTATGTTAGCCAAATCTCGACAAAAGGCAAGGTTGCCAGAGGCTAAGGTAGAGAGAAATTTCTCTTGCATCCCCGATCGAACAAAACTTCCTTAATATAACGCAACCTAAGAAATCTGGCATCAACCGCTAAATCTGTAACTCAAAACCTCAATCACCGAACCCGTTTGGGGTAAGTCAGCAGCTTTGATCGAAATCGTGTCATTATTCAATCGGCGCACCGGCGTACCATCCATCAGCGCCAAGAATTCATCTAGCGGCACTAAATCGCACGCAGCAGCATCGGCGGCTTGGGTTTTGAAATGTGTCGGAATCACCATCTTCGGTTTGAGAAGTTGCAAAGTTTGCTTCGCTTCCGCCGGAGTGTAAGCTTTCGGCCCGCCGCCCACGGGAATCAGCACTAAATCTGGCCGCCCGATCAAGATTTGTTCTTCAATGCCGATCGGGCCAGCAACTCCGCCCAAGTGTAAAATCTTAACGCCCGCTTGCTGCCACAGCCAAGCCACATTGACCCCAAATCGCCTTCCTCCCTCACGGTCTTTTTCCGTCCGAATCCCTTGAATCCGCAGCCCGTTAGACCTGTAAGCCCCTGGCTCGTACAAAAGGCCGGGATTGCCCGCAAATCCGTCGATCGCCCCTTCATCAAGCAAGCGACTGCTAATCAGAATCAAATCTGTTGGCACTTTAGGAGAGCGATAGCCTGCGGTACAGCCTAGGGGGCGAAAAGGATTCACCAGCACCCTCGCACCGCCTCCGGCGAACAAGAAGCAAGTGTGGCCCAACCACTGAACCGACAAAGAATCAGCAGTTTGAGCTTGATAGCTTTCCCATGCAGATGGTAAACCAGTGAAGAAAGCTGCTAGCAAACCCGTCTGTGCGTAACGTATTAATTGTCGCCGTTTCATCTTGTGGTTGCGGTTATCGGGTGTTGGTCGTCTGTTGTTATACCACAAAACACCGCCAGGTGCGAAAAGTGCGATCTAGTTTTAAGGTAAGGTGCGCAATGCGCACCCTACAAATCCAGAAATACTCAACCGTAAGGTGCGCATTGCGCACCCTACAAACTTAAAAACACTCAACATTAAGGTGCGCAATGCGCACCCTACAAATCCAGAAATACTCAACCGTAAGGTGCGCATTGCGCACCCAAAAGCTTTACAGAAAAACTCACAATTCAAAACCCAACTAAAGTCTTTCTAAGAAATTTCGCAATAATTGCTTTCCGGAAGTCGTCAAAATACTTTCCGGGTGAAATTGTACACCTTCAATGTGCGGATATTCCCGGTGCCGCACGCCCATAATAGTTCCGTCTTCAACCCAAGCGGTAATTTCCAAAACTTCTGGACAACTCTGCTTTTCAATTACTAAACTGTGATAGCGAGTTGCAATCATCGGCGATTCCACGCCCTGAAAAACTCCGACTCCTGTGTGTTCTACCTGAGAAGTTTTGCCGTGCATCAACAGGGGTGCAGAAACAATTTTGCCGCCGAATACTTGACCGATACTTTGATGTCCGAGGCACACGCCTAAAATTGGCAGAGTCGGCCCCAACTCTTTGATTAATTCCAGAGAAATTCCCGCATCTTCCGGCCGTCCCGGGCCTGGAGAAATCACCACGGCGGCAGGCTGTAATTGGCGAATTTCTGTTAAAGAAATTTGGTCGTTGCGGTAGACTTGCACTTCGCTTGCTACGGGCAACTCAGCACCGAGTTCTCCTAGATACTGTACCAAATTGTATGTAAAACTGTCGTAGTTATCGATGACTATAATCACGGGTTAAGTTAGATTTTAGGTTTTAGATTTTAGATTTTAGGTTAACTCGCTGTCTGAAAGCAAGGGTTTCAAGATTTTAGATAGATGCCGAAGATAAAAATAGCTGCAATATAGACGAATAAAACTAAAAATCTCAAATTTGTCATCTAAAACCTAAAATTTGCGATCGCCCAATAAGTTACTGACGGGCGATCGCAATTTGAACGACTGCCCACAAAGGAGGCAGCAGAAGTGCAGTACCGACGATGATCGCAGCCATTGCCGATACCAGAACCGCTCCGGCACCGCAGTCTTTGGCAATTTTGGCTAGTTCGTGGTAAGATTGCCCGACTGTCAAGTCTACCACGGATTCGATCGCCGTATTCAATAGTTCCATTGCTAAAACTATGCCAATGGTGACGCCGATCACAGATATTTCTACAGGTTTCAGTTGCAAAAATAGGCCGAGTCCGATCGCCAAAGTGCCAATAACAGTGTGAATCCGAAAATTGCGCTGAGTTTCAAAAGCATAACTCAGACCCCCCCAAGCGTATCTAAAACTCGTAGCTAAGCTAGATGCGATTTTCCAGGACAGCTCTCGGTTGTATTTCAAGGCTTTTTTAGGCTCGTGGACTGTCTGGCTAGAAGAGTCTTGAGGCATGGGCAGAAACTGTGCGACTTGTGATGAAATTGAGGGTCTATCTAGTGTCATAAAGAACCAACTTTAATTTACAGAGATGAATGAAAGCTAAACTTTTCAAATTAACTTCATCAAGTCTAGGTAACTTTTCTAAGTTTTTACTAAAGTTCTGGTTTAATTTCAGAAAGTTATGTTGGGCCTGACATGATTTGTTAAATAACCATCAACTTCTGTTATGCTGTTTGGATCGTAAGACCGATCGCCAGCAGCAATTTTTCTTGTTGATCGAGCATTTGAGTCAGACTTTCTTCATCCGGGTGATCCCAGCCCAAAAGATGCAGAAAACCGTGGGCTGCCAGCCAAGCTAGTTCGGTCTTCAGGGGATGTCCTTGCTGCTGAGCTTGTCGGTTAGCTGTATCGATCGAGATGACGATATCACCCAAGTATAGGGGTTCAGATGACTGCATTTCCTCTAGCTGAGGACAGTCTACCTCTAAAGCTGCGAAAGCTAGTACATCGGTCGAGCGATCGAGCTGGCGGTACTGGAGGTTGAGGGCTTGCATCTCGGTATCGGCGGTTAAACGCAGACTGACTTCGTAGCCCGGGGCCGCTGGCACATCCGCCGCCTGGTTTTCCAGCCAAACGCTAAACCAATTTTCCCAGGTTTCGGCCCAAATCTCCCCGCTGGGTGCACTCTCAGGGAGGTTGGAAGCGTCGGCTGACTGCTGGGCGACCCCGTAACAGTCTTCGACGTTCACCTCAATTAACATTATTTTGCTCTCCTGTCAAGGGATATATTCAATTTTTTTACAAATTCCAATTGCGCGATCGAACGGCAGGGGATTTTGCTGTTGCTGGAAAGATACAGTAATCTGTTAGAGATTGCAACAGGCAGGCAGAACAATCAGCTTAACTCTCGATTAAGAAATATCAAAAACATCAGCAGAAATTAGAGGCTGATTGTTTGAATCCCCGATTAAGAATTGAAATATCGATCGAGAAAAGCCAAACCGACGAGTACGCCCAAAAGTCCGGCGGCTGTCAAAGCAAAATGAAACAGAGAAGTTGCCCGCTTGCGAACCATGTTCCGCATCGCCAGCTTGACATAACTCGGTGGAGGTGCAGTGTTTGTCGGCGCTGTCTGGGTTTCGGCGGACTCTTCGGAGGCGGGAATTGCTGAGGGAGGTTGACTCATAACGGTTAGTTTAGATGGTTAACAGAGGGGCTGCTGAGAACATACTCGCCCCGATGGTAACAAATATGTAACGTTTTGTGTAGGATTTTTTAGGCTTTCGATCGCCCCGGGCCCCTTGAACGGGGATTATACCAACAGATTAATGTGCGATCGGGCTGATTATCAATTTGATATTTTATTTTTATCTTCAGATACACGAGGATAAATTAAATTCCCGATCCGTGATCCTGTGCGCTTTAACAAAAATTTTTAACTTGTCAAGTCCCACAATCAAGCGACACTCATTTTAGTTAACTCAAATGAGTGTCACCAGAAAAAGCGACTGTTAACCAACCGCGACGGGCAGTTATTCATAGATATAGCCACGGAAAGACAGAAACAAAATTTTCCGGCTAAATAACCCAAGCTAAAAGTTACATTACTCGGACACAAACATGGAAGTTTCCACCTTTGAAATCCTCACCGCACCGATCGCACCTGTGATGGGCATCCCTCCACAACTCATCCCAGTGGCCCGTCGAATCGTTCAGGGATACTTTCTCACCATCTCCAATCTCGAAGCGATCGACTTGCGATATCGGATTGAGTTTACCATCAGCTTACCCGTGCCGGCAGATCCTAATAAAATCTTGCTCAACAACGCTTTCTTAGTTGTTGACGTTGAAGGCAGTAACATCGAGGTACCTCTGACTCAGCAGCCAGGGAAACCGAAGGTATATCGCGGATTTTTCACAATACCCGCTCACAAAACTGCATCTGTTCAATTGTTGCCCATTCTGCCAAAAACTCTGACTCCAGGTTTGTTGGAAGTGCGCGGCTATGTCTCGCTATTTGTGCCAGCGCGCTCCATCTTTCCAAAGCCTGCACCACAAAGCAAGAAACCAGTCAAGGTGTTATTGAATCCCGAAATTCGCGGTACTTTCTTGCCAAACGATTTCCCATCACCAACTGCAACTTTACCAGACTTCGATCAAATTAATTACACTTTAGCGATCGCCAGTGGAAAAGGCTTGAACGAGATTACGCCTGAACCAGGTAAACCAATTATCATCGATTTACCAATTGTTGGCCCAATTTTGGAAGAGTTACGCAACGGTAATTTGGACTTGGCTACTTTGGAAGCAGACAATTCAGAAAAAGCTCAACTGCTAGTGCAACTGCTGGCCCAACTCGATGCCAATGATGTCAATTTGAAAGAGCTAAATACAGTAATGGATAAATTCGATATTCCTGTCAGAATGTCTCGCGGCTAGAACTGTTAAATGATAAGTAACTGTAGGGTGGGTAATGCCCACCTTACGTTTGATTACGTTTAATTAAGCCTACTTATACACTCACTGAGCTTTATTCAAATGTCGAACTCATTTAAATTTCAGCCTGTTTCTTTTAGTTGGGTGGCTGTTCATCCGCAGCCCAAAGGTGTTGTTCAATTTATTGGTGGAACTTTTTTTGGTAGTTTGCCAACTTTGTTTTATCGATATTTTTTACAGCAGTTGTTTGAAGAAGGTTATACCGTAGTTGCTTTGCCATTTAGATTTACTTTTCGTCACTGGCCGATCGCTATTGGGTTATTAAAAGAGCAGGAGATACTGAGAACAGAACTGACCAAAATTGCTCAACGATTAGGCTATGAAAGCGAAATTTATCAAGAACCATCAAGTTATTTTTGGGTTGGTCACAGTCTGGGATGCAAGTACATTGCTCTTTTAGAATTTTTAAGCGACGATCGGTATCCAAATATTGTGAATAAATTCTGCGATCGCCCTGACTACGAAAAGATTCACAGCTTAATCGAAAATCTGGGCATCGACAGACCTTCAATTAAAGACCAGCCGTCCTTATTAATAGCTCCTGATATCAGCAATACAGAGAGCGCTATTCCAGTGCGATCGCTAGCAAAACTGTTAGACAAATTCCGTTTAGGAGTGCTACCAACCAGAGAACAAACTCAATGCTTTATTGCTAATAGTGCTCTGTTTAATTTGACTGCAATAATTTCTTTTGATCCAGATGATATTGCTGGTTCTACCACTGATATCAACAAAAGCCCCGAAGAACAAAAAAACAGCGATGTACTTTGGCTCATTCAACAGCTAAGTAATAGAAAATTGCCTTTATTGAGCAAGGAAATAGAAGGCAAACATTTAGAGCCAATTGGCATCAAAATCGGTTATTATATTGTTGACCTCAATCCTTGGGATAAATTCATCAAACCTCTGAAAAGCCGATTCCTTGAATATTGGTCTGTTCATTTTTTGGAGGCTTTGAAAAAGCGGTTAGGCGCTTAAATATCGGTTGTTATTTGCGATCGCCCTTTCAATCCCCTCTCATCCAACAAAGCATCCGCCCAAGCAGCATCAGTTTCGGACACCGGGGGAACTGGTGCGGCGGTGTAATCTATTCTAAAGTCATAGGCAGCGCGATCGTAAACCCCATTTAATAACGCTTGTAAATCTACAATTGGTTCCGCATCGCCCGCGCGCAAAGGCAAAGGAAACGGAGGAATCATATCGGGTAAATTGAAAAGGTACAAATCTGCCAAAGGCCTTTGATTTCTCCGACTCACTAAAATCCGATAACTTGCCTCAATATCGTTACCAAAAACTGGTAGAGGTTGGTAACTTCGCAGCAAGTCAATTTCAACCAGATGAGTGCGACTACCAAACACCTTTTCTCGCTTTGCTTCATACATTTCTCGCCCTTTGCCAGGGCGCTTATTTGTTGGAGAAAGCACTTCAATTACAGTCACTACCTTTTTAGTTTCAGTTTCGACGATCTGCAAATAACTTTCTTTAACTTCCACTGGCCAAGGTATTCTCACCTTCAAAGACTGGGTGGGCGGAGCGGCAACGGCGACATTAGAATTAGTCTCGGTTGTTGGAGCGAGTGAGCGTTGTATTGTGACATCGGGAATGCCAATTAATAAAGCATCTTCGCCGCTGAGTTGATAAATTCTTTGTTCGATATCTACTAAATATTTAGGCAGCAATTGCGGAGTTAACAAATCTGCGATCGCCACTATTAACCTATTGTGAACAGAACGCCACAATTCAGGACTTTCTAAATAAGGATTCATTCCTGGAAACGGATTAGGCATTAATCTAGCTCCTGTTAATTTACCTACTTGTATTATCCCCTTAACGCTCTGTCCCGCAACAGAGAATCGGCCCAAACAGCATCCGTTTCTGACAGCGGGGGCACTGCTTCGGCTGTGTAATCAATTTCAAAATCATAACCTGCGCGATCGTATACTTGATTAATCAGCGCCTGTAAATCCAGAACAGGCTCTACATCTTCTGGACGCAAAGGCAAGGGAATTGCAGGAATTGTATCGGGAAGGTTAAATAAGTATAAATCTGCGATCGGGCGTTGATTGCTGCGGCTGACTAAAACGCGGCAGTCGCTTTTATGGGAATGTCCGAAAACTGGCAAAGGTTCCCCACTCCGCAACAAGTCTATTTCGACTAAATGGGTACTGCTATCAAATATTTTATTTCGCTTATTGTCATACTTTTCTCTACCTTCCCCTCGGCGTTTATTTGCAGGCGAAAGCACTTCCAGAACCGTGACAACTTCCTTGGTTGCCATATCGATTACTTCTAAATATCCTTCCCTAAATTCTTCCGACACTGGGATTCTCACTTTTAAAGGCTGCACAGTTCGGGAAGCGACGGCGACAGCATTAGATGCGATCGCACTTGCGGGACGGCGTTTCTGTTGGATAGAGACATCAGGAATCGCTACTAATAGAGAATTTTCACCTTTAATTTCGTAAATTCGCTTTTCAATAGCGACGCGGTATTTCGGGCGCAATTGCGGAGTTAACGACTCCTTAATCACACTAATCAGTAAATGATGGACTTCTGGCCAAAAATCAGGATGTTCTAAATAAGGATTCATCCCCGGAAATGGATTAGGCATTAGCGTACTTCCCGTTTACCACTACTATTTTAGCAGCTCAATAAAAAAAACGCAGACAATATCAAACTATCATCTGCGTTAATCCGCGTGCATTTGCGATTAAAATCCCCTAAAAATCGCCATAACTACTAATAGCCGCCTGCAACCTCCGAATCACTTCATCAACCGAAATCGCCCCCAACTCCCCAGAAGCCCGAGTCCGAATATTCAAACTATTCGCCTCAACCTCCTTGGCACCCACAACACCCATCACCGGAATTTTATCCTTCTCAGCATTGCGAATCAACTTGCCCAAACGCTCGTAACT
Source organism: Microcoleus sp. AT9b-C3 (assembly GCF_036705485.1). NCBI lineage: Bacteria > Bacillati > Cyanobacteriota > Cyanophyceae > Oscillatoriales > Microcoleaceae > Microcoleus > Microcoleus sp. AT9b-C3. Next base: position 40,457 of record NZ_JAUBUR010000014.1, on the reverse strand, counting down.
CTCATCAGCTTCAGCGCGCATTCCGAGCATTTTCATCTTCGCCGCCACTTCCTTCGCAAACGGCAAAAACTCCGCGCTGACAGGCAACAACCGCACCTGAATTGGCGCCAACCACAGGGGAAAATCCCCCGCATACTGCTCGATCAAAATCCCGATCAAACGTTCCAAAGAACCGAAAGGAGCGCGGTGAATCATCACCGGGCGCTTGCGAGTGCCGTCTTCAGCAACGTATTCCAAATCAAAACGTTCTGGCAAATTGTAATCTACCTGAACAGTTCCTAATTGCCATTCTCTATCCAAAACATCTTGGAAAATGAAATCGAGTTTCGGCCCGTAAAAAGCCGCCTCCCCAATTCCCTCAAAATAATTCATTCCCAAAGTTTCCACCGCGCGGCGGATTGCACCTTGAGCCTTTTCCCAAGCTTCATCGGAACCGATGTATTTCTCTAAATTGTTCGGATCGCGGAAACTCAAACGGGCTTTAAAGTTTTTCAGTTGCAGACTCTTGAATACTGACAGAATCAAATCCACCACATTCAAGAATTCAGCATCCAACTGTTCCGGCGTGACAAATAAGTGGGAATCATCCACCGTAAAGCCGCGCACCCGCGTTAAACCGCCCAATTCTCCCGATTGTTCATATCGGTAAACCGTTCCGAATTCCGCTAACCGCATCGGCAATTCGCGATAGGAACGCAATTCGCTTTTGTAAATTTGAATGTGAAAAGGGCAGTTCATGGGTTTCATGACAAAACCCTGTTCGTTTCCTGCCGCTTCTTCATCCTCCGCCATCAGCGGAAACATATCTTCTTTGTATTTCTGCCAATGTCCAGAAATTTTGAACAAATCGACTCTGGCAATGTGCGGAGTCACTACTTGCAAATAACCGCGCTTGATTTGTTCTTGTTTCAAGTAATCTTCTAAAATACTTCTCAAAACAGTGCCTTTCGGCGTCCACAAAGGCAAACCTGGTCCAACTGGATCGGCAAAAATAAATAAGCCTAATTCTTTGCCTAATTTGCGGTGATCGCGCCTTAATGCTTCTTCTTTGCGGTGTTTGTATGCTGCCAATTGTTCGGGAGTTTCCCAAGCAGTGCCGTAAATGCGCTGTAATTGAGCTTTGGTTTCGTCGCCGCGCCAGTACGCGCCTGCTAGGCTTTCTAGCTCGATCGCCTTTGGATTCAACTCACTGGTATTATCCAAGTGAGGCCCCGCGCACAAATCCCACCATTCCTCGCCCAAATGGTAAAGAGTAATTGGTTCTATCAAACCTTCTAAAATTTCTAATTTGTAAGGTTCGTTAATCTCCTTAATTCTGCGTTCCGCTTCCTCGCGGCTGACTTCTTCTCGAATTACAGGCAATTTACGGTTGATGATTTTGATCATCTCTTTTTTAATGGCTTTTAAGTCCTTTTCCGTAAAAGGTTCGGGAGTGTCAAAGTCATAATAAAAACCGTTTTCAATCCAAGGGCCAATGGTTACTTGCGCCTTGGGAAATAACTTCTGCACCGCCATCGCCATAACGTGGGAGGTGGTGTGGCGAATTTTTTTTAGTGCCTCCGACTCACTCGTGCGGGGCAACTCAATCTTAACGGACTCTTCTGGAGGGGACATGGATTGTGAGCTAGACATCGGCTGAATTAGCAATTAATTTAGTTGCAGTTGCTTCTATCTTACTCAGAATGGGACAGCAAGCGCCGACTTCCGGCTGGGGGACACTCCGGGAAATTACAACAAGGGCCCTGATGGTTGCCACGTTTAGTGCGGGACGCAATCCGACTCTCAGAAACCGGGTTTTTTAAAGTATTGCCTGAAAAAACCCGGTTCTAACCATCCGTGAACTCACGAACAAAGTTGGCAGAATTTGGGGATTTTGACTCAAAAATCGCTGCTGGCACAGTTAAATTTATTCACACCCACCTGCTAATTGTTGTTAAATTATTGAATTTTTGTTAAAAATATGTTACAATTTGTAAAGACCGTCTAAGACTATAATAGATAAATAACCCAATTTTGATCCATGCTTAATTCCAATTTGCCCGAGCCAGAATTGCTCAAAGCGTTACTGGAACCGCTGTTAGAGGATTTCAATTACTGGTTCGATCGATCGGCAAAGCTCTTAGAAACTGAGGAAATTCCCTTTCTGGGCGACGAGGATCAATCTGACTTGCTGGCGCGAGTCAAACAGGCTCAGCAAGAAGTAGGCGCTGCTAAAGCTCTATTTCAAGCAACCGGAGGTCAAGTTGGGATTGAAACCACAGCACTGATGCCGTGGCACAGACTGCTCGCCGAATGCTGGCAAGTATCGGCACGCTTTCGCTCATGGCAGTCAGCTCCCCCTGGAAAATAAGGAAGCGAGTTCAAGTTAAATTTGCAGTCAAATCCCCAACCTTGGGAAATGTGGCGGCCGACTTGACAACCTCAAACAGATTTCCAGTTAATAAGTTATTACTTGCTGAAACACTTTTGTAAATTGCTGTGTGGCTGTTTAGCCCGGAGGAGAAGATAATGTTGCACTTGCTTTATATTTTAGCTTTTACCGTTCTTGCCTTTCTGGCAGTCGGTAACTTAATCCGCAGTCTAGTCACGGTAGGTATGGAGTCCCAGCGCCCTCAACAGTTCAGGGCAAATAATCCCTACGCATCCTATCCTCGCTCTCAATCAGTACCGCATCCAGAACTTTTAGATGAATACGGCAACATAGTCAATGAGCCACTGTTAGTGATGCGTTCGCTGACTGTCCAAGACGCCCGCGAACAATTAGATGCTCTCTACAAATCATCTCCAGGCGGCAGCGACGAAGGGGGCGAACTAGCCTAAGACAACCACAGCCGCAGCATTTATACTTAGGCGCGATGCCTCAAAAAAAATATAGGACTTACACGCTAGGTGTCCGAAACCCTTTTTCTTCATAGATTTTGGTGAAAATCGTTTCCGCGCTTCATCGGAATAATAATTTTCCGAGCACCCGTGGCTCATTCCGCCTCTAACCAGATTGGATATAAGTCCTCAAAATAATTGGCCGTTAGTTTTTAGCTAATGGCCAATTATGTGTGATTTTGGAAAGTTTAATTACCGATTAGCCCGATCGATCGCCAAAAACTGGTTCGCCCAAAACCGATACAGATGGCACTGATATCAAATACCTCAAGAATAGTATAATGCAAGAGATCCGCAAGCGGTGCCTAACAAGTCTGAATGGTGAGAGTGCTAACGGCCGAATCGAAGCCTGAATAGATGAGTTAGCGTCAAAACCTAGAGGTAAAAACAGGTGACTTTGGGATGAACTCAAGGTCTGGGAGGCATACCTCTGCTTAGATTCGTCTAAATGATATGGCTAGCATGATATGACTTAAAGAGTCGTGTTATGAAGCATAAATGTATCAGATACTGAAAAGGGATCGCTCTAAACCTCCTATCGATCCTGTTTTGTCATCGGCAAAAATGCACGTTTAAGGCTAGATGATCGTCCCTATTTCGCTACTGGCAGAACTTCTGCAAGCTTTGCCCCAACTGCGGGCACAAATTTATTTCAAATCTTCCATGACAGCTTTGTCTCACGCGATGGAAGACTTAGTTTTGGCGGGTTCCGACGAGGAACCGCTAGTCATTGCAAGCTTTCAGCGAGAGCGCTTCTACCGCCAGGAAGCTCACCGCTATCGGCGAATTGCCTCACGCTCGTCTCAGGTATACGTGCTGGCAGCACCGGAAACTGACTTTAAAAATGCTTCGGAGTGTCACGAAACTGTGGCGTTTACACCGGAGGACGGATTGAGTAAAGAGTGGCACTTAGTGGTGCTGGGGCAAAACTACTCAACTTGCCTGATTTGTCAAGAAAAAATTGTGCCGATCGACAACCAGGACGATCGCGGGCCGCAGTTGATGGATCAAGCTCGCAGATTTGAAGGAATTTGGACGTTCGATCGCGAGGTAAGCTGCAAGGCGGCCGCATTGTTGCTCGATAGAATTGTCAAATATCGCCCGGAATTGGCCGAAAAGATCGATCGAGCGCGAACTACTTACAAGCTCAAAACACCGAAAAAAACGAGGAAATCCGCCACTTCCAAAGCCGCAAAACCCGACATAAGTACGAGAAAAAACTCAAAAATTCCCAATCCCAAATTGAGCGATGCTTTTACCGAACGCTTAGTAACCTACTTGCAAGCAGGTCAGCACAAATTGCTCAAAGCATACAGCGCGATCGCCGCTCAGGAACGCAAAGAACGCCTGGTAAACTTAATTACCACGGCAATGCGGCAGTCTCTCAACCCGCAAGAAATCGTCGAAGTTGCAGTCCAAGAACTGGGCACTGCCCTGTCGGCCAGCCGGTGTTTGATTTATCGGTGCAAGGCCACAGATGTGGCGGTCAAAATCGATCGCGAGTTTTTGGCTCCTGGCGCTAGTTCCATGCTGGATCAGACTTGGCTGTTGCAGGAAAATCAAATATGGAGCGACGCGGTGGCGCGGCAAGAGCGAGTTTACATCCAAGACACAGCACAACACCCGCTGATTGTCAATACAAAATACCTGGAAAAAAATGTAAAAAATTGGCAAATAGTCTCTTGGTTAATGGTGCCAGTGCTTTATCAGGGGCGGGTTTTGGGAATGGTGGAAATGCACCAGTGCCGATCGGTTTTGCCTTGGGAAGAAGACGAAATTGCTTTAGTAGAGGCGATCGCCACCCAACTCGGAGCGGCATTAATTCAAGCCGAAACCTACGCTCATTTAGAAGAACTCAACCAACAATTAGAAGCATTAGACCGCACTCGCAGCAATCTAATTGCGATCACCGGACACGAACTCCGCACCCCTCTTTCTACGATTCAAGTTTGTTTGGAAAGTTTGAACTCCGAACCAGATATGCCCCCAGAATTGCGGCAAATCATGTTAGAAACTGCCCTCGGTGATGCCGATCGAATGCGGAAACTCGTGCAGGATTTCTTAACTCTTTCTCATTTAGAAAGCGGGCGAGTTCAATGGAATGTAGAATCGCTGACGCTGCAAGAATGCGTTGAGTTAGCCCTCAGCAGCGTGCGATCGCGCACGGTCGATCGACAGTTACCGGAAATTATCGCCGAAGTGTCGGCAGAATTGCCTTTAGTGCAAGCTGACGGAGAGTGGTTGGTGGAGGTGCTCTCCAAACTGCTAGACAACGCTTGCAAATTCACCACACCTCAAGGAAGCGTGACCATAAGAGCGAAATGCAACGGTTCTCGGATGGTGGAAGTGCTCGTAGCCGATACGGGGAGGGGAATAGAGGCGAACAGTTTAAAAGTAGTGTTCGATCGATTTTATCAAGAAGAAGGAGCTTTGCGCCGCAGCGCCGGCGGTACCGGTTTGGGATTGGCAATTTGCAAACAGATTGTTGCCGGCTGGGGCGGTAAAATTTGGGTAGATTCCGCAGGAAAAGACCGAGGAAGTGAATTTCACTTTACTATTCCCACTGTTGAGAATCAATTGACAAGTGTTAACTCATGACTAATCACTAATGACTAATTACTAATGACTGCCAACTACCCCTCAGTCTATCCTACATTGGAATACCGATCGCAAACTCGGTTCCACCTTCTAGCGATGACAAACATTTCCAATTTCCCCAATGTTTTTGAGTTACTATCTGATAGCCAATAGACAGTTCCAATCCCGTACCTTTGCCTTCTGCTTTTGTTGTAACAAATGCTGTAAATAATTTTTATATGACTAATATCAAATCTGTTAGCAGCGGAATTATTTATATCTCTCTTCTCGATTTTTGCGTGAATCTGCGCCGATCCCTTGTCCGGGGCGGTTAATACATTCTCTTTTTCTGAACCGCAGATGAGGGCACATAAACACAGATTAAGGCAGATGAATTAGATCGATTTCGGTTGCCTCATCCGTGATTGTTGACCGTTGACTGGATTATACAATTCCGATGCTACCGGAATTGATATGATTCCGGTATTTCCAGCCCGCTGTCAGCAATGCGAATCAAAATCGGGTGGATTATTTCCGGTTTTGTTAGGTAACGAAAATACTTGCTTAAAGCCCTCGAACAAAGTTAAAAAACCGGGTTTGTGAGTGTCAGATCGCGCAAGTATCGCTCGAATTAATCGATCGACCGAGACACGATAGCACAGAAAAGTTTTCACAAAACCAGCCTCGGCTGCTACACCCTTTCTCACCCTCAATCCTCACCCTGTGAGATCAGCCTTAAAGGTGATGTGGCGACGCGGTGTTCAGCTTTAAAATCAAAAGTATCAAAGCAGATTCAGGATGCGCTTGCCGTCTTAAAGCCGATTTGGCGACAGAATACCTAGGGAGGCTGCCGAAAATTAATATCAGTTTAAAAAAAGAATCCAACTGTAGGTAAGCTGCAAACCCCGATAGTGATCAGTCATGCCGAATCTAAAATCTAAAATCTAAAATGCTATAAGTCTCCTGTCCACAAGTTGTGAGATGGTAAAAGTCGCTCGAATCTGTTGAGTCACTGCCGACGCCAGTGTTGATTCGTGAAAATTTGAGAATGCAAATGTTTCGCCCGGAAAAAGTTTTTTTCCAGAAGAATACTCAAACCTAGAGGTTAGAAAAATCGATTATGTCATCAACAACCCAGATGAAATCTACTCAAGCTATAGGTGGCAATAAGCCACAACTGCAATTAGGTTCTCAAGGTAAAGCGGTATTGGAACTCGAACAACTGCTAACTAAGTTGCACCTTTATCGGCAGCCTGCTAAAGGATTTTTTAACAAAGCAGTTGAATTTTCTGTGAAACTGTTTCAGTTTCGGGTTTTCTTGTCGCCGGACGGTATTGTCGGGCCGCTGACTTGGCAGGCGCTTTATACTGGTGCCCCAGTTAATATGCCGGTACTCAAATTCGGCAGTTCTGGGGAAGCAGTCGCTACTGTTCAGGAAGTTCTCAAAATTTCCCAGCATTATGGCGGTAAAATTGACGGCGACTTTGCTACTTTGACGGACAAAGCTGTTCGGGCATTTCAAAAAAGCTTTAGGATTGAGGCCGACGGGATTGTCAATCAAGAAACTTGGACTGCTTTGAGCCAAATTCCGCGCGGCTATGACCCTAATTGGTTCTTGACTTAGGGTAGCGCGGTAAATTGTTCGATCGTGTGTGGGGGGAAATTGGGGGGATGTGCGATTATTCGGGTGCCCCACAAGCACCAGAATAATTGCTGTTTTTTTTTGATTATTTTTTCGGGATTTGTGCTGCCTCATTCTGTTTTCTAACTTGGGTGGAAATTACCAATTATCAATTATCAGAAAAGATCGATCGCCAAAAAACTGTTAATTTTCCTTACAATTTCGAGAACAGCGTGCAGTCTCGATGATACGATGCCGTAAAAATCCTTTGGATATATCTATGGCCGAACAACTTACTGGACAACCCCCAATCTTCGGCGGCAGCACAGGCGGCTTGCTGACCAAGGCGCTAGTTGAAGAGAAGTACGCTATCACTTGGACTAGCCCCAAGGAGCAGGTGTTTGAAATGCCTACGGGTGGCGCTGCGATTATGCGTCAAGGCGACAACTTGCTGCATCTGCCCCGGAAGGAGCAGTGCATCGCTTTGGGCGGCCAGCAACTGCGGGCTAAATTCAAAATCACGAACTACAAAATTTACCGCGTGTTTCCAGACGGTACTACTGAGTACCTGCATCCCAAGGATGGCGTGTTCCCTGAGAAGGTGAACGAAGGTCGTCCCTACAACGGTAAGATTGACCGCAATATTGGCAGCAATCCAAATCCGGCTAAGCTGAAGTTCAGCGGTAAGAAGACTTTCGATCCTTAGACCATGACTGGATGGCTGAGCAAAACATAGGTAATATTCCCTGTAAGGCTCAGCTTGTAAACTTGTTTTTGCAGTAGTATTCTGACGCAGCAGGCTAAGCCCGCAGCGCCAAAATACTACTGCAAACTTCTAATCTTATTAAAAGTTAATCGTTAAATTAAAAATGAATGTCGTAATCAGGCGATCGCAGCCTTCTGATATCGATGTTTGCGCTGCCATTACTTATGAAGCTTTTAAAGATATTTCCGATCGCCACCAATTCCCTACAGATTTTCCGACGCTGGAGTTTGCAACCGAAATAACGGGCTTGCTAATCGAAAGTCCGTTGTTTTTTGGCATAGTAGCCGAGAGCTCCGGTACGGTTGTCGGCTGCGGGTTTATGGACGAACGCAGCCCGATTCGCGGTATCGGGCCCGTCAGTGTCGATCGAACTTTTCAAGGCCGCGGCACGGGACGGGAAATCATGAAAGCTTTGCTGGAACGCGCACAGGACGCTGTAGGCATCCGTTTGGTTCAGGAATCTTTTAATATGGCGTCGCTGTCGCTGTACGCTTCTTTGGGTCTTGAGGTGAAGGAACCTTTCGTGTTAATGGAAGGGAAGTTTCGCAGCCAGCCACAGAATGGGTTTGAGGTTCGGGCGATGGCTAGTGAGGATGTTGGTGAATGTGCGGCGTTGTGCAAGAAATTATACAGGTGCGATCGAACTAGCGATATTGAGTACGCCCTGAATTTCTTTTCTCCTTGGGTTGCTTGCAAACAAGGTCGGATTGTGGCTTATACTTGTGCGGTGTCGGCTTTGAGCCACAGCGTCGCAGAAACTGAGGCGGATATGCAGGCTTTACTGTTGGGGGCGGCCGCCTCGAACTCCGAAGCACAGGTTTCTTTCCACTTGCCGGTGCGTTACGCAAGTTTGTTTCGCTGGTGTTTGCAAGAGGGGCTGCGCGCGCTCAAACCGATGGCGGTGATGGCAATTGGCGAGTACCAGCAGCCTCATGGCTGTTGCTTTCCGTCTTTTGTTTATTGAACCCAAGACGGTTAGGACGCTTTTAATCGCTGAAATCCTAGGATTGCATTTTCCTTCTTCCTGACATCCGTTACATCCGTTACATCCGTTACAGAATCCGTTGCCGAACTTCCTTCTTCCTTCTGATATATATGATATTTCCCGATTTCTCACAATTTTCGGAACTGGCTAAACAAGGCAATTTTGTACCCGTGTATCAAGAATGGGTTGCTGATTTGGATACGCCGGTGTCTGCGTGGTATCGGGTTTGTGCCGGTCAACCTTACAGTTTTCTGCTGGAGTCGGTAGAAGGTGGGGAAAAACTTGGGCGTTATAGTTTCTTAGGGTGCGATCCGTTGTGGATTTTGGAGGCAAGGGGAGATCGCACAACTCAAGTTTACCGTGACGGTTCCGAAAAAGTATTTACGGGCGATCCGTTTGTAGCTTTAACCGAGTGTTTGGAGTCTTATCAACCGGTGAAATTGCCGCAGTTGCCGCCGGGAATTGGCGGGTTATTCGGTTTTTGGGGTTACGAGTTAATTAAGTGGATAGAACCGCGAGTTCCCGTGCATCCAGCCAGCGAGAATGATTTGCCGGATGGGTTGTGGATGCAGGTGGATAATTTGCTGATTTTTGACCAGGTGAAGCGGAAAATTTGGGCCGTCGCCTATGCGGATTTGCGCGAGGTTGGCGTTGATTTGGCCGATGCTTATCAGCAAGCGTGCGATCGGGTTGGTAAGTTAGTTCAGAAGCTGCAATCGCCGCTTTCTCGGCAATCTACTCTCATAGAATGGACACCTCCCAATAACGGGCAAGATGCCCGTTCCACAACGGGAAATACAGAATTGGCTTACACGAGCAATATTACCCGTGAAAAGTATTGTGCCAATGTTTTAAAGGCTAAGGACTATATCAAAGCCGGAGATATTTTTCAAGTAGTTATTTCGCAGCGACTAGAAGCTGAATACAGTGGCGATTCTTTTGCACTTTACCGATCTTTGCGTCTGATTAATCCTTCTCCGTATATGGCTTATTTTCATTTCGGAGATTGGCAGATTATCGGTTCGAGTCCCGAAATTATGGTGAAGGCGGAAAATACTGCTGATGGCAAAAAGATTGCAACTTTGCGACCGATTGCCGGCACTCGCCGCCGGGGTAAAACTCCTCAAGAAGATGATGCTTTGGCTGCTGACTTGCTGCAAGATCCGAAGGAAATTGCGGAACACGTCATGTTAGTTGATTTGGGCAGGAACGATTTAGGCAGAGTTTGCCGAAACGGTACTGTAAAAGTTGACGAATTAATGGAAATTGAGCGTTATTCTCACGTCATGCACATTGTGAGCAATGTGGTGGGAGAATTGGCTGAGGATAAGACAGCTTGGGATTTGTTGAAAGCTGGTTTTCCTGCAGGTACGGTTAGCGGTGCTCCGAAGATTCGGGCGATGGAGATTGTGCACGAGTTGGAAGGTTGTCGGCGGGGGCCGTATTCTGGGGTTTACGGCTATTATGATTTTGAGGGACAATTGAATAGTGCGATCGCCATTCGGACTATGGTTGTTCGGTCTTTAGGTGGTGACAAACATTCGGTTTCTGTGCAAGCAGGTGCTGGTTTGGTGGCTGATTCTAACCCGGATATGGAGTACGAAGAAACGCTTAATAAAGCCAGGGGAATGTTGGAAGCAATTCGCTGTTTGAAATAGCAAGTTAAAAACTTCTTTTATAAGGAGTCGGCGGTTGATACCGCTGCTACACAAACTACTGTTGAACGAGGGGAATGTGAATTTTTATATAGTTGACGTGTTTGCGGAGTCAAAATATGCTGGCAATCAGCTAGCTGTATTTTGCGGTGCGGGAGTTGCCGAACTATCTGAGGCGCAAATGCTGCTGATAGCGAGGGAAATCAATTATTCAGAAACTACGTTTATTCGATCGCCCGATCCGCGAGATGGTGGCTATGACGTGCGGATATTCACGCCCAAGAAGGAATTGCCCTTTGCCGGTCATCCGACTTTGGGCACTGCGTTTGTGTTGCAGCAAGAGATTATTCGCGAAAAGGTCGATCGAGTAATTCTCAATCTAGCCGTCGGTCAAATTCCCGTTACATTTAATTACCACAATGAATCGGCAGATATTTTGTGGATGCGACAAAACGCGCCTAGTTTTGGTCAAGTTTTATCAGCCGAGACTCTGGCAAATGTTTTGAATTTACAACCCGATGAAATTGATGTCAACTTCCCTATTCAAGAAGTTTCGACCGGAGTGCCGTTTATTATTGTACCGTTAAAAACTCTCGCCTCGCTCAAAAAAGCTCAAGTCAACTTAGATAAATATTTTGAGCTAGTTGATACAATGGAAGCAAAAGAAATTTTGATATTTTGCCCAGAAACCTACAGCGACCTTAATGATTTAAGCGTGCGAGTTTTTGCCCATTCATTAGGAATTCCTGAAGATCCGGCGACTGGCAGTGCTAACGGCTGTTTGGCTGGATATTTAGTAGAATATGGTTATTATGGGGAAGCAAAGATTGATGTCAGAGTTGAGCAGGGTTATGAAATCGATCGGCCTTCTTTGCTGTTGTTACAAGCCGCTAAGAATGAAGGGGAAATAACAGTTTTGGTGGGGGGTAAGGTGGTGATGGTTGCTAAGGGAGAATTTGTGTAGAATATTTGATGGCAAATTATTAACCGCAGATGCAGACAGCTAGATTTAGAGGCTCCTTTGGCGATCGAGATCTTGCAATTTTGCTAATATGAGGTAGCTCATATTCATTGATTCGCGTGATTGTTAGGCTAAAAAAGTCATCAAAACCAGAGACTTTCCAATGCTGCAAACATTTTCGCGGACTTTAAATGTATCCCCTGACGCTTCTGAAGCCCTGCTTTCACTGCCATTAACCAGCTTGCTCGATTCACCGGAATTCAATCAAGTCTTGGGAAGTCTGGATACTGCTTTACTCAAAGAAACTTTGCCAACTGCTGGAACTGTTTTAGCTCAAAAGCTGCCGCCTTTTTACGACTGGTTGCAAACTGAACTAGGAATTAAAAACGTCCCTGAGAGTCCCGATCATACTACGAAATGGGTAGTCGGTTTTTTGAAGAATCAAGAAAGTTTAACTCGTTTAGTCGATCTGCACAAATCAATTCCCAGACAGGCATTAGAACGAGCGATCCCTCGTTTAGTTAGCGCCTTTGATGAAGTTCAACCCACCGCTGTAAAGCAAGAATGGGAAAAAGCGATCGCAGCACTTTGTCTGCTTCTGGCAGTCGCAGCGCGGGAAAATCAGCCATCTGCGGCCTGAAGCAATTCTATCTGAGTTTAAACAAAGCGCTTTTTTCGGAAAATTTGCAATTGAGTGCGATCGATCTCAACGACTACCGGCCGTCGCTTGTTGAGGACGATCGCATTATGTCTGTTTAGCAAAAGCCACTGAGCGAATATTGCCACAATCGCGCGCCTTTTGAGAAACTTGCCTTCAAAACGCGCCATTCGGACGATCGCCTCTTCGATTTTATAACAACAGTTCTTCCCTTTCTGGGAAATCACAAAAATCGTTCCCGGTATGTAATCGCCTCCATTTGCCCAGAAAGCATATCTTTCGCCTAAAGTAAAGTAGTGAAAAACATTGTTAGCGGTGGAAGTTTTAGCTAATTTTTCCGAAACGCCCAAAGAATTAAAAGTTACAGTCGATCGAATATAATCCGGGTATTTTGCTGCTATTTGCTGAGCAACTTTGCCGCCCAAACTTTCTCCGATGACATCCGGCGGATTCCCGCTGTGAAATTGCTGCTTTATCCAATCAATAGCACCCACAGTTTGCGCCGATTTTAACTGGCGTTCTAGTTTGGCCATAAATACATCTGGCGTATCTTCCAAAACGCGCTCGAAAGGATACCAAGAACCGTAGCCGCGAATCACAAAGACAGGCGGATTATTGCCAGAAATGGGGACACGACTTTCAGCATAAAAACCAGTGCGATAGTCTTCAAACACTTTTTTTATGATATAATTTCCATCAATAACTTGCCCTTCTTCGTGCCGAATGTAAATTGAAGGATTATTGGGTTTAAAAGTATCGTGCAGTTGCGGTTTTGCAAACTTTTCATACAGGGAATCTAGCAAGTGCCTTCCCGTTTGGCGATCGACAAAATCTGATTTTGTTATTTTCATCCCAAATCTCATTTTTAACTGCTTGTGCGGGGAAAACCCGGTATTTTTGCAAAATACATTTACCCAGATTTGGTAGATACTGTCTTGACCTGTCAAGGGGCAGCAGTCAAATAATTGGGGTCGAAAGGCTTGTGGGATTTTAAAATCCCAAAAGCCAAATGCAGCAGTTTCCTCATCAGGGCATCAATCACCTGCATTTTGACCTGGACACGACCGAATAATCGTTCACTCATGGCTTTTAGCAAGGGATTGCCATCGCCACTACCGCGGGCATATATAATGCTTTTCGCAGTCGGACATTGCCAGTGCAGGACAAACGAGTTTTGCCCTTAACCGAAATTCCATAAATCCGTTCGTGCTTGAGTTAGACCAGCGTATGCTGCTAATTGACGAGCATTATCGTAATCGGAAACCTCACCAATTTGGGCTAATAATATAGAAGCTGTTAAATCGCCAATGCCAGGAATTGAGGTCAACAAGTCACGCTGTTGTTTTAAGTGTGGGTGTTGCTCAAAATGGTCACTAATCAGTTTTTTGATTAGTTGTTGCTGTTGTTTAAGATACTCGCCTGTGTTCGAGGGTAAGTGCAGCAACAGTTGGCGTAGCTGTCTCCAAACGGTTTGGTTCGCTCGTCATCATTTCTATGACAGATTCGACCCGTCGCAACAAAGCTTGTAATTCCTTGACTTCGGGCGCGGTTGATGGCCACAGATCCGCTTTGATCGTCGCACAAAAACGAGCAATTAGTGCCGCATCTACCGAGTCAGTTTTAGTTCGTAGGAGTTCGCTTTTTGCAAACCCTTTAATCCGATCGGGATTCACAATACTAACCTGAAAGCCAGCCGCATATAGGAATTCGGCTAAGGCTTCACGCCAAAATGCTAGTCGCTTCCATGCAAGCATGGATCTCGACTACACTTTGTTGTTTAAGGCAGTTATGTAAACTCTCAAACCCTTGAGTATTATTAGTAAAGTTTTTGGGTTTAGTCGCACGACTTTCCTTTAGGAATGAGACATGAAAATCTCTTTTACTGAGGTCTATACCTAATACTGTTGATGTCATTTTTTGCTCCCGATGTACTCCGATTTATGAAAGAACCGACAGGTAAGTGAAGACTAACCTTGTGAATGCAGGCTTTCCCGATAATACCGAGAGCTTAAGATACCACCTGTGTGTTATGTGCGGCTGTCATCAGTAATGTCCGCTTATCTACGCAACAGGCTTATGCAGTCACTCGGGGCGGGTCAACTCCACCGATTGCTGATGTTTTATAGCCAGCACTTTCGCCTGTTACAGAACCTTTTATACAAAACTTTCCTTGTTTCTTTAGATTCACTTGCTGTCGCTACGATCGCCTGAATCAATCAGGCGATCGACTAACTCACTCCTTTAAGATACAACAAGTGGGTTCACCGACAATATTTGCCAAAAACCGACAATCTCATAAACCCGCCCCCGCGCCACCATCAATCCCAATTTACCTCTTTTAAGATACATCAACCACTAGAATAAATCCCTCTTTCTTGCAGTTGCTGCATAAAAAACTCTTCCAAACTCGGCTTAGCCAAATTCATCCCAATTAGCTGCCCTCCCGTACCGCTCAGACTAGAAAGAAACTCCTTCGGATCGCCCTGCAAATGACCGTACCACAAATCATTATCAACTTCCATATCCGGTATCCATTTGTGCAGGATATTCAAGTGGCCGCCCCTACCTTCAACCCGGTAAGTTTCAGTATTACCTAGGATTTCGTCGATCGCACCAATGCAGATTAACTCACCCTTCGCCAAAATTGCCACCCGATCGCAAATCTTCTCCACATCCGATAATATATGCGAATTAAAAAAAATTGTTTTTCCTTGATTTTTCAGCGATAAAATTATCTCCCGCATCTGATAGCGCCCCATCGGATCTAAACCCGACATTGGCTCATCTAGAAATACCACATCTGGATTGTTAATCAAAGCTTGAGCCATACCGATCCGTTGCAGCATTCCCTTAGAATACTGGCGCAACTGTTTTTTAATTGCCGCCGATTGAGATAGCCCAACTAAATCTAACAAATTCGGAATTCGCTGCCGCTGAATCGAGGGGGGAATTTGAAATAACCCCGCCGCAAATTGCAAGAATTCCCAGCCCGTGAGATAATCGTAAAAATAGGGATTTTCTGGCAAGTAGCCGACTCGCTGCTTCACAGTGCGATCGCCCAAAGGCCTCCCCAAAAGCAATGCCCGCCCAGAAGTGGGGCGCACTATACCCAGCAAAGTTTTCAGCAGCGTAGTTTTCCCCGCTCCATTTTGCCCTAACAACCCGAAAGTTTCGCCCTCAGAGACAGTCAGAGTGCAATTTTTGAGCGATTCAATTTTTTCATTCATCCAGAAGCCGGTACGGTAGAACTTCCCCAGGTTAAATGTTTCCACCACTGGGGTAGCTCTGGGCATCTCGATGGGATTTGGCGCATCTACAAGAGGTTCCATTTTGGTCACAGAAATAACTAGCACCTGATTATATTCTATTGCATAAGTTAAGTAATAATGTTGCTATTTTTAATGTTAAACTAATATTAGCTGTAGTTAAAATTTGCTGAATATGGATCGTTCAAAACTTGTTGCTATTATCACTGGAGTGATTTCTATAATTTTAGCAGTTGCCTATCTGCTGCTCGTCACCCTCCTCGACTTCCGAGGCGAAATGGTGCCCGCACCTCAAAGTCAGTTGCCAGTCTCCATGCCACTTCAGCAGTTGGCTAATGTTAATCAGGATTGGCCATCACTGAGGATAAATCCTCAAGTGTGACACAAATAATATAATTAAAATTACGCAATTTCGCCCCTAAATTATGTACATAACACTACTGGCGAAATGCTGCTATTTGTAGGGTGCGCAATGCGCACCTTACCACTATTTAATCCGCCCAGGAAGTGCCGGGAAGCTCAGTCGAGCCGCCGACAAAAGTTTGACTCTTGAGCGGTTTCAACCGCCGAGTTGTATCACTCAATTAATACACATGAATTGCTTTCATCATGTGATATGCAACTAGCAACTGCGTCAAAGCTAGCGGGTAACTTTGCAAAACTTCGCCTGTTGTGCCGATCAGTTTGCCAATTTCCGGGTTGCCTTGGGCGGAGCAAAATCCGCGCAGGTGGGGCAACTCGCTGCACAAAATCATTTCCAGTTCGTTTACTTGCTCGCTGGTAGCGTGCGAGTCTACTTCCAAAACGTCAACTGGTTTGCCCATATCCCGATCGAGTCCCAAGCGAATTGCAGGTTGAAAACTATCGCTACCTCGACCTAAAATTTCAGTAAAATCAGGGTGAGGAATTGTCGGCCTGAGCACTAAACGGACGCTCAAATTTGATTCATTGTCCGCTTCGGGCGGGTAAAAACTAACTACAACGTCGGCAGATTTGCGCTGAGGACGAATGAAGTCTTCAGAGTCGGGTTCCCGTTTTTTTATTTCTGCAAGCACCTGTTCTTCAGTATAACCGCGCTTCATGACATCGCGCTTAACTTTCCACTGAGTTCGCAACTCTTCAGGAGGAGCAAGATAAACTTTTACGTCGTAAGAATCGCGGATTGTTCGGGTTGCGTAACCCAGCAAACCTTCAACTATTACAAATTTGCTGGGCTTGATGTATTCCGGCGGGTCGAATGTACCTGTCGTGTGGTTGTAGATGGGTTTGAGAATTGCTTGTCCGGTACGCAGCAGGCTGAGGTGCTGCTGCATGATGTCGAGGTGATTACAGTCGGGATGCAATGCTGTGATTCCGATTTCGGCCCGCTGCTTTCTGTCGTAGCGATGATAGTCGTCAGTACAAATCACAGTGACATTTTCTGGCCCCAATACTTGGGCAATTCCCCGCGTCAGGGTAGTTTTGCCCGCTGCGCTGTCTCCGACAATACCGAGAATAATTGGTCGATCGCTCATTGTTTTTACCCGGACGCACAATAGCAAATTTTGTTATCAAGCTTAAATCTTATCAAAATTATGTTCCATCCGATCGCTCGGTTTGATTTGATCTCCCCGGAGTCTATCCGAGGTGTAAAATTATTGTAAAATTTCTTAATAAAATTAAACAAATCATACTCAGGGAACATCTCATTGAACGATCGTAATTACCCAATTCTCAATTCCCTGTTTGCCCAATTCCCAATGCCTCATTACCAGTCATCCTTTCGTTTGTTGTTGTAAGTTTCCCAATCATCGTATTGCTGCTGTTGATACAATGCTTCTGGTTCTATTTCTGATTCTAATTGGGCTGACATTTCTAATTCTGGTTCCGATTCCTGCTGATAAATATTTAGAGGTTCGACAACCCGGGCGATCGCATCTTTGACAAATGCTTTGACAAACTCGTCTTTACGATTTAACTGAAACTGCCTCTGCACGACTTCGGCGATGCCGCCGTCGCCCCAATCTTGGTCATGGCGGAAATATTCAATAAAACTTTTACCAGCAATTCGGGTTAAATAAGCGGCACTGACTGCTTGAATTGCCTTGCCCAGTACAAACCCCGCTACGCTTAACTGCAGCGCCCTTGATACTACTTGAATTACTCCTTCAACTATTCCCAAACTTGCTAGGGTTTTTGCTAGAGACAATGCCAATTCTTTGGCCCGATCGATATTTAATTCGCAGCCGTAAATCTTGGCAATTTCTACTACCATTTGAGCGTTAACTGCTGCTGTCGCTAACAAATCCACAACTGGCAAAGGCGTGACAGCAATTACTCCGGCTCCGATCCACTGAAATCGCTCTACTGCCTTATCAGCTTGCCGCCTTCTTTGAGCATCAATTAACTTGCGCGCTTGGTCTCCCAAGTGCTGAGATTGCAGCAAAATATTATCCGCAATTAAGTCTTCGCCTTCAGCTCGCAAAATCGCAGCGACGCGCCGAATTAATGGCATAATATCCGGGTCTGGCTGAAAAATTGTGCCGTCTTCTAGTACAACTTTTTGCGGATTGGCGCTAATGGCTACTACATCCATTGCTGCTACAAAACCTTTGACTCGCTGCCGCAGTCGATCGAGAATTTCATCTCTGTCGGTGTCTGGATAAAGGTCAACTTTATTAAAAACCACGATCGACCTTTTGCCAATTTCCGCCAAAGTCCGCAGCGGTTCGTACTCGGATTTTCGCAAATCGCCGTCCAAAACAAATAAGATCAAATCTGCCCTCGCCGCCAACTGCCTCGCCAATTCTTCTCTGTAAGTCCCCGCCACTCCCGCTTCCAAGATACCTGGGGTATCAGTAATTGCTAATTCTCGATCGATTCCTTTCAATTTCAGAGTGTAAGTTTCCCCAACTTCCGTAGTTCCCATCGGCGCGCCCACCTGTCCCGCCATCCGCCCCACCAGCGCATTCACAGCGGAAGTTTTGCCCGCAGAACCGGTGCCGAAAACAACTACTCGAACGCTGCCGCGAGCCATGCTAGCTTCAATTTCGCGGGCTCTTAACAGCAAAGCTTGCCGCGCTACTTCATCTTGAATGCGATCGACTTGTTGCCTGATTGCTTTGAGATTTTCCGAAGCTGCTTCACTTTTGACAACAGGAACCTTCGGAGTAATCGGCCGTTTTCCCTTAACTTTCTGAGGGCGTTGCAGCAGCCTAAAATAGTAAACCAGCGCAAAAATTAGGGTTCCCAAAAGTACAATTATCAGGAAAATCAGCAAATTAGCCAACAGCGGAGAGGCAGACCACGCAACTTGACTGTAAAGCCCTGTTAAGGAACTCACCAGCCCAATAATCAGCCCCAGGGCGAGGCATAAAGCAGCAATTAAGGTTAACAGGCGCGGCAAAGGCATGAGGGGAGTGGCAAATAAAATGGTTATGCTTTGATTTTTACATTACGCCGATAGTCATCAGTCATTGCAAATCTAAAATCTAAAATCTAAAATCTAAAATGGCGAAGCGCCCGATCGTACTGCGCGAACCCGCAAATCCCGATTCTGTCCGACTGCGGGCGCGATTTGCGGGGCTTTAGTGGTAGCGGGTGCAGATAAAGTGCGATCGCGCCGGAGTCTGCAATTGTAGCTTGCACGAGAACTAACTAGGTCGGTGGGAAAATGTGCCACCAGTATGTAACAAAAGATTAAGTAGGGTAATTCGAGTTAAATTTAATAGGTTGTGTAAGGTTGTGTACGGTTTTTTCTTTACCTTCTACCCCATGAATTAGCGCAGAAGCAAGCTCTAACTGGGAGTCCAATATTTATCCTGCTAGTTCATCTTTTTTAATCTGTTGCCGCTCCCATGCAAAGCAAATTTATTCCTTCTCAAACTCCATAACGATGCCACCGGACTTGATAGAAAAACTCATGCTAATTGCGGACAATCGGCAGAGTGAGATGTACCGTTGTTTCCTTTTGATAGATACTGGTAATTGAGAACTCTCCTCCTGCCAGTTCGACTATTTTATGGACAATTTTTAAGCCGATGCCAGTACCCTGTTGCTCATACTTCTTGCGCTCAAACTGCATGAAGGCACCAATTTTAGCAATTTGCTCTTCTGTCATGCCCAGCCCAGAGTCATGTACAGATAAATGCAGCATCTCCCCTAGGACTTGACTACTAACTTTAATGGTTGTCTCTGGTGAGGAGAATTTCAGTGCATTATCAATTAATTCACGGAGCATCGTTGATAGATATCGCTCTGATAGAGCGATCTCCGCTTCCTCAAGAGTGAACAACAGATCGTTGCTACGGTTGACCTTCTGAGCTTGGTATTTCAACTCGGTTTCAATGGCGGAAGCTGAAAATTGAGTTTGGGCAGATTGGATCTTGTGCTGTTGGCTTGCGGATAGTTCTAATCCTAAATAAATCAGGAATTTTTTCGTTAATTTTTCTAGGCGACGGGCAGAGTCATTTGCCCAGCCTAATATCTCACGGATTTGGGCGATATCCATGTTTTCGATATCGTCCTTGAGCAACCCGATCGTGCCTAAGATGCCATTGAGGGGCGTGTTCAGTTCGTGGGATAGAGTAGAAGCTAAGTTGCCACGCAGCTCATTGAGGGTGCTTTCCAAGACATTAATGGTCTTTTCTTGGATGTGGTATAAGTTCTGGATATTATCATACTGTTGCTTGATTCTGAGCATTGAATGCACGCGAGCACGCAGTTCAATAGCATTTACAGGTTTACTGATGAAGTCGTCTGCTCCGGCAGCTAGACAGTTGGCAAGGTCTGATTTTGAGCTTAATGCTGTCACCATAATGATGGGAACGGCTTGCCATTTTGACATGGCTTTGATTTGCCGACAAATCTCGATGCCGTCTATTCCCGGCATCATCACATCCAGCAAAATAAGATCGGGTTCAAATATGTCGAGGGATGCGATCGCTTCTTGCCCGCTGGCAGCGTAATGCAATTGATAATCCTGCTCTGATAACAGAGTTTCAATCACATCAAAGTTATCCGGCTCATCATCAACAATTAAGATAGAAAATTGAGACATAATTGTCACCCGTTCAACAATGTAAAAAGTTTGATTAATTCACGTGCTAGCCTTCAGCTAGGCTGCCAAAGTGATTTCAAAAATGGCTCCTTGTGGTTGGTTGCTTCTTACACAAATTTCGCCCCCATGTGCCTCAACGACCATTTTACAGAAAGCTAAACCCAGCCCTATTTGAGAGATATCCGACATCAAACTTCCAATCTCGTATTTCTCAAAAATCTTGTGCTGCAATGTATCAGGAACACCCGGTCCCAAGTCTATAACCTGGATTTTGGCCTTGCCAGATGTGAGGAATTCTACATTCACTATGATTTGACTATTGGGTGGGGAAAACTTAATGGCATTCGAGAGAAGATTATCCAGGGTTCGATGTATCATGGTGGCATCAACCGAGACTTTCCTACTGGTTTCTTCGGGTAATTGAGCGACCAGCGATTGATTTTTGTTAGCAGCGATAGCTTCAAAGTTTGATAGGGCAGACTTTACGAGATCGCACAGATAAACCTCTGTGTAATTGAGACGATTTTTACCTGATTCTAGTAAAGCAATTTGCAATAAATCATCAATTAATAGCTGTATTGCTTGTGCTGAAGAGCAAAGTCGAGCCAGTTGTGTTTGTTGTTTTTCTCTAGGATACTCTACGCTTTTTAGGAGTTCCAAGCCAAGCAAGATACCAGCCAGGGGATTGCGTAAATCGTGGACTACCATTTTAACCATATCTTCCCGCAATTTGAGTAAGCTTTGCAGGTCGTCATACTGGTGCTTAATTCGCAGCATACAGTGAACTCTGGCACGCAGTTCAATAGCATTTACAGGTTTACTAATGAAGTCGTCAGCGCCGGCAGTCAGACAATGGGCAAGGTCTGATTTTGAGTTTAATGCTGTCACCATAATGATGGGAACGGCTTGCCATTTTGACATGGCTTTGATTTGCCGACAAACTTCGATACCATCTATTCCTGGCATCATCACATCCAGCAAAATAATATCAGGCTCAAATATGTCGAGGGATGCGATCGCTTCTTGCCCGCTGGCAGCGTAATGCAATTGATAGTCTTGGTCGCTCAAGAGGGTTTCAATTACATCAAAATTATTGGGATCGTCATCAATGATTAAAACGGAGGGTCTGTTCACGGGTTATCTTTACTTAGAAGCTAAAAGTTGTTGAATAGTGCTTGCCAATTGCTTCAGCTTGACGGGTTTGGTGAGGTAATCATTGGCTCCGGCGGCAAGACAACGATCGCGATCGCCCGTCATCGCTAAGGCAGTTAGGGCAACGATCGGCAGATCAACTAAATTTGGGTCGCAGCGGATCTGCTGCATAGCTTCTAGACCATCCATACCAGGCATTTGAATGTCCATCAAAATTAGATTGGGGTTTTCAGACTTGGCCAGGGCGATCGCCTCCTCTCCATCCTTAGCCAAGAGAATGCGATAGCCTTTAGCTCTCAGGTAGCTCGAAACCGTATTGATATTGGCTTCGTTGTCTTCCGCCAGCAAGATTAAGGGAGAACCTGCCTGTTCGGGCCCGCTGGGTTCGATGCTTGGCTCTGTCTGGGATTCCAGGTCAACAGAGGAGGGCGCACAACCAGTGCAGGGAAGGTCGATCTTGAAGCAACTTCCTACACCCACAGTGCTGGTGAGCCCCACCTGCCCGCCGTGGAGTTCGACAATGCGTTTCACCAAGGCAAGCCCCAAGCCAGTGCCAGCATATTGACGATTCAGGGCGCCATCGATTTGGATAAAGGGTTGAAACAGTTTGTTGATATGTTCTGGGGCAATACCAATACCTGTATCGATGACGGCAATTCGCAGAGTCTCTTTGACCAAAAAATGGGGTGGGGAATCAACAGAATCTGGGTCGGGCCGGCGCAGTTGACCGCTGACTTCTACGGTGATGCGTCCTCCGTTAGGAGTGAATTTGACAGCGTTATTGAGCAGGTTGATCAAGACTTGGCGCATCCGCCGTTCATCAATCAATAAGTCGGGCAGATTGAGTGGCACTTTAATCTCTAGCTGGATGCGTTTTTGCAGGGCTTGTTGTTTGATAAATGCCAGACTGGATTGACAGAGATGATTGATTGAAACTGGGGTGCAATCGAGCTCCATTTGACCCGATTCAATTTTGGCGACATCCAAAATGTCGTTGATTAACTCTAGCAAGTGAGAGCTACTCCGCTCGATGGTCTGTAAAGCTTTGATTTGTTGTTCGTTGACGATGCCAAAGACTTGATCTTGTAGCCCCTCGCTCATGCCCAGAATGGCATTAAGGGGGGTGCGGAGTTCGTGGCTCATGTTGGCGAGGAATTCGTCTTTGAGACGGGTAGCACGGGCCAGTTCTTCGTTAGAGGCTCCCAGTTGTTGGTTGCGCTCGGTGAGTTGCTGCTGGGCTTGTTGTCGTTCGGTGAGTTCTTGCTGCAACTGCTTAAATAGGCTAGCTTGTTGAATTGCGATCGCCAACTGGTTGGCAATTTGTTGCAGGAGTTGCGCTTCAGACTCTTGCCACACTCGTTGTTCTCGACAGGCATGGACGACTAAAACCCCCCAGAGCTTCTTGGTTTGTCCTGGGGCCACCCATCTATGGCTTTCGCTGCTTCGGACTTCTTGCAGGATAGGTGCAACGATTTTGGACTGGACTTGACAAACGGTTGCGTATTCCACCAAGCAATCAGTCCAGATATCGGTCATTACATCGGGGACGATGCGGGGCTTGCCCTGCCAGTACCAGTTCAGGATTTCTTGAGACCACAGTTCGTCCTCCCAGTGATGGTCTTTGAGCGCGGGGAACTCGCTAGACACAGCTTCTTCAACAATTTGACTTCTGCCATCCCCAAATACCCGGAACACGATGATCCGATCGCCTTGCAAGATTTCTTTGACTTGCTGTGTCACAGTCGCCAAAATTTCGTTAATATCCAACGATTCGCGAATTTGCTGGGCGATGACTCCCAAAGTTCGCTGCCGTTGCAGTTGTAAAGCGATCGCATTTTCTGTTTGCTTGCGGATAGCCAATTCTGATTGTACCTGTTCGTAGAGGTAAGATTGCTGAATTGCGATCGCTAATTGGTTAGCAATTTGTTTAAGTAAATTGATTTCCCAGTCTTGCCATTGGCGCGGACGATCGCATTGATGAACAATCAGCAACCCCCAGAGGTTTTGATTCTGAATAATTGGAACTACGAGTTTGGCTCTGACCTCGATGTCTGCGAGGAATTCAACCAAGCATGGTAAGATTGACTCGTTTTCATCTTCGCTATCGTTGAGGGCATAAACTCTTCCTTGGATATAGCGCTCGTAGTTCTCTTCGGGGAAAACCTCTTCTGGGAAGAGGATATCCAGGAGCTTAAGCCTATTTGGCGAAACAGATTCAGCAATGGCAGCTCCCGTCCCTTCAGGAAAAATCCGATAAACCAGCGTTCGGTCTGATTGCAATACCTGATGGATTTCCTCAACAGTGCTATTGAGAATCTCGTCCAGATGCAGAGACGATCGCATCCGTTGAGTAATCGCTCCCAGCAAACGTTCCTGTTTTGCTTGTTGTTGGAATCTCGCTTCGGCTTCTTTGCGATCGGTGATATCCTGAAACGTGCCTACCAGACCAATAATATTACCTGAGCAGTCTCGCAGGGGAGCCTTGTGGGTTTCGAGAAATATTGGTTTACCATTGGGTAGGGTTAGGGTTTCTTCGATCCCTAATATAGCTTCACCCGTTTCGATTAACCGCCGATCCATCGCACAATACTCGTGCGCCTCCACTTCTTTCTGGCAAATATCTAAATCTCTTTTACCTATACTTTCGGTCGTAGATGGCAAGCCTAGAGTTATGGCAAACTGCTGATTGCATCCTAAAAAAACCGACTCTCGATTCTTCCAAAACACCGAAAGCGGGATGGTATCGAGTACCGTTTGCAGAAACTGCTGAGATTCCTGCAAAGCCTTCTGGGCCTGTTTGCGATCGCTGATGTCTACTAATACACAAATAGTTTGATCCTCTGAGCCTGGAAGAAGTGCGGCTCCGAGCAGGACAGAAATCCGGCTGCCATCCTTACGGTAGTATTCCTTTTCCAAGGACTCGATCTCGCCCTCCTGTGTCAGGCGCTCGATCGCTAAAAAATCAGCGGGGAGATATTCGGGGGGGGTCATAGCATCCCAATGAATCATCCCAGCATTTAGTTCCTCCCTAGTGTAGCCAACCATCTGTAAGAAGCGATCGTTGGCATCGGTAATTTTCCCCTGAAAATCGGCAAACATCATGCCGCTCACACAGGAATCAAACACCCGGCGGAAGCGCATTTCACTGCTTTCCCTGGCGAGTTCAGCTTGTTTGCGATCGCTGATATCCGATAAAATTCCCTGGATGCTAATCAATTCCCCTTCAGCATTTATAACGGGTGTGGCGCTGCTTCTCACCCAGACATAATTGCCATCTCGGTGGCGGTGTCGGAACTCATAATCACTTGACTTTTTACCAAATTTGATATTCTCCCGATAACCAGTAACTACCATTGGGCGATCGTCTGGATGCACCAGATATATAAACGACTTACCAATCCATGCACTCTCGTCCCAGCCAAACATCGTCTTGAATTGCGGTGACACATAAGTGAGTCTGCCATCGGGTTCACATGACCAGATCAAATCATTAACCCCTTCTACGAGCCGCCGGAATTTAGCTTCACTCTCTGCTAATTCGGCTTCAATCTGTTTGCGATCGCTGATATCGCGGCATACACAAATCAATAATCCATCCTCGGTGAGGGTGAGGGATAAGCCTTCGGCAAAGGTAGAGCCATCTTTGCGGGTGGCGATCGCCTCTCCCTCCCAAGCGCGATCGCGCCTCAGCACCGGCAAGAGTTCCCGCTCAAACCGTTCTAACTCCTGTTGGGAATACAAAAGTTGCCAGTTTTTGCCCAGCAGTTCTTGGGGATGTTCGTAGCCAAACAGTTCTAGATGGGCTTGATTCAAATAGAGGTAGGTATCTGCTTGGAGAATCGCAATGCCCTCGATCGCCGCCTCAATTGCCGCCAGTTGTATTTTTAGGGTTTCTTCGGTTTGTTTGACATCGCTAATATCGGCAAAATAGCCAACAATCTCGGTTGGGCGACCTTGTTCATCTCGCACCAGGCGCATTGCATCCCGTATCCAAACGTAGTAACCATCGCGATGCAAAAATCGATATTCATGCTGATGAGTGTCGTACTCAAAGAGAGCCGATAGATCGGCCAAAACTCTAGAGGCATCTTCGGGGTGAAGATGGTTAATCCAGAAGCTGGGGGTCGATACAACTTCTTTTGGCTTGTAGCCCAAAATGGTTTCGATATTTTTGCTGATGAAGGTTGAGTCATAGTCGCGATAGGGCTTACAGCTATAGATCATCGCGGGACTGGATGCCAGAAGAAATTCGAGGCGTTCTTTCAACAGGCGATTTTCTCGCTCTGTCTGTTGGCGATGGGTAATGTCTTGGATCAGGGCCAGCGAATAGAGATGTCCATCATCACCCGATAGGACAGAGGTGGAAATGGAGATAGTGCGCCGCTGTCCATCTTGACGCTGGATTTCCCTTTCCACAGCCATCGGCTGCATCTGTCTACAGGTGGCGATCGCCTGTTCTCGATCTTCTAGATTCGGGTACAAGGTTTGATACGCCCCCAGACGGTTAATTTCTTCTAAGGTGTAACCCGTAATCGTTTGCATTTGCTGATTCCAGACTGTGAAGCGGATAAAGGGAAACTCCTCAACTTGATGGAAAACGCACAGCCCTTCTGCCATGTTTTCTACAATTTGTTGACGGAAAGTATTTTCCTGCCGAAGCGTTGCTTCGGCCAACTTGCGATCGGTAATGTCGAAGCGAATGGCTAGATACTGAAAAGGTCGCCCTTGTTCGTCCAAAAAGGGGACGATGGTGGTGGCAACCCAGTACAGGCTACCGTTTTTTGCCCGATTGCAAATTTCACCGCGCCAAATCTGACCCCTGTTAATGGTGCGCCACAAGTCTTGGAAAAAAGCAGGGGGATGATAGCCAGAGTTGACAATGCGATGGGTTTGTCCGATCAGTTCATCGCGGGAGTAGCCAGAGACTACACAGAAGCGATCGTTGACGTAGGAGATCACCCCTTCGCGATCGGTGATGACCACAATGGCAGACTGATCCAAAGCCTGTTTAAAGGCTGATAATTCTTGAATTAACTGCTGTCGTTCGAGTTCAGCTTGTTTGCGATCGCTAATATCAAAGTTGATCCCAATCATGCTCTGGGGATTGCTTTGGGCATCTCGCACCACCACTCCATTGGCTTTAATAAAGTGGAGGCTGCCATCGGGATGCAACACTCGAAACTCGGTATCGTATTCTGCCTGTCCTAAGACGGCTTGCTGGAGCAATGTTTCGATGGCGGTGCGGTCTTCGGGATGTAACCGGTTTGCCCAAATGTCGTAAGGCAGAGGGGAATCAGATTGTTTTGTGACACCGTATAGTTCGTACATCCGCTCATCCCAAAAGACGGTGTTCTGTACAAGATCGAAGTCCCAACAGCCGATCGCCCCTGATTTGAGAGACAAAGCGAGGCGATCCGATACTTTCTGTAGTTCCACTTCTGCACGTTTGCGATCGCTAATATCTTTGGCGATGCCTAAAAAGCCGATAATTTGCTGATTGACATCCTTGAGGGCGGTGACGGATAGCGACATAGGAAATCGACAACCATCTTTGCGGATATAGCTCCACTCTTCTTCGCGGACAATAGCTTGACGTGCTTTGGCAACAAGAACCTCAAAGCCGGGGGGAATATTTTGCCCTAGTTCGGCAGATAGTGATGCTGCCCGGTCAATTATCTCATTTGCATCGTGGAAGAGTGCGGGGGTGGCTTTGCCGATGATTTCTCGAGCACTGTAACCCAGCATCCTTTCGGCTCCAGCATTAAAGGTCTGGATGATGCCAGTTGGGTCAGTGGAGATGATGGAGTAATCAGCACCATCGAGGATGGCGCGTTGCAGGCTGTTGACTTGCGAAAGCTCTTGGGTGCGTTCTGCGACTTTGGTTTCTAGCTGTTGGTTGAGTTGCTGGAGTTGTTGTTCGGCAAGTTTGCGATCGCTAATGTCTGTAATAGTTCCTACATACCCGACTACTTGCCCGTCTGCATCCAGTTCGGCAACGGACTGCCCATATACCCAAGCCACACCACCGTCGGGATGTTGAAAGCGATATTCGAGTTGGAAAGAGCCTTTTTCTTGGAGAGATTGCTCCCATTCGGCGATGACCCAATCGCGATCGTCGGGGTGTAGCCCTTGTTGCCATCCTTCCCCGATGGCGGTTTTTGGGGTGAGTCCGCTGATCAGACACCACCAATCGTTAAGGTAGATGCACTTGCCCACAGCATCAGCGCGGAAAATCCCCACGGGTACGGCTTCCACTAGGCTGGCGTAGCGTTCTTCGCTTTCTTGCAGGAAGGCTTCTGTTCGTTTGCGATCGCTAATGTCGGTAATGGTGCCTATATAGCCGCTCCGATGTCCATTGGCATCGAGTTCGGCGACGCACTGCCCATAAACCCACGTTACCGTACCGTCGGGACGTTGAAAGCGAAATTCGAGTTCAAAAGAGCGGTACCCTTGAATGAATTGCTCCCATTGGGCGATAACCAAATCGCGATCGTCCGGGTGTACTCCTTGTTGCCATCCCTGTGCGATAGTGGCTCCTGGTCTGAGTCCGCTGAGCTGAAAGTAGCGATCGTTGACATAGGTGCATAGCCCCTCGGCATCGGTGCGAAAAATCCCCACAGGAGCAGCAGCGGCAAGGGCGGCGTAGCGTTGTTCGCTCTCGATCAGGGTGGCTTCGATCCGCTGTCGCTTTACCAGTTCATTCTGCAATTTTTGCTGGATCAGGGATTGCCCAAGGGCGATCGCCACCTGTAGAGAAACTTGTCGCAGGAGTTCGATCTCCTCAGTCGTCCAAGAGTGTGGAGTGGCTCGATAACTGGCGATCATTAATCCGCGCAGTTGTTGCTCAATTACGATCGGCACCATCAGCTTGGCGCGAATATCAAACCCCACTAACATTTCCTGATGGCACAGGGTCATTTCTTCGCCGTAGATGTCGTTGATGACGCGAATTCTGCCCTGGCGATAGGGTTCAAGCCATTCTGGGCTCATGCAAGGATCGTGGGCTTCCCTATGGAGCACCGATCGCGCCGTGTCAGTAATCGCTTCCGCAATCACCGTGCCGCTCAAGTCAGGCCGAAACTGGTAAATGATGACGCGATCGCATCCCAGAAGCGAGTGAATTTCCTGCACCGTAGTCTGCAGAATATCTGACAAATTCAGGGAGGAGCGGATCTGCTCGGCAATGGTATTGAGAAGTTGCTCTCGATCGGCCTTTGCTTTGAGGGCGACTGTCCGAGCTTCCACCTGCTGCTCGAGTTCAAGGTTGCGATTTGCCAGCAGAGCCACCTTTTCCGCCTCTAGGCGCACCACCTTCTCTTCCCACTTCTGGACCAGTTTGTATAGCTCCAGCGGGTTGAGGGCTTGCAGCAAACTGGTCTGGGTGACGATGCCTAATAGTTCTCCTAACTCCCCTGTCACCGCCAACCGACGGATCGATCGCTGCTCCACGATCTCCTGCACAGTCCAGAGCGAATCGTCGGGTCTAACGGCAAAAATCGGCGTACTCATTACCGCCTGAGCTAGACAGGTTTCCAGGTTCAAGCCCAAGGCCTGAAATTGCACAATATCCCGCTCGGTGAGAATCCCCACTGGAATTTGTAGCGGTTCAGTAGAGATTCCGCCTGGGTGCACGATCATCACGGAACTGACGCGATGCTCTGCCATAAGTTGAGCAATCGCCAGTAGGGAAGAATCTGGCGCAGCACAAATCACTTCGCGGGTCATCACTTCTGCTACTATACGCAACCGCAGCAGGTCGATCGGTCGAGAGGTTTGGCGCAGGCTTTCGTGAGTCACTAGGCCCACTAGGCGATCGTGCTCGTCCAGGATGGGCAAATGGCGAATTTGGTGCTGCTGGAGCAGATTAATCGCCAAAAATAAATCGGTGAAGGCGGACTCGCGGAGGGTGACGACGGGATGTGCCATCACCTCCCGGAGCGCCAAATTCTCCAAGGAACGCTGCCCAGCACTGAGCCGCACCACGTCTCGCTCCGTCAGTACGCCGACCAATTGCTCGTTTTCCACTACCAACACGCAACTCGATCGCGCCTCTAGGTGGAGGTCGTCGAGTTGACCGTCGGCAGTTCTAGGGGTGTTGCAGAGCGATCGCACGCCGCTCATTTGGGCGATCGCATTTATCACCGTCCTATCGGGCGAAACCACCAATGGTTCCCGGACGATCGCAGTCCTGAGCTCTATTGGAGTCAGAGCCGTAGTACGCATGAACATGAGTTTATAGGGTTTTATTGCTGATTATTTTTTTAAACACTTCGCCTTAAACACATGAGCTGATAGCGTAGCCTAGGGTCAGCCCTAGTAACGATAAGAGTTACTTAGCTGCACGACATTCTCTAGATATTATATTTACTTACTGTTGGCTCCTGCATAAAATGAGTTAGGGAAATTCGGCGACTCTAAGGTAACGCTCTTTCATCACTTTCTTGAGATAATAAAAAGAGCAAGTGCCGTCAACCCTTTACGACTCTGTTGAAGCTCCGAGAACTCGCCGTAAAGATAAAATTTGTTGACGATTGACGATTACTGTTAGTTATACCTAGCATAAGTAACACTCTTCCTAAAGTGATAAACTGTGAGAATTTTAATTACTTTCATGTGCCGATTATGTGATATGAAGCGTCAAATACTACCAGCAATATCGGGAGCATCTCACTTTTGCAGCCAAGCCCAAAATAGGAGTTAGGAGTCAGGAGTCAGGA
Organism: Microcoleus sp. AT9b-C3; assembly: GCF_036705485.1. NCBI lineage: Bacteria > Bacillati > Cyanobacteriota > Cyanophyceae > Oscillatoriales > Microcoleaceae > Microcoleus > Microcoleus sp. AT9b-C3. The sequence continues at coordinate 10,181 of NZ_JAUBUR010000014.1, read as the reverse complement.
GCCAGGAGAAAAGAGGAAGAAGGAAGGAGCCAGAAGAAGTGTTTTTACAAATATGAGATGCTCCCGCAATATCTCGTGTAGTGGGAGAAAACAATGAACAAAGACTCTGGCATTTTCTAAGCGCATTACTTGAAAATTAGAACGCTTAAAAGAGCTAGATTAAACCTTGTTATAAAATAACTAGCCCAACAATAAATTTTTATAATTATTGTTAATTAATTCACTTCCCCGAACCGTTTTTGATCCAGAGGCTAAAACCCTCATTTTACCGTTAGTATTTGACTTCAATGAGAAGGCTAAAACCCCCATTATGCGGTTAGTAATTGAAAAATGTCCGCACTATTGTTATAACATTAAATTAGCTGGGTTTACTGTTGACAAGTTTGGTTATATTTAGCGAAAGTTTAGATTAATATGATGGAGCAATAACCCCCAAAATATGCTCAAAAAAGTAGACGCTCCCGAATAATCATCTATCTACAACAACTGCTGATACACCGATGTCAAGAATTCCGCCAGTTAGAATAAAAACAAGAAAATAGGTTTCACATATTTTTTTATCCCAAAATTGGGTAGAAAGGAACCCTATTGAATTGGAGTGGCAACCTATGAAAAAAAAAGATGAATTAACGGGAGATATATTTGACTCGAAGTTAGAAGTCGCCACGCCGTAATTCATGGATTAGAAGGTAGAGGAGAAATAGGAAACTACCGTAGGCAACGTGTTAAATTTAAGTTTGTTCACGCTACTTAATATTTAGTTACATAAAGATTATTTTTCCCGCCTACCTACTTAAGCTACACCTTATTACTAGACAGAACTGCAGGCTGGCTTATTTGCATCTACCTACTTATTTATTCAGTGAGTTATTCGCTCGCAAGTCTAGCAATAGTTTTTTATTAATAAAAAAATATGACATTAAGTACAGAGAAACCAGGTTTGTTAACGTAAGTGGGTCTTGGAAGCTCCGAAAGCGGAAACGAGAAACCGGGTTTCTTAGGCAGGGTAAGAGCATCCTAATTCACAAAAATTATCAAATTAAGTATCTATGCGGTACTCTCAAATCAGCCGCGAGTTAAGTTAGACTGAATTGTCAGTGCGTGAATTATTCACAGGTTAGCATCTATGCAGCTCAAACATCTAAATCAGCCTTCACAAGAACTCTCTACCTCTTGCGAGCATAACATCAAAGAGAGCCAGCCACTCAAGCCCAATTATTTCGCTCACATAGCCCATTCCTTGGGCAACCTCAGTATTCGCGACAAAATCAGCAGCGGCTACGCACTGGCTCTTTGTGTTGCGATTGGGGGAACGACTATCGGGATGTTGGTGGGCACTCATTACTATCGCAGAACTAACAATCAAGTACACATCGAGCGAGAAACTCAGCTTTTAAATAAGTTACAGGTGGCTTTACTGCGAACTAAAAACAGCCAAGAATGGCTTATCTACGGGCTAGAACAACCCAAAAATTTTGACAATAAATACGAACAACTACAAGACAACATTTACAAATTGAAGTTGTTATTATTTGAAGTCAAAAACTCTAAATACATGGAAGACATAGAAGGCATAAAACAATTTAAAAAAACTTGCGCTTCGCTATTATCTAATTATCTTGCTCGAATAGAAACAGTTAATAAAGAAATTAGTAAATTGCCCAATAACCCCGCTCAACAACTTGTAAAACGTAAGTTGCTGTCGAATTTAGATCGAGATAAAATAGGGTTGCAACTAGATAGGGCGGTCAATGATATAGCAGAAATTATCGATCGCGCCCAAGAGCAAGAAGATGCAGGGCGGCAGGATCTGCTGCGAGCCCAGGCGCTGCGGGTGCAAATAATTTTGGGTAGCATGGCACTGTCGATCGTCGTTGCAGCACTGCTAGCAGGTTTCACCAGTCGGGCGATCGCCAAACCCCTCGCCGCTGTAACTAAAATTGCTCAGCGAGTGACTGAAGAATCGAATTTTCAGTTGCAAGTACCTGTTACCAGCACCGATGAAGTCGGAGTATTAGCAGCTTCGCTGAATCAACTGATTCAGAAAGTAAATCAGTTGCTACAAGAATTGAAATCTGAACAACAAACCCAGATACTTCAAAATGAAAAAATGGCAACTTTGGGGCGGATGTTAGCCGGTGTTGCTCACGAAGTTAACAACCCAATCAATTTTATTTATGCCAATATCGATCCGGCCAGAAATTATGTTGAAGATATTTTAGATTTGCTCAAAACTTACGAAACAGAAATTCCCAACCCCCCTGCCGCAGTGATCGAGAAAGGCGAAGAAATAGACATCGATTTTCTCAAAGAAGATTTGATCAAAATATTTGACTCGATGCAAGTAGGTGCTGAAAGAGCCAAAGCTATTATCTTAAGCTTGAAAGATTTTTCTCGCCTCGACGATGCCGCCCCTCATCCCGTCGATTTGCACGCCTGCATAGACAGCAGTTTGCTGATTCTCAACAGCCGCATCAAACAGGGCATTGAAGTGGTGCGAAATTACGGGGATATTCCGACTGTTGAAGGCTATATGGGTTTGCTTTACCAGGTATTTGTGAATCTTCTGAACAATGCACTAGATGCTGTGGAAGAGAAAGCAAAAAGTGAGAAATCCAGCTCAGCCGAGGCGAAAAAACAATCGGCTTCGGAGTCAATGAAACAGGAAGCACCGAGTTTTTCGCCGAGAATTGTGATTGCTACAGAATACTTGGACGACGACTCAGTGGTAGTGCGAATTTCTGATAACGGTACGGGAATAGCACCAGAGAGTCAAGAAAAAATGTTTGAAACATTCTTTACTACTAAACCGAGAGGTGTGGGTACTGGTTTGGGATTGGCAATTGGTCGCGAAATTATCGTCAAGAAACACGGGGGGACAATTAACTTTTGGTCGGAGGTGGGAACGGGGACGGAATTTTCGATCGCGCTGCCGATTAAGCAGGGGGATTTAAGGCAAAATACGCTCTTACAACCTCCAATTGCTCGGGAATCAAATTCCATAGGCAACGAGAAAGTGCCAACCAAGGCTGAAAAAAGAGGAACTGTAAAAACTTAAAAATCATCCGTTTTATCCCTGTTTGAAAAAAGAATGCAACTGCCAGCAAGCTCTCCACTCTGATGTCAGAATTCATTCCACCTCTAAAATCTAAAATCTAAAATCTAAAATGGTATGAGATTGCTGCTTGAATGACTGTCGCTACGCCAAGAGATGAGTTATAAGACCCACATCAAAACTATTTTCGGTAATCTTGAAAAACAGGATTTGCTATAATTTAAAGTTGAGCAATCACTGTACGGAGCGAAAATTATGGGACTATTTGACCAAATTTTGAGCGCGATCGACAATCCCAACCAACAAGCAAGTCCCAATCAGTTGGGCAACATTCTCGGTGCGGTAGAACAGTTGAGCACCAACCAGGGCGTCAATACGGGCACGACTCAGCTAGCGATGTCGGTTTTGGGCGGATATGTGCGATCGGCATTGCAAAACGTGCGAGCGCAGTCAGGAGATGCACAAGCTCAACAAGTTGTCAACCAATTTAGCGGCACAAATCCCAATCCGCAAGCGGTACAGAGTTTGTTCGGAGTCGGCCAACTCACGCAGATAGTGAACGATATCGCCCACAGAACCGGTTTGAATAACGCCACAGTGCAGGCGATGATACCTGTTTTGGTGCCGCTCATACTGAATTTGCTACAAACCGGTGGCAACCCCCAAAATCCAGCCCAGGGTGGAAATCCCGTTTTGAATACGTTTTTAGATGCAGATGGAGACGGCGACGTAGATATTACTGACGCCATGTCGATGGCAGGCCGCTTTTTGAATCAGCGCAGTTAATTTGGAATTTTTTAACGGCAGATATTAGCGACACAGATGAACGCAGATAGGATTTTATCTGCGTTCATCTGCGTTTATCTGCCTTGATCTGCGGTTAAAAATTTCCTACTTTAACCCAAACCCAAATCAGTCACAGCACCAAGACTGCTAGAAGAAACCAACTTAGCGTATTTAGCCAAAACGCCCTTAGTATAGCGAGGTTTAGGAGGCTGCCAAAGAGCCCGCCGCTGCTCCAATTCTGCATCAGAAACATTGAGCTGCAACAAGCGATTTTGAGCATCAATCGTAATTGAATCGCCCTCTTTTACCAGAGCAATTGTCCCGCCAACTTGTGCTTCGGGTGCAACGTGACCGACAACCAGGCCGTAAGTTCCGCCAGAGAAGCGACCGTCAGTAATTAACCCTACAGAATCCCCCAAACCAGCGCCAATAATTGCCGAAGTTGGTGCTAACATTTCGCGCATTCCCGGCCCGCCTTTGGGCCCTTCGTAGCGGACGATAACCACATCTCCGGCTTGAATTTTGCCCGCTAAAATTGCATCCAAACAATCTTCTTCAGATTCAAATACCCGCGCCGGGCCGGTAATTTGCGCTTTTTTAACGCCAGTAATTTTAGCAACGGCTCCTTCTGTTGCCAGATTTCCCCTGAGAATCGCTAAATGTCCTTGGGCGTAAATCGGGTTGTTCCAAGGGCGGATGACATCTTGGTCGGTGCGGGGTTCGGCTGGAATATCTGCTAACACTTCCGCAAGAGTTTGACCGGTAATTGTCAGCGCGTCTGGGTGCAGCAAACCCTGTTCTAGCAGGATTTTCATTACTTGGGGAATGCCGCCGGCTTTGTGCAAATCGGTTGCTACGTATTTGCCGCTTGGTTTGAGGTCGCACAGCACCGGCACTTTCGCTCGAATAGTTTCAAAATCGTCGAGGGACAGTTCAACTCCGATCGCATTGGAAATGGCTAATAAATGCAGCACAGCATTGGTTGAACCGCCGACTGCCATAATTACCGCGATCGCATTTTCAAAGGCCGCTCGTGTCAAAATTTGGCTCGGTAACAACTGTTTGCGGATCGCTTCCACGACAACTTTTGCAGATTCGGCAGCGCTGTCAGCTTTTTCGGCATCCTCAGCAGCCATTGTCGAAGAATAAGGCAAACTCATGCCCATCGCTTCAAAAGCACTCGACATCGTATTGGCTGTGAACATTCCGCCGCAAGAACCTGCACCCGGACAAGCATTCTGTTCCACTGCATTGAGTTCTGTTTGGTCAATTTTGCCCGCGCTGAATTGACCGACTGCTTCAAAAGCGCTGACAACGGTTAAATCCTTTCCGTTGTGGTGTCCGGGTTTGATCGTGCCACCGTAAACAAAAATAGCAGGAATGTTCATGCGGGCGATCGCAATCATCGCCCCCGGCATATTTTTATCGCAACCGCCGACAGCCAGCACCCCGTCCATACTTTGGCCGTTGCAAACAGTTTCGATGGAATCGGCAATCACATCTCTCGACACCAGAGAATATTTCATCCCTTGAGTTCCCATTGAGATTCCGTCGCTGATAGTAATCGTACCGAACATCTGCGGCATCGCGCCGGCTTCCCTTGCACCCGCAATAGCCCGCAAAGCGAGGTCGTTCAATCCCATATTGCAGGGCGTAATTGTGCTGTACCCGTTGGCAATCCCCACAATCGGCTTAGTGAAATCGCCGTCACCAAAACCGACTGCCCGCAGCATTGCTCGGTTGGGCGCGCGCTGCACACCCCCAGTCACAGCTTGGCTTCTCAAATTTTCAGGCATTTTAAAATTTCCTTTGTCTGTTGACATTTGACAGTTGACAGTTGTCAGCTCGCCCAAAAACGAATACAAGTTTCCGATAATCGTCGTGGTGAGCCCATAATTTTAGACCAAAGTTCCGGCTCCCAGATGAATCTGTCGAGCAAATCTAAAATCTAAAATCTAAAATCGACTGACTCAGTGCCGAGCGCCGAGAGTTTTACCCTATTGTTGATTTTCTCAGAAGCTTTGATATTTGTCAGACCTTTTAGGAGGCAGTGGCACAGCAGTGCCCGGAAAGCAATGCAAAGATTCTACAGATACTACAGCGTGCAGAGTGAATACCGTAGTTATCTGGGATGATGTGGTAACACCCATCACTCTAACGTTTAAAAAAAATTGCGAGGCGAATGACATGGAGGCCGATCGAATTCTGAGGCAATATGCGGCCGGAGAAAGAAATTTTCGAGAGATTAACCTCGTCGGGGCCGACTTAAAAGGGGTAAACCTCAGCGAGGCTAACTTTACCAGAGCGAATTTCCAAGACGCAAACCTCAAAGGCGCTAACCTGACGGGAACGAACTTGCGCGAGGTGAAATTGGCAGGGGTGGACATGACAGAAGCCAACCTCAGCGAAGCAAATCTCATCGGTACCGATTTGAGCCGCGCCAATCTCAGCGGGGCTAACCTGATGGGAGCCAACCTGCGCGGCTCAATGGCGAGAGAAGTCAACATGACCAAGGCTAATTTGACCGAAGCTAATTTGACCGAAGCCAACTTTACCGAAGCGAATTTGTTTGCGGCCAACTTAACCGACGCTAGCATGATTCGCGTTAATTTGATGAAGGCAAATTTGAGTTGGTCAACTCTCAAAGCGGTAAACCTGACAAATGCTATCCTCAGCGAGTCGCTTTTAGAAAGAGCTAATCTGACTCAGGCAATTCTCAGCGGGGCGATGGTGAGCGGGGCCAACCTGACTGGTGCAGACTTGCGCCAAGTAACGATGATTGGAGCTAATCTGAGCGAAGCTAATCTGAGCAATGCTAATTTGAGAGTTGCTAATGTGAGTTGGTCAACGCTGGCAAGAGCTAATTTGAGCGGTGCTAATTTGTACCGTGCTAAGCTGTGCTGGTCTAATTTTAGCGGGGCTGTTTTGTTGGAAGCGGTTTTGATTGATGCTAATCTCAATCGAACTAACTTCCGCGATGCAGATTTGAGGCGGGCAATTATGCCGGACGGCACGACTAATGATTCTTAAAATTTGATTGTTGACTGTTAACTGTTAACTGTTAACTGTTGACTGTGGACTGTGGACTGTTAACTGTTGACTAATGACTAATGACTATCAGTGAATTATTGATGTTGGGTGCGGCCGGAATTTTTGCCGGAATTCTAGCTGGATTTTTAGGTATTGGTGGCGGTACGGTGCTCGTGCCTTTGTTGGTGGCTCTCAATTACGATCCGGTGGAAGCGGTTGCTACTAGCGGTTTGTCGATCGTCATTACAGCTATTTCTGGCAGCATCCAGAATTGGCGCATGGGCTACCTCAGCTTGAGCCAAGTCGCAGGCATCGGATTTCCCGCCGTCATCACCGCACAAATCGGTGCTTATTTGGCGGGGCTTTTTCCGCCTTACTTGCTGTTACTTACTTTTGGGCTGTTGCTGTGGCTGAATATTTATTTGATTGAAGTTCGCAAGCACCTGACAGCTAAGAAGAAAGCGGAAGCAGAACAAGGGGAAATAGGAGGAGAAGCGGGACAAGGAGACAAGGCTCAATTACCAATTACTAATCACGAATTACCCAATAATTCTAATATTTTATTCAATCCAACCTTTGCTAAAATTGCTACCGGCAGTGCGGCGGGTTTATTAGCGGGTTTGTTCGGCGTAGGCGGCGGCGTGATTATGGTTCCCCTGCAAATTTTGCTATTAGGAGAAAGCATTAAAACCGCAATCCAAACCAGCTTGGGCGTCATCGTCATCACGGCAATTTCGGCGACGGCGGGACACGCGGCGCGCGGTAATGTTTTTTGGGTTGTAGGGTTGATTCTGGGTGGTGGCGGTTTGTTGGGCGCCCAGGTGAGCACGCGGTTTTTGCCGAGATTGCCCGATCGTATTGTTAGTTTAGCTTTTCGATCGCTCTTGGCAATCTTATCGATTTATGTTTTCTGGCAAGCTTGGCAAAAATTTAGTAACGGGTAATTGATAATTGGTAAGGTGCGCATTGCGCACCCTACGAATGACTGGGGAATGTGCGGATTGACCACCTTACGAAGGAAAGAGGGAATGTGCGCATTGCGCACCCTACGAAAGATTAATAACTAAGACTAATTTGCTGATAGTTTCTTCACGGCGCGAGTCAGACGCTGCAAGTAAGGCTTGACAATTTCTTGATTTTGCCTCTGCAACTCGGAAACTTGCTGCTGCAACTGCTGAATCTCGGTTTGCAACATCCCTGTGTCTATTGTGGGTCGATCGAGCAAATCCTGCAATTGCTTGAGAGAACCTTGGATTTGATCCAAGTCTACTTCGTTCGATCGCTCCTGTAACTGAGCCGTAATAGTTTTAACTTCAGTTAACTGTTCGCCCATCAATAAAAATCGGACGTTGACATTTTCCCAATCATGCTCTCTCAGGGCGCTATTTTCCAAAATGCGGAGTTTTTGCTGCAAATCCGACAGTTGCGTGTTGAAATCCTGAGAATCTGCTGGCAGCGCCTGGGCTTGGCGTTCGAGGGAGGCTACGGCAGCTTGTACCTCGGCTATGACGCCGGATTCCAAGCCGACGAGTTTCTGCTGCAAGTCGGAGACGGCGGTGTAGAGTTCCGCAGGTTCTCCAGGTAGTATCTGAACTTGCTGCGAGCGACGTTCTACTGCCGCCTGTACGTCCGTAATCGCAGAATTTGCCTTTTGTTGCATTTGTTGCTCGAAACGCTGGCGATTGGCGAGATTTAGGGAGAGTGCTGCAGTTAAGGGGGCGGCAGCGTAGAGAATTTGGCCCGACAATACAGCAGCAATCGTGCCAATCGCTGAACCACCAACCGAGGCGTATTCTGCCAATTCTAGCCAGTCCGGCTGGTTCGGGGCACTTCTGGAAGCTGGGAATGATGCTTTTTCAATCTTCTGCATAGCCTTTTAGTCGTAGTCGGATAGATGGCGATACGGACATGATAAAAGCGATCGGCAAATAAATCAGGCCTATTTGTCAAAATTTCCTGATTGTGGTATTTTAATTGACCGAAAGCATCCAGGATACAAGCCGCCGGATTCATCCGTCCAGAAATAAAAAACCTGTATCCGATGAAACTTGCCCCCAGAATTTATCCGTGGGGTCAATGCTTCAATTCTAAAATCTAAAATCTAAAATCTAAAATCGATTGACCTCCTGCCGAATACGTTCTGCGTTTAAAACGCTCAGTCTCAGGTAAAATTCAGGATTAAGTCGATCGCTCAACAGTTAACCAATAACCATTCACCGCCATCTGTCAGGAGTATAGAGAAAATGGGTCTTAAGATTATTGAAAGCTACGATAGCAGTTTTGTCCTCGAACCAGAGGCTAAAACTGCACTGTTCGGTTTGTTAACAGGTGAAAGCTTTCTCCAACAAGTAGCCCTACAATTGCAGTGTTCGCGCATTGAGTTTGCCGAGTTACTTTTTCAGCCAGTCCCTTACAGCAGCGAGACGCCGAAGGGAATGCCTGCGGAATTTGAAAAGTATCACGAATCGAGCGATTTTGCGATCGTCAACGTCCCGCCTAATTTCATGTTCCAAGCCAAAATATTTAAACCCAGCCGCCTCTGTGCAATTTATCGAGTTTTTAAGAGTTAGGTAAAGGCTGGTTAATCTGTGGTTTAATCTAAAATCTAAAATCTAAAATCTAAAATCGGATGACAGAAGACATTCAATCTCTCGCCAGCTTAGAATTCATTCCCTACATAGACTCCGAGGGAAAATTGCCCGATTTTGTCCAGGGAAAAATCGGTGTCTACTCGATTTTTGACAACGACAAAGTGCTGCAATTTGTCGGCTATTCTCGCGACATTTACCTCAGCCTTAAACAGCATTTGGTACGCCAAACCCAATATTGCTACTGGCTGAAAGTCCAAACTATTGACAAGCCCAGCCGCACTATTCTAGAAAGTATTAGAGAAAGTTGGATTGCCGAAAACGGTTCCCAACCCCAGGGTAACGGTGTCGATGCTGCCAAGTGGAACGATCCCATCGACACCAAAACTGTGATGACCGCCCAAGAAACGGCAAATTATGAAGGTATCTTCGCCGATGAAATTGCCAAAGATAAATTGTTGAAAAATGTCGCGCGGCGCGTGGAAAATGAAATTTTATCGCTGTTGAAAGCTCGCGGCGTAACTGAAGAAATCCGGTTTAATCCCAAGCTAAAAACTAGCGGATTGCTGGATTTAAAGTAAGTGCGATATCAGGTTAATTCCCCACACTCAACCCTGTTTGTAGTGAGGACTTCAGTCCTCTCTCTAAGGACTAAAGTCCAATGGCACTGAAAAAGTGAGCAAAAAAAAATCTGTAAGGCAAGATATATATAGATCGTTGCC
>NZ_JAUBUR010000064.1:0-18676 GCF_036705485.1 Microcoleus sp. AT9b-C3 | reverse complement strand
TACTAACGAACATACATTTGATTTCCCCAAAATACGTCAATATAGTTACACACAGAAAATCATTTAGGATTGCTATAGTGCTTTGTCTTCAGGATATTGTTGCAGTATTGTAAACCAATCAATTAACTCACTGGTACTTACCTTTTTACCAGTTCTGCCACTGTCTGTTTCCATCTGCTCTCTTAATAGATCAAAACTTTTTACTGCGGCTCCAACAACATTTGAATTTGTATTGGGAAAATGAGCGTTAATGATGTTAATTAATTCAGACTCATCAGGGAATTCGATATAGTGAAATAGGCAACGACGTAAGAAAGCATCCGGTAAATTTTTTTCGTCATTACTGGTAATAAATATAATCGGTGGTTCTTTCGCCTTAATTTCGTATTCTTTCTCTGCTTCTTTTTCCTTAACTTTTATCTCCTGTATGGTAAACCGCTTTTCATCTAACACCTGGAGTAAATCGTTAGGAAAGTCAATATCAGCTTTATCAATTTCATCAATTAGAACCACAGTACGCTGCGAATTTCCAAAAGCACGACCTAATGGCCCTAGCTTGATGTAATTCCAAAGCTTATCAACTTTCGAGAGTTTTTGTTCGTCAAGACGTGCTAATTGGGCATCGTGGAGGCGAGCGATCGCATCGTAAGTGTAACAACCATCCTTTGCCTTGGTTGTAGACTGAATATACCAAGACTCATAGGGTAAGCCTAGCTCATAAGCCACAGCATGAGCCAAGCGAGTTTTCCCGCTACCAGGTTCACCTTTGAGCAATAAAGGACGTTTTTTTAAAAAAATGGTGAGATTGACTGCTTCAACCAATTCTGGTGAAGGTATATAAGGTTCAAGTCCATAAACTTCACACTCCTCTGGGGAGGGTCGCTTTTCGCCCGTATAGATGCGAGGTATCACTGAATCAACCATTTTGCCAATCCTCCTTCCCAGCTAAAACCACAGTGGTAACAAATTCTTTGATAAACCAAATCGGGAACGCCTCCTTGAGACTCTTCCAGTAATGTCTCAACACATAAATTTTCAGGTACTACCTCTGCGGCTGCTGCCATGGCCACCCATTCATTAAGCTTCCTTACTGGAAATCGACTAGCAGGAGGTAAAGAAAGAGGAATTCTAGGTAAATCTGGGTGATTAACTTGCCAAGCTAAAGAAAGTCCTGATTTGCATATATATCCTTTATTATCTACCAAAAACATGGCTAAATATGTTTCTCGCTGATTGTTTTTTTGTACCAATGGTTGCCAAAATTCCTGAATTAACTCTGGTAAAAAGCTTATATAACTACGATGGGCATCTGAAAAGATAAAAATTAAATGTTGAGTTTGCAAAAGCTCAAAAATTTGATCTATTATTTTAGTTGCTGGCAGCCAATTAGTCTGGTTCTTATCCAGTAAGTGTTTGCCAATCTCACTCCATAAGTTGGATATGCCTTCCATGCCACCAACTTTAATTTTTATTCGTCGCCCATTTCGTAACTTAGATAATTGAGATAGTCTGGTAACCAAAGTCTCTTGCCCGAATTTTTCTTCGCCATGAACCAGGAAAGCTGCTGTTTTGTTGTAACTTGGCGAATCTAATACTTCCATCACGGCTTCTTCCTGCTCGTCAAAGTCAATACGGAGAAGCGATTTAAAAAGTCTATGTTCAGATTGAGGTACTTGTTGCTGACAAGCTTGAGGCTGGTTCTTCCATGCTTCAACCTTGGTGCATAAGTCATCAAGCTTAGTCCAGAGCATATCATCTGGATGCTGGCAATCTCTTAATTGTTTCAAAAAAATTGGAAATATCCAACCATATAATCGATGCTCTGAGCAAAACAAAACCTTAAAGTTGAAGTCAAATAAATTTATTGGACTCTTAGCATCTTTTAGTTGCAATTTTATAAAAGAAAGTTCATCAACAACGCAAAGCGAACGCAGACTTTCACAGCTTTCAAACTGTTCACACTCCAAAAAAAGTTCTCTGCATAATTGATAGAGTTCAGAGGGTGGCGCTTTCACAATCAATCTCCCACAGCTTGTAACAGCCCAGTAATCGCTGATATGCCTGGACACCATCTTGATAATTTCGTCCCCACAGTGGAAACTCTTGCTCAGTCTCCCTACTAAAGACTTCTTGCAAATAACAGGATAATTCATTCATACCGTTGAAACAATTCAAAATCTCTCGATAAAGTCTGCTGGTTATCATCTAAGTCAAAGGAATAATCTGGCACAATTTTTCTTTGTCCTCCTTGCAAACGTGCTTCACGAGGCCAGAACATCAACTTACCCTTGTTTTCACTTAGTTCAATTTTACCAGCCGTGTAGCCATGCAGACGATTGAGGCTTTGTCCTGTTTTCGTTTCATAGTATTCTAACCCACAGAGCGATCGCCCTTGCCAAATTCGCCTAGCTTCAGTACCGCCTTGAACAATCTCTGTAGAATTAGCTTCATGTAGATGACCGCATAGGTGAACGGCAAAACGACCGCGAGCGGTAATTTCTCCATTCAAGTGCGCTTGGGCATCAGGGGTCAACCAACTTGGCGGATGATGCGTTAGTACCAGGCAGGCGTCATGCTGCTTTGCCCAAGCTGGGCCATCACCGTCACTAGCCTGGTGAAATTGGCGGGGATGGATAGCCAGCTTGCCCTCATAGTTTTCACCAGTAAGCTGAAGAAAGCTGGTATTCAAACCTAAAATTCCCAGCTTGGCATCATTCTTTTCAATAGTGGCTGAAAAATCACCTGGTAAAATACCAGCTTTTAGATGTTCTGGCTTAAAGGGTTGCCTTTCCCACCATGTTATGTAGTTTTCAAAGGCTTTTGTAACAACTTGGCGATAGGAAGATTCTGCATTATGCCAAAATTCTTCTTGTACATCCGGTTCCTTTAACCACCGCTGGAGTAATTTTACCGCAGGATCTTTTGTGTTAGGTCTGACTAAATCGTGATTTCCCGGTACTGCTAGCAGCTTAGGAGATGAACCCAATTGAGCGAAATAATCCCATAGTTGTACCAAAAGCCGATCAAGCTTTTCAAATTCTTCAGCACTGCCTCGCTGGGTCAAGTCACCAGTAAATAAAACTAAGTCCCACGACCCACTTTTATCGTGAAGTCTCTTTAAATCTTCAAAAAATATTTCTTTTACACCAGGCCAGAGCCAATCCTGGTCTCTCATGCCTTGATGAAAGTCGGTTAGGTGTAACCAACTAAAGCTGCTGTTAATTGAGTTGACAAGCTGGTATGTTTGATATTGCTTTGTCAAAGCTTCAACCTGCTTGCCTAAGTCATTCAGATGATTCGATCGTATATCATTGGGATCGTAAGCTTGCTTTAATTCTTCCAAAAAGATAGGGAATATCCAGCCATCTGATTTGTGTTCTGCTTTAAATAGAAGAGGAAAATTTAAGTCAAATAACTCTAAAGGATTGCTCGCATCTTTTAATTGATTTATGATAAAATTAAGGCTTGCAGTAGAACAAAAAGCACGCAGCCTTTTATAACTTTCAAACTGTTCGCACTCCAAAAAAACATTTCTGCATAATTGACGTAGTTCAGATGATGGCGCTTCCACAGGTAATCTCCTAACAGATGCTATTGCTCTGGAATCGATGGGATACCTGCCTTGTATTCTATCGTTTACAGAGTTATCTGGATAATATAACTTTTTTGGTAAAGTGAGTGCAAGTTGTTGCTTTGGCTCCCACGAGTCCCTGTCAAACTGAAGTTCACTTGCAACTGCTTCAGTAGCAATGCTTTCCTGGATCGTCGCTTTGAGATGTTGCAAGCGATCGCGCCCTGGAGCTAGGAAGCGCCGATCCGCTTGAATTTGACGTTGCAGTTTATTACGGACATAATCCAAAAACTGTTGCCACGCACTTAAGTCAGTTTCAGGTAGCGCCTCTAACTTTTCCAGCTTCGCCCTGTAATTCTGCTCGTTGATAGCAATGGTGTTTTCGTGGCTATCCAAGTCTCCCAAGTAGCCTGCATACTCAATATCTATCTCCCGTAACTCTGTCAACAATTGCCGAAAGTGCCTTTGCCGATCTAGTGATTGGGAAATTTGACTGAAACTGTTCCGATGCTGTTCTATGCGGTTATACAGTTGTTTTAGCTGGCGATCGCACCAACGAGATTCGTGATAAACATACTGGATCTTATGACGACACCACAGCAGATAAAGCAATAACTCAGATGCCTTATCCATGTCGTCTGGATTCATACTTTTGCATTTAAACCAAACTAGAATATGGAGTTGTTTACTTGGGTCTTTATGTCGGCTTTCATACTCAAAAATTGGATTTCCTAACAAATAACCCGTATTTATTAGCTCAGTTTTATCTGTTTCTGGGACTAATTGAACAACACAAGCATCTGCTAAACCTTGATAGTTTTTCTGTAATTCAATTGGTTGCCCAAACAATAATAGTGTTTGCCCTAAAGAAGCTTGAATATGTGAGGGTAGTAGTAGGTATTGCGGATTAAGCTTGCATAATTGAGACAGAAAAAATATTTCTTGAGAAGACAGGGTTAAATCGATCGCATAACTATCATGCAATCGATGTGGGCAGAGTAATCCCTGAAGTAGGAAGCCATCTGGTTGAGCAATTATTTGAAAATCTAAACTCGCTTGTCGATTGACTAATAAAGTACAATATTCGCTTTCCAGATTATCTTCTGCTTCGGGAAAATACTGGTGATTTTGATAGCTAATCAGTTGTTGCTGTAGATTTTGCAATTCTGGAATATCAAGCTTATTTCCCCAATCTACCAATTGTTCCCACAACCGAGGTGCTTCTGGTACAGTCGGCTGTACTCCCTGGTTGATGCTGTTTCGTAGATGGAAAGCGTAGAGGGTGAGACTGGGGCTACGCAGTCCCCAGTTCTGGGGTATTTCGTTCATGTTTGGATAGCTTAGACAGCCTAAGATCTATTATCCAGCTTTCTTCATTACTGACCAATGGCGCTAAATGCTGCCCAATGACGGGGATGTTGAAAGGGTTTGGAGTTATCATCCAGTTGATGCAATCGGCGACGCAAGCCCATTCTCAAAGTAGGACTCAAGATACTGCGATTGGCTTCTATCCAATCTTCCAGTTCCATTTTTGTGACTTCCAGTAGCCAACGTTGAGCCTCGTTGAGAGCAATGCTGGCGACTACTCCTTGTTGGAAAATTTGGTAGAACTTCACCATCAAGAAAGCCGTGGACAAGTCGCCTACTGACCACAGAGACACAATTACACTCTTGACTCCTGCCGCAATCAGACACCGGGACAGCCCAATCACCCCATCCCCTGTAATTTTACCCTGTCCGGTACTACAGGCACTCAATACAACCAGTTCAGCATTTAGCTTCATATTATAAATTTCGCCAGCCGTGAGGAAGCCATTGTCTCCATCGCTGGGAGCAAGGGCGATCGCCCCCGGTACGCCTAGCTGCCGGATATCATCTAATAGTCCGTGAGTTGCCAGGTGAATCAACCGTGCCTTTGGCATTTGCTCTACAACATTAACTTTTGTGGCGGCTGCACCCGTGATGGGTTGGGTTTGCAAGAGGGGGGCGATCGCTTTTGCTTCAGTTCCTGACCAAGGTAATTCCTGTAATTGTAGGGGCGGTTCAGTTAGGGGAATTGTTGGCATCCAGGGATTTCCCACTACCAGTGCTTCTAGAGGAGTTTCCTGTGCTTCTATGCTCCGTTTTTGGATCAACTCTAATACCTGAATCGAGGGAGCCGTGAGAACTGTGTGTTTCTCAATAAGGAATTTGCCTTCAGAATCTTGGAGAGATGAAAAGGGAACCAGCAATAGGATATCTTGGGGGATAAAGACAACAGGTGTATTAGACCGGGTGTGTAAGAGGTGCGCGATCGGTTCAATTAAAATTTGATAGAGTTGGTGGAGCTGCGGATATGTCAAATTTGCATTTAGTTGGGGAGCAGGGCTAGCAGGAATTGAGGCATCGTGGTGGCTTTCGATAATACCAAGAGATTCGCGGGCTTTAATAACTAACTTGAAGAGAGAAGTGTTTTTTTGCTGGAGCGATTTAATATCTTTTTGGGAAAAATTTATACCCCCAGTAGGGTTAACAACCCAAATCAAAAGCTTCATTCCAGAATCAACTATTGAATATTCGACCAGGGTATAATTTATATTATCGGCAATCTCTTGAATTTTTTGGCTAGATAGGCAATCAATTACATTTGGCTTAGTATCCGCCTCAAATAGACGCTTTATCAACAGTTCAACAAATGCTCTAGTACGCCCTCGTTCTGCAATCTCCAAGGCTTCTTCTTGTCTATTTAAAGCAACTAAAACTTCTTGTAGTTGACGATAGCTTGTGGATTGACGTTCAAAAATTGAGATTTTTTGTGGATATTTTAAATCGAACCGGAGAGATTCCCAAACATCAATAGCTTGATAAAACGTAGTTTTTGCTTCTTCTAAAATGCTCAACGAGAAAAGAGCGGCTCCTATATTATTTAAACAAGTTCCAATTCCAGATAAATCTCCTATTTTTTTGGTAATAAGTAGAGATTGGTGATAATAGTTTAAAGATAAATCAATATCACCTAAAGCCTGATAAGCAGATCCTAGAACAGACAAAGCATCAGCTTCACCTTGGCAATAACCAATTTCTTTTACAATATTTAAATCTTGTTGATAATACTCAATAGCCTTCTCATATTGATTAATAAAATAGTAATAATTACCTAAATTACCTAAACAAATCGCTTCCCCTTTACGATCTCCAATCTCTTGTTTAAGACTTAAAGCTAATTGATAACATTCAAGGCCTTGTTGAAATTGTTTTAAGGCTTGATAACTTAACCCTAAGTTTATCAAAGAATTCGACTGTCCTTGCCGATCTCCAATTTCCTTGGAAATTCCTAAAGACTTTTGATTATACTCTATCGCCTGTTTATACTCTCCACAAACATAATAAATAATGCCGAGATTATCTAAAGCACCTGATTCTAGTTTACGATCTTTGTTGTTTATCGCAATCTCTAAATCTTGCTGCTGATATTCAATTGCTTTCTGATACTCTCCTAATGATTTATAAACGCATCCTAAATTACCCAATGCCGCAGCTTCTAATGTGTAATCTTTAACTGTTCGGGCTATTTCAAGGCTTTGCTTGTGATATTTGATTGCTTTTTTGTATTTTCCACTTGCCTCTAACGTTAAACCTAAATTTGCTAAAGAAGCTGCCTTTAATTTGCTATCTTTAATTTTTCTAGAAGCAACTAATGATTTGATATTATAGGTTCTTGCTAATAAATATTCTCCTAGATAGCGGTAAGTATTACCCAAATTATTGTAAATATGCACTTCTTCTTTATAATTTCCTATGTCTTGAAATAATTTTAAGGCAGCTTGATGATATTTTATTGCTTTATGATACTGGCCTATAGACCCAGAAGCACATCCTAAAAAACTAAGCGATTTTACTTCTCCTTCGCAATACCCGATATCTCTAGCGATCGCAACAGCTTGTTGAAGACACGCGATGGCTTTTTTGTACTCTCCCTGTGAATAGTAAGCCCGCCCCAGGCTATTAAGGCAAGCGCCTTCCCCTCTACGGTTTCCCATTACCCAATCAATAGCTAGTGCTTGTTGCCATAGTTGTAAGGCTACATCCAATTGGCCCTCCTGAAATTGTTGCTCCCCGTGGTCAAACAGCCTGTCACTTTCTTCTCTTTTAGAAATTGTTAAGGAATGGCAATAAACTCCAAGCCTTAACCCCACAATATTCATCAACTGATTAGCGTTGTTGAAATGGTTCTGCTTTATCAGATCGGATGCAACTTGTAACATTGTCATTACTAATCTGGCATCATGTAAATCTGGGTGAGCCTGTAAAATTTCTATTTCTTGACCCTGGGTGCAGGTTAGCAACAAATTTATTAGATTTAGATAGCTTTGATGGCGTTCTTCATTCATAGTTATTGCATTTTTTCTGCCAAATGTGCCTTCACTATTTCTTCTCGGAGGTCTACCCAATATGCTTTCATTAGCTTTGACTACAACAATGATATTTTATTGTGCCTCATAACAGCGGGAAATCCTGTTATTCCTCAGCGGTATCTGTTTCTTCAGGTTCAGGGTAAATTGAATTCATTGTCCGATCGCACAAAATGCAGCCCAGTGAAAGGGTGATTTAAAGGGTTGCTCATTATCTGATATTTTATTTAGCCTGCGACGCAAACTCATTTTGAGAGTTGCATCTAGAGAGATTTTATTTTCTGAAATCCATTCTTGCAGTTCTTTTTTGGTCAGGTTTCGCAGCCAAATTTGAGCTTGGTTGAGAGCGATCGCTACCTTGTTACACACCGAAATATTTTGATAAAATTTAATCATTAAAAAAGCTGTTGATACATTTTGAACTGTCCATAAACTGCTAACAACACTGGGACTTCCTGCATAGAGAAAGCTACTGGGAATTCCAACGTATTCATCGCTGAGAATTTTGTAATTAGTTAGACCTGTTTCGCAGGCGGAAAGGGTAACCAGACGACATTGGGAAAGGTCAAGGTCAAAAAATTCTCCAAGAGTAAGACGTTCCCCTTCTGCTAATAACAGCGCTGAGTCTAGGGGAGATTCAAAATTAAACTCGCCATGACAGGAAAAATGAATGCAGTTTGCTAAACTGAGTTGGGAGTTTTGGACTACCTCTCTCGTCTCATTATCTTTAATCTTTACTTCTACAAGGGCGGCTTTTTTGGCAGCCTTTTCAACAAAAACATCAGCCTGAGAGAAGTAATGCTGAATAATTCCGACTTCAACACTCGTATAGCCTAAATCTTGAGTGGGATTTTGAATAGCCAAGAGTCGATTGAAATTAGACCGCTCTTGGTTTTGAGTTAGTTGTAATAGCTGGCATGAGGGAGCATATCGTACCCCTTTGGGGAAGCGGTCTAGAAGGCAACCCCATTCAGATAAAGGTAAAGCATGGAGGGGAATCAGATGCAAAAAGCGATGAGGAATTAAGATGATTTGGTCGTAGTCGCTTGGGAAACTATTAATAATGTCATCAATGTGCAGGATTTCGGAGAGGCGGTAAAGGCGATCCGAGAGTTTCTGAATCCATTGCTCTCGGTTTTGTTGGTAGTCTTGCAAATATTCCTCTTGCCAATCTAAAAAAGCTTGTCGTTCTTCAGCAGAGGATGACCAGACTTGAGGATGCTGAGATTGGTGGGTGATGACGAAAGTGTAGAAGTTATTATCGGTAATATACCACTCAATAATAGCAGCGCGATCGTCTATAAGGTTTTGAATCTCGTTAGAGGAGATAGGTTTAACTTGTCGGGTAGCTCTAAAGTTGGGGTCTATAGGATCGATTTCGGTAGCAATCAAATTATCTAGCTGTTGAAGCAATTCATTGAGGCGGTCGCGGTCTTTTAGCCAAGCTGCTGAATCCAGCGTCGGTTCACCAGTACCAGAAATTATGCCGCCTGAACGATTGTGCTCGGCTATATCTAGGCGACGTTGTTCTGCTACAACTTCTCGACGCAATCGCTTTAGTTCGTTGAGGACAGTTTCAGAAATATCACCTTTAGGGTAAATGTCACGGCTGGCAAGAAGTTCAACTAAATTCCGAGCTTTGCTGCGCTCGACATATTCAAGTCCTTTGTCTGACTGGTTATTATTAATGCAGGCTTGGACTACGCTAGCGTAAGCATCAATCGCTGCTGAAATAATGTCTTGACGCCTTGCATCTGTAATAGCCCAGGCACGGCTTTGTTCTACTGCTTCGATAGCAATGCTATAACCCTCAATTGCATCTGCCCATTGCCTTGCAAGTAAAGCAGCATCACCAAGGTTACGTCCATTTCTCAGGCAATCTATAGGAAAGTCAGTAGATGTTTGAATTTCCAGAGCTAATTTACAACAAGTGATTGCCTTAGTTGCCTGCCCTAGTTTGAGGTAGACAAAGCCTAAATTGTTTTGGAGCGTAGCCCAATCTTGAGGAAATGCCTTACGGGTGTAAACTTGCAAAGTGACTTGGTAAGTTAAAATGGCTTTTTCCAGATTCTGTCGCCTGTCGCCCTTAATTCGATAAAGATAGGCATTACCCAGATTAGTTTGAGTTACAGCCCACTTTTCTGGAAGAGTTTCTTGAGTACGCACCTGCAGTGCATTTTGGTAGCAGTGAATTGCATCCTCTATGTTTTCGCTCTGATCGCCTTTCATACGGTTGCGGTAAGCATTACCTAGATTATTTTGAGTTGTTGCCCAATCTTGAGGAAGCATCTCACAAGTGCGAACTTGCAAAGCTCTCTTATAAGCTGCTATAGCTAACTCCAGATTATTTGCTCGGTCACTATTAATTCTGTCAAGGTAAGCATCACCCAAATTATTTTGCAGCGTAGCCCATTTTTCCGGAAAAGCTTCTTGAGTGTAAACTTGCAAAGCTGACTGGCAAGCTGAAATTACCTTCTCTATATTTTCAGCGCGATCGCCGCGAATACGGTCATAGTATCCAGCTCCCACATTGTTTTGAACTGTTGCCCATTGCTCCGGAAAAGCCTCTTTGGTATAAACTTGCAAAGCTAATTGGCAAGCTGCAATTGCCTTCTCTATATTTTCATATCGAGTACCACGAATCCTATCGCAGTAAGTAATTGCCAGATTGTTTTGGAGCGCTGCCCATTTCTCCGGAAAAGCTTCTTGAGTAAGAACCTTTGCAGCTATTTCATAACCGGTAATGGCAATTTCTAAATTATCTGCTCTACTTCCCAGTGGGAAATTCCGAATTAGGTTACTGAAATTAGCAAGATATCCTGCCATGCTTTGTGCTTGTATTGGCTCCATTGCTGACAAGGTAGGTGTCAGCCAGTTATTTAAAAATCTTGCTAACTGTTCATCAAGTTTATCTAGGTTTTCTTGCAGTAGAAGATGCAATTTTTGTGTTTTAGCATCACTGTTACTACTTAAAGTTAGTGCATACCTTAAAAAATTAGCAGTCTCTATTAGCGGAGTTTCTGAAGAATTGGCTTTTTTTGTTCTTTTGGCTATAGTCTTATAAGATACTGATAGTCCCAGATGTTCAGCTAGCTGACTAGATATTTTTAATAAAAAATCAGCAACGTTGTGATCGCCTCGCTCTACCAGTACATCTACTACCTGTTCTATAGTTTTCACTAACCCGGCATCAATCAAGCTTGGATTAGCGTTCAAAATTTCTGACACTTGACTGCTGGAACAAGCCCGTAGCGCATTAATCAACTTTAAGTAATCTTCTCGCCGTTTTTCATCCATAATTACCGACCGATCGCACAAAATGCTGCCCAATAAAAAGGAGACTGAAACGGCTGTCGATTCTGCCGGAACCGGCGTGCCAGCGAAATCTTCAGCGTTGGAGCCAAAGGCAACTGTTGTTCCTCCATCCACTGTTGTAACTCATCGCCAGTAGCATCTCGCAACCAGCGTTGAGCCTGATTGAGTGCTACTGCCACAGATGACCCCTGTTGCAGATTCTGGTAAAACTTGGCTACCAAGAATGCCGTAGATATATCGCTAATCGTCCACAGCGAACTGACGACGCTGGGACTTCCTGCATACAGAAACCCGCTGGGTAAACCAATGTACTCATCGCTGAGGGAAGTCGGATCGGTCAAACCTGTCTCGCAAGCCGAAAGCGCCACCAAACGGCACTGACTCAGATTTAGTCCAAAAATTTCCCCCAGCGTCAGACAACGTTCTAACTCAAGAGCCTTCAGATCCACACCTGCCAGCACCAGGGCAGAGCGTAAAGGAGATTCTAGATCGAAAATGCCGTGACAGGCAAAGTGGACGCAATGAGCCGCTTGCAAACGCTGGTTGCCGATCGCCTCTTTGCGTGCCTCTGCTTTCACCAAAATCTCCGCGTGGGGATGAAAAGTCTGTCGGACAATTGCCATCTCGATATCGCTGTATGTCAAATCCAGGGTGGGGTTTTGCACCCCAAACAGATGGCTGAAGTTGGTGCGGTTCCAGCTTTGAGTTAACTGCAATAGCTGACAACTGGGAGCATAGCGCACGCCGCCGGGAAACTTATCAAGCAAGCACAGAGTGTCAGAAGGTTGCTTCTCACTTACCACTGGCGATTGCCCCTCGCCTACAGGCAAGGCATGAAGCGGAAACAGATGCAAAAATCGGTGGGGGATGAGAATGAGTTGAGAACAGTCCGAGGGGATAACAGACAGGAGATAATCCAAGTGCAGGATGGTAGCAAGTTGCTGAAGTTGCTCATTTAGAGTGCTTTGCCACTGCTGCTTGTTATCGTAGTATGTCGTCAGATAGGTGCTAATCCACACCATCAGTGCTTGATAGTCTTGGGTGGATGACTGCCAGACAAAGGGAGTTTGACTGTGCGGTGCGACAATAAAAGCAAGAAATGTCTCCTCAGCGATATACCACTCAATTAGTGCCGTTTGGGAATTGGGGAGCAAATCTCGTACTTGCTGAAAGGTGACAGGTTCAACTCTTTGAGTTAGGTTGAAGGTGGGGTCATAGGGCTGGATGTCCCGATGAATCAGTTCATCCAGTTCTTGTTGGAGTTGGTTCAGGTAGGTGCGAGACTCCTGAAATGCAGCTAGAGCGGGTAACGTCTCCAAATTGGCTATCTCACCGACTCCCGATCGCATTTCAATCCGGCGTTGTTCCGTCACAATCTCTCGCCGCAGCCGATCCAATTCCTCAATGACTGTTTGCGGAACGTTACCTTTAGGGTACAGGTCGCGTGCAGCTAGAAGTTCAACTAAATTGCGGGCTTTGCTGCGTTCGACATATTCCAAAGCGAGATCGGTCTGGTCGGTATTGATGCACGCTTGCACCATCTTGGCATAAACATCGATCGCTGCCGACAAAATTTCCTGACGGCGTTTGTCGGTATTCGCCCAACTGCGACTTTGTTCTACAGCATCAATAGCAGTACTATAACCCGCGATCGCTTCCTTCCATCGGTTCGCCCCAAACGCCAAATTGCCCAAATTACGCCCTGCTGTCAAACACTCAACCGGAAAATCACCGGGTTGATAGACTTCCAGAACTTGCCCAAAGCAGTGAATCGCCTCGTCAACCTTACCCAAATCTCGATAAGCAGCCCCCAGATTATTTTGAGTCATTGCCCAGTCTTTGAGAGATGCTTCTGGAGTGCGAATTCGGAGGGCTTGTTGAAAGCAATGGATGGCTTGCTCTAGGTTCTCAGTTAAATTCCCTTCGGAGTTACAGAGATAAGCGATGCCTAGATTGTTATAGGCAAGCGCCCAACCCAAAGGAAAATCCTCTTCGGTGTAAACAGTTAAAGCTTGCTCGTAGCACCGAATCGCTTTTGGCAAATCTTGCCTGTAGTGTTCGCGAACGCCGTAGAGGTAAGCATTTCCCAGATTATTTTGAACCATCGCCCAATCTTGAGGCGCGGTTTCTGGGGTAAACACCTGTAAGGCGTGCTGGAAGCATTGTATTGCTTGAGCGAGGTTTTCTTCCAGGTTGCCTAAGATGCGGTTGCGATAGGCATTTCCCAAATTATTTTGAGCGGTTGCCCAATCCAGGGGAAATTCCTCTAAAGTAAAGACTTGCAACGCAGATTGGAAAGCCGCGATCGCCACTTCCAAATTTTCTGCGGTGTCGCCTAGAATACGATTGCGGTAAGCTTCACCTAAATTGTTTTGAGTAATTGCCCAACTTGTGGGAAAAGCCTCTGGAGTGCGGACTTGCAACGCCCTACGAAAGTAAGCGAGCGCCATCTCTAAGTTTTCAGCGCGATCGCCGTGAATGCGGTAGAGGTAGGCGTTACCCAGATTGTTTTGAGCAATTCCCCAATCCCGGGGAAATTCCCTGCGGGTAAAGACATTACTCGCAATTTCGTGTCCGGTAATAATAATTTCTAGGTGGCTGGCTTTGTCACCTAACGGAAACTGCCTGAGCAAGATACAAAAGCTGACGATTACTTCAGTAATATCTCTGGCAATCTCTGGCTCTGCTTGAGGCAAGGTTGACAATGCCCAAGCTTGCAAGATATGTGCTAGAAACTCATCCAGTTTATCCAAATTTGCTTGCAACAGGGAGTAGATGATCTGGGGGTTGCGATCGCTCTCTTGCACAGTTTTGAGAATCAACTGGAGGAAGTCAAGATAGGCTTCGGGATTAGAAGGTAGTTTAAACTTCCTAATTAACCTATGGTACCCAATAAAATAGCGATTTAATAAGCTAATATTAAAAATTGTACAAGAGATAAGGCTTTGGTAAAAACTTCAGCCTCCTTGCACTCTATTAGTTTAGGGTGTATTGACTCAATGTGTGCGGAGTATGCGATCGGTCTTGCACCCTAAATTAGCAAATTATATAGGCTGCTAGATTTGTGCTAAAAATCGTCCAAATTAAACAGCGTCAATTGGTGAGGTGATGTTGTCTTCTTTTTGGGTCGGCGTTTGCCCTTTAAAACTTCTTGAACGACTGGATTTGAAGGAATTGATATCATCTCATTCAACTCAATAACTTCTGAACTTTCTCCTGAAATTATTTCACATTCACCTGGGCAATTAGTATGATTTTTAGCTAGTGAATCAACAGGTTCAAACCACTGATCATACCAGTAAGCAGCATTCATTGATTGGGGTCTATCGCTACTTAAAGTATTACCAAGGAGCAAATCAGTTTGACCCAACCACCAAATCGGAACAGCCAGCCAAGGTGAAAACATATAAAACTGAAACAAAGCGCATTTTAACAGAGTAGGGTCTATATCTTGACCGATACCGCTCAGACAGTAATTCGACTGTGTTAACATTAAAGCACCCGTACCGCACGCAGGTTCATTGAAGCTGGAAATTCGCTCTGTTTTATCACCACTGACTAACTTAGATATGAACTGACACAAAGCTAAGGGTGTCGGATAAAACCCTGAACTTTTTTGAGCAGTCTTTCCGCAAATTTGGGGTAGCAGCCGGCCCATGTAATCTTCAGGATACAGCATGAGAATTGACAGGTCAAACATCTGATAAAGACGCATGGATGCACCTTCACAGCCGGCGGGTTCTTTGGGTAAAATCTTGTAAGCTGGATGTCCGAATGCGAACAAAACCCAGTCCAAGAAAAACTCCAAATAGTCCCAAGCTGACCAAGTTTTCCATTCTCCATGTTGAGGAATGCAATTGAGAGTGTTATCTAGCATTGCTTCTGCGGTAGGAGAATGCTGCCATTCGATTTGGGGAATCGCTTCTGCTGGCAAAGTTTCCTCAATTACAAATTTGGGTAATTTTTCGGGTTTTCTGTTCTCCATAATGGCTAGCATTGGCTCCATCTTCCACCGCATCCAGGCAGGAGCGGGGACAGCTTGACACAAAGCCCAATAATCCCACCTTCCCCATAAACATCGGTCTATTTGTGCGAGAATTGTTAAAAGCCAGCCCGGCTTTAAATCTCGTTTGAGGTTAGGGATTAGAGCTTGCTTTTTCTTTGGTTTATAGGGTTGCTTTCTGAAATGTAACAGCGTTGACTCTCTAGTTTTGGAGTCAATAACTGGTAAGACAAGCTTGTTTTTCATGAGTAAAAGTCTGAAAAATGCACCCCTAAAAACCGCAGTAGCGGTTCGCACAATTCTATGTTGATGCAAGCAGCGTCTGGTTTAATAAAAACAGTAAAAAAAATTTGGGAATAGAGTGTAGCTATTTTCAAACAAAAAAGGTACACTCTATTCCCACTCCCATTTTCCCTATTTCTCTCTCCCTATTCCCCTTTCTCAGCCGTCTATTCCACCAATTTTTTGATATTTAAGGAGTAGAAAATGTTTCGCACAGCAACAGCCCCACCTGCTTGAGTAAAGCTTTATTGCCATCAGGGCATCCCGACTGAATCAAACATTTAGGACAGCCAGAACTGCAAGAACAACTGCGGGCTAACTCAGCAGCCGCATGAGCTAATTGAGGGAGAGAACGAAAAATAGCTTCCGAGGTTCCCGAACCCCCTTCTGCTAAATCGTAAAAGAGTCCTGCATAGTCATTTGCACCTCTCTTCTCTACCACAAAATTTACATCATTAGCTGAAGCCAAAATAGTCAGAGGTAAAGCGGCTAAAATTTGATGACCGAAACTGTGAATAGCCAACAAATTCGCGGGGTACTCCCACAACTGCTGATATCCGGGAGGAATCGGCTGTTGAGACTGAAGCAATTCCTGGCGAGTAGCTGTTACTACGTGTTGCAGGTAACATTCAACCGGGGAATTCAAACTAATTTGCAGTACAGGAGTCGCAAATTTGATTTCGTAAGGTTGCTCAAAGTTTACCTCATTAAGAACCGATGTTATCTCAGCCGAGCGAGTTCTCTTGCCACAAACAGGACAGACAGTACATTTTGATAAAGGCTCTCGGTAATTGACGCATTTTCTATTGAGACAAGTTAACTGGTAATTGCGAGTCAATAATTGATAACCCGTGACAAGTTGGCTAATTTCTCCCCAAGCCAGTTCCAGAATAGCTTGAGCTGGAATTGCATTACTATCCGTTGAATTGGTTTGAACATTTCCTTCAACTTCTGGAATAACCAACGGGATTTGTTGAGGCAAACTCAAATTCTGCTTGAGGCTGGTATCAGTGTGGCTAATCGCTACAGTAAACAGTCGAGTTTCAGGGATGTTTTGTAAAATAGCTTTGCCATTCAAGAGTGAGCGCGAAGTATAAGTCACCAAACAGCCGTCTGAGTTTTGCGTGCGGTAAATAGCACCCGGAAATACTTCTCGATAAGCAATCTCCGCACTGAGGAATTCAATCTCTTCTTGAGTCTCCGCATCCACCAGTTGTATCGTGCTAGCACCCGTTCCCCCTCGAAAGTTTACATCTTTATGCGGAAACCCCTTAGCCCATAATTTATCCCGGCTTTTGTGAAGAACACCTTGCTCAATTAAAGCCGTTGCAATTTGAGGAGCGCTTTTGCCAAAGTAGTGCTTGAGCTTATTGGCAGGAATGCCAGTTTCGACAGCCGCGCACATCAAATGTTTGGCAATATCTATGGGATAATTGGCATTAAAGCTCACTAATTCAGATTCGGCCGACAGCAACAATTCAGGGCGAGCGGCAAAATAGTTATCCAAAGGTGATTGTGCAATGGGAATGAAGATAATTAAACCGGAGTTTGTCCGACCGGTCCGGCCAGCCCTCTGCCTGAAAGCTTGCAAGCTTCCCGGCCATCCCCTAATAATAGCAAAGTCAAGTTGAGGCAAATCAATTCCCGCTTCGAGAGCGCTGGTGCTGAGGATACACTTAACTGTTCCTGACTTCAAAGAGTTAATAATTCCCATGCGGCGCTCGCTGGTTAAACTGCCGTAGAAAAGTGCTACTTGCGACTCAATTCCAGAGTTAGTTTGAGTTACAGCTTCTTGCTTAAAAGTTGCCCACAAGTTCTTAATTGCTTGTCTGCCGTTACCGAAGCAAATTCCGCTTTGCCCTTGCTGCAACAAAAACATAATGATGCGCGCAACATCGGAATTAGCATCATGAGTCGGTTTAGTAACAATTAATTGCCGTTCTGGGACAGCAGCTCCGCTAGAGTTAATCCAAACTAACCGCTCTGATTTATTGATATTTCGCTTGCGACTTCTACCAGATAGTAACTTCGCTAATTGAACGGGATTGCCAACGGTAGCACTCAACATCAGGAATTGCAGTTTTTGAGAAGAACCTCCGCGCTCGTCTACTGCCAATTTTAAGCGGCGAATTAAGCTAGCCATGTTAGCTCCGTAAACTCCGTTAAAAGTGTGAGCTTCATCTAGGACAATATAGCGGAGGCGACTTAAAAAGTGCTGCCAAGGCTGGCTCCAGTGAACCCCTTTCAGCGCATAGTGAATCAACTCTGGTGTTGCGCTGATTATGCTAGGATTTGTAGCCAATAATTGTTCTCTAGTTTGGGGAGGAGTATCGCCAGTTAGAAGGGCAAGGCGCGGGCGCGCAGGCTCAGGAATCAGTTGGAGCAAATCGGCAAGTTTTTGACTTTGATCGGCTGTTAAAGCTTTCAAGCCATAAATAGAGAGTGCAGTAAATTGATGTTGGAGAATGCCCTCTAAAATAGGCAAGTACGCACTTAAAGATTTGCCAGAAGCTGTTGCTGTGCTGAGGATGACATCTTTGCCCTGGCGCACGGCTTTGAGTGTTTTAATTTGGTGCGAATAAAGCTGTTGAATGCCTTGGCGGTGCAAAGCAGAAATTATTGAAGGTGGCAAGTCTTGAGGAATTTTGTAGAGTTTAGGAGTTGTAGCAGTCGCGATTGTCTGATAAATAACCTCTTCGCCTAAAAATTCACACAAATCGGCTGTTGCAGTTGGCTGCAAGTGGCTTGCTTCTAAGAAGTTATTTTGGTGAAAATCATGTCTGGCTATTAGTTGGGAAAAAAGGTTGATATAATTGGCAGGCATTGGTCACTCTAAGAATGAATCTTTCCTCTCTTACTACCGATAGGTAGGAAAAAGAACGAGAGAGGAAATTGCAAAAAAAACCACTGGGAGTCGGACTGAAATTGGTGGCAATTATGGGTTTTAATTCAGGAACTAGGGAAACGGTAGGCCTCTGGCTCACTGCGCTCACGCCCCGCCTCGTGAGACGCTAGCATTAACACAGTACACTTGCCATGTATAGCAATCCTAAATCATTATCAAGACTATGATACAATTATATGCAATACTCGATCGTGAATAAAAAAATGAAT
>NZ_JAUBUR010000113.1:0-1126 GCF_036705485.1 Microcoleus sp. AT9b-C3 | reverse complement strand
ATACCAATTTAATATGAAGCTGCATAGAATAGGGCTTCAAGAATAAACTTGTAAGATGACAACGAACTAATTTGGTCAGGGGTGATTTTTTCAAGAACTTGTTTCAATCGCTCTCGCAATTGATCTAGTGTTGTAAAAACTTCTCCAACAAGTTGCTGTTTGATATATTCCCAGACCCTTTCAATTGGATTAAGTTCTGGACTATGTGAGGGTTGACAGACAGGAATTAAATTTTCTGGCCAGGAAAGTTCATTAGTGATGTGAGCACCTGCTCTATCCATGTGAATCAGGGCAATATCTTCACCCAATTCTCAAGAAAGAGCATCAATAAATTGCTGAAAATCTTCTCCGTTAAGCTCAGCATATTCTTGGCAAAAATGCCAGCCACTCAATGGTTCAACTACCCCATACAACCAAAAATTTTCACGTTTCCACAGTAGGGGAGCAACTGGTTTTACCCCCCTAGCTGTAATTAATTTTCCTGTCAATGTTTTCAATCCCAAACGGGTTTCATCTTGACACAAATATCGTAGCCTTTTGCCCTTACCAAAATATTTTTGAAACGTCAATACTGCTGGAATGATGTTTTTTTAAAAAGCTCCACTGCTTCTACGTCCTGTAAAGCACTTTGCGGACGTGGCACTTTCAGTTTTGCTTGGAGACGATAATGCACCCAGGCATAGACTGTTGCATAAGTAAGGAATAGATTATACTCGCTTTTGAGCCATTCCACAATTTCCCCGTAGCTTTTGAAGGGGACTCCTGTTGCCAAACGTTCTTTTAGTCCTTCTAATACATCACCTGTCAAGTGTGGTTCTTGTCCTGGGGCTTTTTTTACCAACAATAATTCCGACAATCCACCCCGTCGATACTTTTGTAACCACCTGGTTATCGTAGATTTGTCTCTCCCCAAACGATTCGCTAATTCTTGATGCTGCTGTACTTGCCCTGTTTTTAACCACCATAATACTTGTATTCGTTCTTTTTGACTGGCAGTACGAGTATTTTTTAGTTGTTTTTCTAAAAATTCTACGCTTTCTTCAATTGTGATTTTTAAAATACGAGCCATAAAACGCACCATCAACGCTACCTCTCTATTATATGCAACTTCACATAAAATTGGTAT
>NZ_JAUBUR010000112.1:0-1145 GCF_036705485.1 Microcoleus sp. AT9b-C3 | reverse complement strand
ACCGAGTGCTGAAGGCGCGACACGCTCCCCATAGCCATGAGTCTGTAAAGGATGAAGCGAATTGTGGTAAAAAAAAGGTAATTGCTCAACTAGGGGAAAAAAGGCAGCCATGAATAGAGAGAGCTTGTTGAATAGCTTGATAAGCAGTTAAGCCATGCCTTTTACCAGTATTCACAACTGAACGAACCGCCGCAAATAAATCTCGCCCCGATTCGGAATGAAAGCAATTGGTCACGCGACGAAATATAACGCTCATCCGAATCGCTTGTTCGCGCTTAATTATTTGTGGGTGGAATTTTCACATCTTCCAGAAATAAGAACAAATTATTCATCAGCTCGCCATAGCGTTTTCGCAACCGAACACCATCCGGCTGATGTGGCGAAAAGCTCAAAATTATGGTTAATCTTTCTCGTAAATTGCTGCGATATCGCTCCCGCCTTGCATGGATAACAAAAGCCCTTAATAATAACCTCTTCATCGCTGGGGCAAAAATTCTGTCTCCTGCATCAATGGCATATTGGCAATCCCGCAGTTGATGGGCTAAACACACCTGCCATTGTGCTGCTGGGTGATTTTTTTGAGCACTAAAAAGGTCTGATACCCACAGTTGCGGGCGATGTTCCCCGAGAACTTCACTAATTACTCCAGCCCCCCGACTCGGACGGATGACATGCAAGCAAATATCTGGGTTCTGAAATACCCACTCTCATTGGTTTTGTCCATTTACTCTGGCACTGGTTTCATCGCTTGCAAATTAATTTTGCCTGTCGCAAACGTTGTAATATTTGATTTACAAAGGTCCTCTAAACTGGTTTTGACTGTACTTAAAAGGTTGGCGATCGCTCCTTCTGATATCTTGAGTCCAAAAACGGATGACAAGATTCCCGACAGCCGTTCGTAGCCGATCGCATGAGTGTAGCGCAGATATGTAACTAGGCTTTGAATGGAACTCCCAAATGGTGAACCCGGTTCCAGGGACAGCGGGTACGGGGGCAAGATACTCGGTTTGACAACAGGCGCAGCGACCGCCATAACGTTCAATGCGCCTTACGATCGGGCGAATTGGTGGTATAGTCATTTCAAATAAGTATGAGACACTCTTTATGCACAATAAGCACGAATAACTTCATCAAGAGATGTGCCA
>NZ_JAUBUR010000063.1:0-19620 GCF_036705485.1 Microcoleus sp. AT9b-C3 | reverse complement strand
GGCTGCTGGTGAAACAACTCCCGTAGCTTTGGTTGCTCCTTCTATCAATGGCTAAGTTTTAGCAATTGATTGACAAATAGCGCTCCTAGAAATAGGGGCGCTTTTTGTTTGGGGAAAAATATTTTTAGGGTTTTCCTTTTGTTAACAAACAGAGTGATATCAAGTGCGCTTGAGTAGTTGTCATTCTGAGTCCTGAAGAAACTAAAGAATAAAGAATCTCGCCCTTTCCGCAACGCGCTTACTTCGTGGCGCTTGATTCATGACAAGTAAGCGTTTTGAGTCACGCGCTCACCCTGACATGATATGAGCAAGGCCTAATCAAAAAACCAAATAGCGGGAACTCCTCAGCACTTTAACTGGTGCGGGAATCTAAGGCACGATCGCATTTTAGGTTGAGTTAATTTGATTTACTTAATAGCCGATCGCCCAATCTAAAATTAAAGGGTGAAAAATTAATTTTTCACCCTTTAATTTTAGATTTCGGATTACCCGTTACTGAACAAACTTCTTGAATGCCAGTGTCACGTTGTGGCCGCCAAATCCAAAGGAATTCGACAGCGCCACATCAACTTTTAGATCGCGGCTTGTATGAGGAACATAGTCCAAATCGCACTCAGGATCGGGATTGTCCAGATTAATTGTCGGCGGGATTTTGTCATTGGCGATCGACATTACCGTCGCCACCGCCTCAATTCCCCCTGAACCGCCCAAAAGATGGCCGGTCATCGACTTGGTAGAACTAATTGCTATTTTGTAAGCATGGTCTCCCAAAGTCTTTTTAATCGCTTTCGTTTCCGTAGAATCGTTGGGAAGCGTACTCGTGCCGTGAGCGTTGATATAGCTCACTTGATCCGGCGTCAAACCCGCATCCTTGAGCGCTAAAGCCATCGCCCGCGACGCACCTTCCCCCCCCGGTACCGGAGAAGTCATGTGATACGCATCGCAAGTTAAACCGTAGCCGACGATTTCTGCGTAAATCTTCGCGCCACGCGCCAGAGCGTGTTCCATTTCTTCTAGCATCAGAATGCCAGCACCTTCGCCGACAACAAAACCATCACGATCGCGATCGAACGGACGAGAAGCATGAGTCGGGTCATCGTTGCGAGTCGAAAGCGCCCTCGCCGCAGCAAAACCCGCCACGCACAAAGGTGTCACCGCAGCTTCCGTACCGCCGCAAATCATGGCTTGCGCGTAACCCCCCTGAACTAAGCGAAACGCATCGCCCACGGCATTTGACCCGGCAGCGCAAGCCGTCACGGTGCAAGAGTTTGGCCCCTTAGCGCCCGTTTGAATCGCCGTCAGCCCCGCGGCCATATTCGCAATCATCATGGGAATCATAAACGGGCTGCATCGATCGGGGCCGCGAGTCAGATAAATCTCTTGCTGCTCTTCCAAAACCTTCAGGCCACCAATGCCAGTGCCAAGAATGACACCCACCTGTTCTGCGTTCAGGTCGTTAATCTCAAACTTCGCATCAGCAACAGCTTGTTTGCTCGCTGACACGCCAAATTGAGCAAAGCGATCCATCCGCTTTGCTTCCTTGCGCTCTAAATAGTCGTGTGGGTCGAAACCCTTCACCTCTGCGGCAAAGCGGCAGTCGTGCCGCGACGGGTCGAATAAGGTGATCGGGCCTATACCATTCTTCCCGGCAAGCAACCCGTCCCAATATTCGGACAAGGTATTGCCGATCGGTGTAATCGCGCCGAGACCCGTGATAACAACGCGCTTACGCTCTAAATTTGTCATGATTTCAGTTTCAAAAAATTAAACACCCAGAACGCAGAACAAAAGAGGAGTTTCCAGTTTTCTAACTTCTCTCCTCTTAGGGGAAAAGACAGGTATTTTATGCTTTTGGAGCTGCAAGTTTGCTGCTGATGAAATCTACAGAAGCCTGAACCGTAGTAATTCCTTCGGCTGCTTCGTCGGGAATTTCAATATCAAACTCTTCTTCCAAGGCCATGACCAGCTCTACTGTATCTAAGGAATCTGCTCCTAAATCGTTAGCAAAGTTGGCTTCGGGCTTGACTTCGCTCTTATCGACTTCCAGTTGCTCGGCCACAATTTTCTGGACTCTAGCAAAAATGTCGTCTTGGCTCATAACATCGTGTCCTCATTGGTTGCTGCGTATCTAATCTTATCCGAAAGGGGGATCTGCAGGAGAAACGCTGGCCGCTTTTCTAAGTGACACGGGCCAGCGACAATTGGGACACGGACGAGCGCAGCAACTCTAGGATCAAGGCAAAAAACCCCCAATACCCCAAAATCAGTCATCTCATTTAGCCACCTGATAGCGTTGAGGAACCGGATTTTTGGTCGATGGTGCGTCAGTCCTCAACTCAAAATGCTTGAGAAAAGCTGACAATTGGCTCCTAGCTAAGTGGTGATAGGTTAATTATAAAGAGGGAAAACTAAGCAGAAAGCCTCCTGACTTCGATCGCTCAAGTTTCTTTTCCCGAACCTTGTGTCCCCAGCAGAAACGACTATGCCATCCCCAAATCTCAAATATGCTTATTTTCCCGGTTGCGTTGCCCAAGGGGCTGCCCGCGAACTTTACCTGTCTACCCAAGCACTAACTCAAGCGTTGGGGATTGAACTGGTCGAACTAAAGAAAGCTTCCTGCTGCGGTTCTGGCACTTTCAAGGAAGATTCGCAGTTGCTCGAAGATACTGTCAACGCCCGCAATATTGCTTTAGCTGAAGAACTGAATCTGCCTTTGCTGACGCATTGCAGCACTTGTCAAGGGGTCATCGGTCATGTGGACGATCGCCTCAAGGATTGCCAAAAAACAGATCCCAACTACATAGAAAAAGTCAACGGTTTACTCAAAAAGCAAGGTTGTTCGCCTTATCAAGGCAGTACCGAGGTGAAACATCTGTTGTGGGCGATCGTGGCAGATTACGGGATCGAAGAGGTGCAAAAGCGAGTCACCCGCAAGCTTTCGGGTTTGAAGTGCGCGTCTTTTTACGGGTGCTATCTGCTGCGAGCTCAGGATAAGCTGCTTTACGATGACCCGCACCAACCGGAATCGATGGAAAATGTATTTCGGGCGATCGGGGCAACTCCTGTTTATTATCGAGGGCGGACGCAGTGCTGCGGCTGGCCGTTGGCGAGTTATGCCACTGACCAATCTTTTGGGATGGCCGGCAAACATATTCAAGATGCTCTTGACAATGGCGCTGATTGTATGGTAACGCCTTGTCCGCTTTGTCATTTAAATTTGGATTCGCGACAGCCGGAGGTGGAAAAAGTAATCGGGCGCAAGTTAGGTTTGCCCGTGTTGCATTTGTCGCAGTTGGTAGCTTTGGCTTTGGGTGTGGAGCCGAAAAAACTAGGGCTCGATCGACATATTGTTTCAACTAAGCCCGTGTTAGAAAAATTAGGCTTTTAGTCGATCGATTTGCGCCGCTTTGTAGTAAGGACTTTAGTTTTTTCTAATATCCAATCCAGGTTTGTAGTAAGGATTTTGGTTCTTTCTAATATCCAACGCCGTTAGCTCGGAATTATACCCGAATGCTAGCGGGAAGCTCGATCGCGATCGTACATTCTTGAGTTGATAGAAGATACCGTCCACAATTTGTCGTTTTGGCCCTAGAGGTGGTCTACTCTTCTTGTGGGGCAGCAAAGGCGCTGCGGAGTTATCACTCTTTGTCGGTTAAGTTGCTCGACAATGTTATTTATTTCTGATCTTAGCTCGTCATCAAAGATCCCAAATGGGTTCTTTAAGCTATTGACGCCACCAAGAGATGAAGCTGTCTAACGGCGAAGGCTTCTGCGGACGGCCTTGCACGGTGGCTTCACCGCTGACAACCTATGGCTCAGTTCCGTTGCCAGCCCTTGTTAGACTGCGATTGCTCTCTTGGCATTCGATAGCCCCGATCTACACTCCAAAGCAAGTGTGGTGCTTGGTAGGTTAATATGCAGACAACAGAAACAGAAGTTGTATACAATTACACAAAATAGTTTTTAAGACTTCCTAACTGCCTCGCTATTGACAAGGAATCACCAATGAAACGAAACCCAGTAAATCTCACACGTTCGGTATTGCTATGGGCAATGCTAGGAATAATTTGTGGTTTGTTTGCTGCAAGTTATTGGATATTTTTGTCTTACATAATGCTGGGATTTGAATATTTTAGTGGGCCTTCTCTACTAATCATCATGCCCCTTGCGGGTTTGCTCATCGGTTTGCTCATTCATTGGTTGGGAAATCCTGGCGAAATAGGGTTGATTATTGACAATATTCATCTCAATGGCGGGCGGTTACCAATGAAGGAAAATCCTTCGATGATTCTGTCGTCGCTAATCAGTATTGCAAGTGGAGGCAGTGCTGGTCCAGAAGCACCAATGGTGCAAGTAACAGGTTCAATTGGTACGTGGTTGGCCGATCGCTTTCAATTGCGTGGAGACGCACTACGAACTTTGAGTATTGCTGGCATGGCATCTGGTTTTACAGTTTTGTTCGGCGCTCCATTGGGTGGTACTTTTTTTGCTTTAGAAATCCTGCATCATCAGAATGTGGTGGAGTATTTTGAAGCAATATTGCCTGCGGTCGTGGCAAGCTGTGCAAGTTACACCATTTTTGTAGCAATTACCCAGCTAGGAATTGGTCCTACCTGGCATTTTCCTCAATACAATGTGGACAGCCTTTATGACTTTGCCGCAGCGATTGCTTATGGAATCGTAGGTGCGATCATGGGGTGGCTTTTTATCGCTGTATTTCGCAGTGTAGGTCGCTTGTTTGATGCGATACCCAGTCCAATCTATGTGCGAACTACTTTAGCCGGGCTAGCACTTGGTGTTTTAGCAGCTTTATTTCCGCTCACTCGTTTCTTTGGCGAACATCAAATTGAAAAAATTCTTGAGGGAAACTTTTCTTTGGGATTTCTCTTGACTTTAGTTATTGCTAAAGTGTTTGCAATTAGTACGACCGTAAATGGAGGCTGGCGGGGGGGGATTATCATCCCACTGTTTTTTATAGGAGCCTGTTTAGGAAAGGCAATCGCTATCATTAATCCCGCATCCAACGAGACTTTGGCAATGATTTGTGTAATGGCTGCTCTGAATTCAACAGTTACTCGAACTCCAATTAGTACAACTCTGCTACTCGCCAAGTTGACAGGATTTAGCACTTTTACACCAATTCTCTTCGCGAGTCTCATGGGTTTCTTCTTGGCTCCCCGAACTCCCTTCATTAGCTCACAGCATAAAGTAGATTAACAAACAGCTAGAAATCCTCTAATAGCTCCGTGTAGCGGCGAAAAATACGTGCATTTTGCGAGTGCCGAGTCTAAAGGCTTCTGCCATTACAAATGCACCAATGGCATCAAACAACATTTAGGTGTTGATAGCAGTCAGCTTGCCGTTTTTTATCCATTATACAAAAGCCAGTGTGTCCGATAAATGTGGCTGGGTTGATATTTTGAGTCGCAACCTCCATTATTTTCACACTCTGGCCCGTCAATATTCCGAAGATTACCATTCTGCAAGGGCAATGGGTATCACCTAGATAAGATCATCGCAGAGAATGTATAAAAACTTTATCGGCAGATTATGACCCAGATCCGGTTTAAACTGGCACAGAAACTAACCAAAGCCGAAAAGTGGCATTAGAGGGGAAAACTGGATTTGTCGTGGTGGCAACTCGCGCTCGTGATTAAACGGTCAAACGCTGGGATGTCAGGCTGTAAGAGTTTGGTCAAGAACTTTGAACAGACTCTCGCCCATGCCACTGCGAAACTCAATTTGTATTTCATCAGGCTCATGCTCAAACGGTTGGCAAATGAATAAATCCCAAATGGGTTCTATAAGACTCCCAGCGTGAATAACTGTGAAGTTTTGTCGCTTTTTCGCGAAGTGCTTCCAGGCACTGCGGTAGACTAACCTTTAATTCTCTGTGCAGGCTATAGCGGTGGCACCTCACCGTCAAATCTGTTAATTCGCAGAGCAAGGAAATTTTTAGTGACTCGTTGGGAGCCTTTATTCAATGTCTCATTCAGTCAAAATTTACGATACTTGCATCGGCTGCACTCAATGCGTCCGCGCTTGTCCGACTGACGTTTTGGAGATGGTGCCCTGGGATGGCTGCAAAGCAGCTCAGATTGCCTCATCTCCCCGCACCGAAGACTGTGTAGGCTGCAAGCGGTGCGAAACTGCTTGCCCCACCGATTTTCTGAGCATCCGGGTTTACCTGGGAGCAGAAACCACTCGCAGTATGGGTCTAGCCTACTAAATATCGATCGACAAATCGATCGAATTACGGGCACAAGAGAGGGGGCAATTTAATCGCCCCCTCTTTTTTGTCGCGGAATCTGTATTCTGGGGCCGGAAGAAGGTAAAAATGATAAAACGTGAGTTTTATTGCGATCGCTAAGCAGGAGTAGTACGTTAAATGTGCGGAATCGTTGGCTATATCGGCACGCAAGCAGCAAGCGAGATTTTGCTAGCAGGATTGGAGAAACTAGAATACCGGGGCTACGATTCAGCGGGCCTCGCTACCATCTCGGAAGGAGAAATTACCTGCATCCGAGCCAAGGGCAAATTGCACAACCTCCGGGAAAAGCTAGCAGAGATAGAATCTCCGGCTGCCATTGGCATCGGACACACCCGCTGGGCAACTCACGGCAAACCAGAGGAATATAACGCTCACCCTCACCTGGATAATAGCGGGCGAATTGCAGTAGTTCAAAATGGAATTGTCGAAAATTATCGCGATTTGCGGAAAGAATTGAAAGCAAAGGGACATAAATTTGTCTCGGATACCGATACAGAAGTTATTCCTCACTTAATAGCTGAGTTATTTGCAGAAGCAAAAAGGGAGAAGGAAGAAATAAAAGAGAAAAAACCCGAAAAAATTGCTGATTTGTCGTTTTTAGAAGTCGTTTCAAAGGTGGTAAATCGGTTAGAAGGAGCCTTTGCGATCGCCGTTATTTGCGCCGATTTTCCCGACGAAATAATTGTCGCCAGACAGCAAGCTCCTTTGGTGATTGGCTTTGGTGCTGGCGAATTTTTCTGCGCTTCCGACACGCCGGCCTTAGTATCTCACACCCGCACTGTTTTGTCGTTGGAAAATGGCGAATTGGCAAGGCTAACTCCGATGGGAGTCGAAGTTTACAGTTTTGCAGGAGAAAGGCTGAAAAAAAGCCCGCGCATCTTAGGTTGGAGTCCTGTTTTAGTCGAAAAACAAGGCTTCAAACACTTCATGCACAAGGAGATTTACGAACAGCCCGCCGTAGTCAGAGCTTGTTTGGAGGCTTATTTAGACAGCGATTGGCAGCCAGGAAATCCGGGATCTCCCATCAATCTCAACTTGCCTAAAGAACTTTGCGCAGATGTCGAACAAGTTTCAATTCTAGCCTGCGGAACGAGCTGGCACGCCTCGCTAATTGGCAAATATTTGTTGGAACAATTAGCTAATATTCCCACTGCGGTGCAGTATGCTTCTGAGTACCGCTACGCACCGGCACCGCTGACAGCAAATACTTTAACTATTGGGGTAACTCAGTCGGGAGAAACGGCGGACACGCTGGCTGCTTTGGGGATGGAACAACAGCGCCGCGCCGGTTTTACCGATAAATTTCGGGCGAGAATGTTAGGCATTACTAACAGAACCGAAAGTTCGATTGCCCACATGATGCCACAGGTAATCAACACCCATGCAGGTATAGAAGTCGGCGTTGCTGCTACTAAAACTTTTGTGACTCAGTTGATGGCATTCTATTTCTTAGCTTTGGATTTGGCGCACCAGCGGCAAACAATCAGCACGGAGAGATTGGCAGAAATTATTGCGGGTTTGCGCCAATTGCCAGCGGAAATTGAGAAGTTTTTGGAGATTCAAGAACAGTATGTGGAGGAATTGTCCCACCAGTTTACAGACACCCAAGATTTTATCTTTTTGGGGCGGGGCATAAACTTTCCCATTGCGTTAGAAGGGGCGCTGAAACTGAAGGAAATTAGCTACATTCACGCCGAAGGATATCCGGCGGGAGAGATGAAACACGGCCCGATCGCCCTTTTGGACGCGAAAGTGCCTGTAGTGGCGATCGCCATGCCCGGTAGCGTGTACGAAAAGGTGCTTTCTAACGCTCAGGAAGCGAAGGCCCGCGACGCCCGTTTAATTGGTGTCACGCCGAAGCAAGGTATGGCGGAAGCCGATATTTTTGACCACGTTTTGCCGGTGCCTTTGGTGGATGAATTGTTGTCGCCGATTGTGACAGTGATTCCGTTGCAATTGTTGGCTTATCACATTGCGGCGCGTCGGGGTTTGGATGTGGATCAGCCGCGCAATTTGGCGAAGTCGGTGACGGTAGAATGAGCTACGGCACGACACAGATTTTGACACGGATACAGGGATTAATTATAGGAACTATACTGAATCAGACTTAAATACCCCCTTTATATTTTAGTCTGCGGAAGCATACTTCGTTTTACAAGAAGCGGTTTTAACCGCCGAATCATAAAGGGGGTGAATAACCAGGATTTAGTATCATCCGTGTATCTGTGTCAAAATCCGTGTCGTGCCTCTTTTTTGGAAAATGAAACTGAAGCTTCGCATACACCCCAAATCGCCGCCAACAGCAACCAGCTTGTAGTATTGACTCGGAAATCAAACAGCGTCACATCTACAGTGTTAAATAGCGTACAGGCGGCGAAGGCTAATAAATAACTGAAAAAAATTAGGCGATCGGTTGCTCTTACATCTTGACAAACTATCTGATTTTTGCTAATAATTATAGACTGTTGATTAATCACTAAAGCAGTTTCCGCTTGTTCCTGTGTTGCTATTTGCTCGTGTTTAATATCCGCAGAAAAAAGCTGCCAATTCGCCAGCAGCAAAACACCTCTAGCCAAAACCCAACCAACTAAACCAAACAAAAAAAGCGTGGCGGGTATTCCCGTTTCCGCAGTCAACATCAGTATCAAACTGTGAGGATGACCAAGCCATTCTTGCATCTGAGCTTGATAGAGAGGCGTAAAATTTCGCAATCCCCAACCAGTCCAAGGACGCTGCTGAGTCATATACCAAGCAAATTCCCACTGAGTTTTTCTCAAAGTAGCAGTCGGTCGATTTGGGAACATCTCGTCGGTGAGTCTAGCCCAAAAGAAAGCCGGAACAATTCTTCGTAAAGATTGCCGCAGTGGTTCCGGGCCAAAGGCAGACAAAAAAACTGTGCTAGCCACACTCAAAACCGCAGCTAATAATTTTTTATAACCCGCATAAAATGCAAAAGCCAAAACTGCCAAAACTGCCAGTCCCCAAGCATTGCGAGAATTAGTAAAAATCAAAGCAACAGCATTTCCGATCACTGCACAACTTAAAAATAGGCATTGGGCATTGGGCATTGGTAAGTGGTGACGACTCCCAACTACCAACTGACAACTGACTTCTTCCATCCACAGTCCCAGCGCTAAAATAAAAGCAATTGTTAGATAGCAAGCTAAAATATTAGCGTACATAAATACAGAAGCCATGCGGCCGGGGGGATTGCCTTGGGGTGCGAGTACCCAGCCAAAAACAGGCTGCAATTGCTCGATGCCGCTCCAGCCTAAAAATTGCTGTCCCAGGCCTAAAACTATCACTGGAATTGAACTAATTACAATCATCCAAGACAATTGCCGCAATTGAGGCAAAGTTTGAATTAAACTGCTGAAAGCGGCAAACAATAGAAAGAACGGCAAGAAATTGTACAACCCTAAAAAAGCCTCGATGCGGTTGTTGGCACAAACCGCTGTGATGACTAGCAGCGCGCTCAGAATTGCAAATCCTCGATTCAGCGGAAGGCGACTAATTTGACGGAACTTTTGCTTGCAAGTGCCGGCCAATCCCAGGAATACACCTAAAGCTCCCAAAATCGGAATTAAGGGAAAAATCAGCATCCCCACTTGAGCGAAATTCCAAGGGATTTCCAGGCGGGGATCTGGATGTTTTTGGAGGCGAGACTTGAGATTTTCGGCTGTCTGTTTGGCAGCTAATTTCAACCGATTTTTGATATTCACCCACACTCCCAATCTCAAATCTAAAATCTACAGTTTACCATCGTTAAGCTAGTTCCCAAACGCATTCCGATCGCGTCAGGCGTATTTGAGCTAAGGCAAAAATGGTCGGGATAATGCGGCCGTAGTTCGTGGAAATCGATCGCCAACCCAAATCCGCTAAAAACCAAGTCCACATCACCGGGCCGACCAACGAAAATACGCTCCGCGTCGCACCGTAACGAGCTGCACTCACCGCCATACCGCGCCGCGCCGTCTGAATTGCGACATAATTTTGAAACTGGGTTGCTGCAGTTGCAGTGCCTGCAAGCACTCCTTGTTTTGCCATTTGATAGGTGGCAAAATGCAGCGCAAATTGATTGGCCATTAGTTTGAGCAGCATTGGTTTTAAGATGGAACTAACAGCTAAAGCGCTGCCGCCTTTGAACAGCAAACCTAGCGGGTCTTTTTCAGCAGAAATTGGCAGGGGTTCTGAGAGTTTAGAATCAACGATCGCTCGCTGTACGCGCAGTGTCAGCGCTTGCTGTTCATCTGCGGGTAAACGCTTCCACGCGCGGCCCATTAAGTGCAGAAATACTTCTGCCTCTAAGTCGGTGGTTGACAACTGTCTGGGATAAGGGATTTTGAGATAGCGACAAACTTGAATTAGTGCTTGTCTGTAAGTTACTTGTTGGGTTCGCCCTCTGAGTACCGTCAACCCGTCGGCTGCAAGATAGCGAAACCGCTGTTCTACGGCGTCGAGCCATGCTTGGCGATCGCGACTTTGTACATCTATCGGTGCGGGGGTTTGCACGTAATCTAAAGGGTTAAACTTGCGGCTGAACAGAAGTTCTGTTAGTTGCTGCAATTCTTCTTCTGTTGTCAATTCGAGTGCTGCTCTGAGTTCGTCCAAAATTTTGCCCTCCCCTATTCGATTTTAGATTTTAGATTTTAGATTTTAGATTGCTGCTGGTAGACAACCATTGGGATTTAGGATTTACGCACAGTGGCATTTCTTATCGGGTCTTAATCATGGATTTGTGCTGTCCTTTATTCTACTACTTGGTGCAGGGCGATGGTGTCGGGCCCGGCAAGCTACGGCTCTTTTGAGTCATCGGTAAGGTACAAATGCAGCCTGCAGCCTTTAAGCTGATGTTTAGATTCACAAGGCTCACTGATTGATTATGTTCGATGTTGCGGTGATTGGTGCGGGTATGGCGGGGCTCAGTTGCGCTCAACGGTTGCGTCAAGCTGGTTATTCTGTGGCGGTTGTTGAGAAATCTCGCGGCGCGGGGGGACGTGTTGCTACCCGCCGCGTACAGGGTACTAGGGCCGATCACGGGGCGCGGTATCTGGAACCGCAGGGGGATGCGGTGCAGGGGTTAATTGAGGCTTTGGTCGATCGGGATATCCTCAAACTCTGGACTGATACTGTTTGCGAATTCAGACAGGGGAAACTTTCTGCTATTCCTAGCTCTTGTTATGTCGCACCTGCGGGTATGAATGCTATCGGTAAGTATCTGGCTGAGGATTTAGAGATTTGGTTTGGCCACCGCGTACAAGCTATTTCTACTACAGATAACCAAATGTGGCAGCTTTCTCTGGAAGTTACCGACGACAATTTACAGACGCCTCAAGAATTGATTGCTAAGGCTGTTGTAGTAGCAATTCCGGCTCCTCAAGCTTTAATGTTTTTGAATTCGGAAATTGGTTTTCAACCTGATTTTCTTGACAAATTACGTTCGGTGGAGTACGACCCTTGCATTACCGTTATGGCTGGCTATCCTGTGGCAAAACAGCAAGATTTAAGCAATCTAAATCCGCAGTGGAAATCTGTTTCTTTTCCCGATAATTCTGATTTAGCTTGGGTTGGTTTGGACAGCAGCAAACGGCTCGATCCACAGCAGCCGGTGTTTGTGGTTCACAGCAGCGCAAATTTTGCAGAACGCTATTTAGAAGCTGCTGATTTGGAAACTGTCGGTCAGGAATTGCTTTCGAGAGCTTCTGAAGATTTAATCCCTTGGCTCAAAGAGCCGGAATGGTTGCAGGTTCACCGCTGGCGCTATGCTTTTTGTCGAAATCCTTTGGCTGTTTCTTGTTTGCCTACTGGGGGGAATTTGCCGCTGGTTTGTGCGGGGGATTTGTGCGAGAAAGGTCAAATAGAGGGTGCTTTGCGATCGGGTTTGGCGGCGGCTAATTGGGTGAATTCTCAGTTGCAGGATTTGCCCTTAGATTCAAACCTAAATTGGTAATATGGCTACAATTAAGGTATCAATTTTGCCTCTAACGCTATGATTGGCATCCGGTCTGGGTTTAGCCCCGAAGATTACCTTGCCCTCGAATGCGATAATACCGTCCGGCATTAATATAGGCGCGGTTTGCTGTACGCGATGGCGGGAGGTAGTGATAACCACAGCCGTCTCTGTATTAAGTTTATAACTGGGATCAACCTTCACCTGCGCTATATAGTTATGAAAAACCAATCTAACGACTTACAAAAAAATGGAAAAATGGTGTAAAATCCCACTTTCCCAAATTTTTATTTTTGTGCTGTTTCCTGCTGTTGTAAGTCTTGTTCTTGCATTTGCAATAACTCGGGAACTGTTACGAAACTGTACCCTTCCTTTCTCAGTTTAGCAATAATATCAGGCAAAGCTTTTACAGTTCTTGCTCGATTGCCACCGCCGTCGTGCATCAGCACAATGCCGCCGGAATTTGCCTGCCTCATCACATTGTCTATCAAAGATTCCGTAAGGGTGCGCCAATCAAAAGAATCAGCAGACCACATCACAACGGCATAATTTTTCTTTTGAGCATAAGCTGTCAATCCATTGTTTAAAATGCCTCCTGGCGGGCGGAACATGGATGTTTGGATGCCGGTTAACTCCTCAATTAAGGATGAAGTGCGATCGATCTCGCGAGCGGCACCGTCTTCGTTATACTGAAGGTATTCATGGTTCCAAGTGTGGTTGCCGATCGCGTGACCGGCTGCTGCAACCTGTTTACCAATTTCGGGAGAATTTTTCAGGTATCTTCCTACCCAGAAGAAGGTAGCTTTAATATTGTTTTCCTTGAGAATATCTAGGATTTGTGTAGTTGTTTTCGGCCAGGGGCCGTCGTCAAATGTCAGGGCGATCGCCTTGTGCTGGGAGTCGAGTTTCGCGTGACGAATGGTTGTACCTTGAAACTGATCCGGTACGGCTGATTGAAATCGCATTGCCTGCAATTGGGCTAGAGCATTTTGGGAAAATTCAACTCGATTGGCGATCGCCTCGGAGAACTTATTAATAGTGGACACCGGCTGTTGTTCTTGCGACTGGGATACGGCCAAGACTTGCGCCTGAATCGGTTGCAATGGCGGATTTGCCCGCAAGTTAATCGGCCATGTCACACCCAGCAAAAAACTTCCTGTGGCGGCCATAAAAGCAACGATTAAAGTTTTTCGCCGCCTCCATAGCAGTTTCAATTTTGTCACGTCATTCTCTCCTTCACACCTTGCACAGTTAATTTGAGATTTTATGTTGATATCAAGTTAATCCACTTAAGAGGATAATCTTAAATTGGACTGTCCGTAAAAATGCTACTGGAAATAACCGATCGTGGGGAAGTCCGTCCGGATAAAAAAATTTAAGATTTGTGCGCCCGAAATCCCCT
The DNA here is from genome assembly GCF_036705485.1 of Microcoleus sp. AT9b-C3. Classification (NCBI taxonomy): domain Bacteria; kingdom Bacillati; phylum Cyanobacteriota; class Cyanophyceae; order Oscillatoriales; family Microcoleaceae; genus Microcoleus; species Microcoleus sp. AT9b-C3. The sequence goes on along the minus strand of NZ_JAUBUR010000063.1, from coordinate 5,997 downwards.
AACCCATGAAAACGCCGGATGGTTGAACTTTTTCCCCAGCCAGGGGGACGGCGCTCAAATCGGATTAATGGCACGATATTCTTAGGGACTGGGCCCGCATCGGCCCGCGTCCCTACCTGACACTGCAAGTTGGTTTAACGTGAGAGGTTGCAGTTTAACCGCATTTGATATGAGGGCGATCGCGCGCCCCCAGGGTCGTAAAATTAACTTTTAGGGTCGATTCTCTCCTTGTACAAGCCGACAATCAGATCGATAACTTCAGCAACAGTCAGATTGTCTGTTTGAATTTCCACAGCATCCGCTGCTTTACGCAAAGGTGCAACCGCGCGGGTGCTGTCCTTTTCGTCCCGCAGGGCGATGTCTTGTTCCAATTGCGCCAAGCTAATATTAGCCCGATCGGTATCTTTAAGTTCTAAAAGCCGCCTGCGCGATCGCTCTTGTACCGAAGCCGTCAAAAAAATCTTCAGTTCCGCATCGGGAAACACGTTAGTGCCGATATCGCGGCCTTCTGCTATAATTCCGCCTTTTGTGCCGCAGCGCCGCTGTTCCTTCACCAGAAACTGCCGCACGACCGGAATTGCCGCCATTTCCGAGACGCGGGATGTCACTTCCAAACTGCGAATTGCCTCGGTTACGTCTTCGCCGTTAATCTTCAACATCGGGGACGCGGGATCGAGGTTGTATTCCAAATAACTGGAACTGATTAATTCGGCGATCGCGCATTCGTCGGAAATCGGCGTGTCTGTTTTCAATGCCAGCCAAGTCAGCGCCCGATACATCGCGCCGGTATCCAGATAAAACAAGTTCAAAGCTGTTGCTGCAAGGCGAGTTACGGTAGATTTGCCAGCTCCCGCCGGGCCGTCGATCGCCACAATGGGCCGGCGATTCCTGAGAATTATATTGTCAATCAAGCGAGTAGAGCCAACTCTGGCGGCTACGGCTAGAAGTCCCGCGGTTTCCACAACTTGCAAGGGCGCCAAAGTGTCGGGATCGACGAGTTCGGCGTATTCGAGCTTGACTGCGGGTTCTTCTGCGACTGCTGCGTGGGCGGCAGCGAGTGCGGCTGCTGCGGTGCGGTCGCCTGAAGCAAAAGTTTTCGAGGCTTGTTGCAGCGCGCGGTAGAGTACGGAGGCTTGCTGTTTTTGCTCTGCTGTTAAATACTGATTGCGAGAACTCATTGCCAGTCCCGACTCTTCGCGGACGATCGGACAAGCGACAATCTCTACAGGCAAGTTAAAATCAAAGACCAGCTTCCGAATAAGTGCTAGCTGCTGTGCGTCTTTTTGACCGAAATAAGCTTTTGTCGGCTGCACCAAACTCAAAAGTTTAGTAACAATTGCCGCGACGCCCTGAAAATGACCGGGCCTTGCTTGGCCACACAAAACCGATGTCATCGCCGATGGCGGCACTACTTGAGTTAAGGATGAAAGTTTAATCTCTATCTGTTTTTGGGCGGTTTGCTCTGTTTCTGCGCCAACTGGATGGCCGAACATTTCCGTTGCTGAGGGAGCAAATATGGCATCAACCCCAGCTTGTTCGCACAACAGCCGGTCTTGCTCAAAATTCCGAGGATAATCTTGAAAATCTTCTGTCGGCCCAAATTGCAGCGGGTTGACAAAAATGCTGACCAGGGTGATCGCATTTTCTTGCCTTGCCCGCTGGATCAAGCTCAGATGCCCTGCGTGCAACGCTCCCATCGTCGGCACCAAACCGACTGTCACATGAGGTGCAGCAGACTTTTGTAAATTTAAGTAGCAGCGAAGTGCTGCAATGGTAGTAAACAGGCGCACCGGTAGAATCTCCTGAAGGCATTCGGCAGAATGCAGAGTTTATTTGTCAGAATTTGTTCGACTTGACATCTTGCACCATCCTCAAGAACAGGCTTTCGGGCTTTTTCCACAAAGAATGGTGCAAGATGTCAGTTTTATTCTACTTTCTGCCTTCTACACTTCGGATAACTTTTGTATTCTGCCTGAGAGTAGCCTTCAGCGTCCACCAGTTGTTTGCTGCGGCGGTTCGATCACTTCGATTTCCACTCTGGCAACGCCACTGCTGATCATTCCTAGTACGTTGGCTGCGCCTGCGGACAAGTCAATGAGCCGATCGCCCACATAGGGGCCGCGGTCGTTAATGCGGACGACTACCGTGCGGCCGTTGTCGAGATTTCTCACCATGACTCTAGTTCCAAAAGGCAAATTTGGGTGAGCTGCGGTCAAATCATTTTGGTTGAAACGCTCGCCGCTGGCGCTGAGGTTGCCGTCAAATCCCGGGCCGTACCAGGAAGCCCAGCCGCTGAGGCGCACTTGAACTGGGCCCAGAGACAGCACAGCGGGTTCTGGTTGGGGTTTGCCTGCGACTTCTTCCAGGGGTGGGGCGTTGCCCAGAAGCCGGCGGAGGCGATTGGTTGCTTGCAGGGCGTCTCGGCTAAAGTTGCTGGTGGTGTCGGGGAGGATTGTTTCGGCGTTGATGTTTACCAAGTCCTCGCCGTTTGCCTGGATAATGTAGCGATCGCCTTTTTCCCACTTAACGGTAATGCTGTTGGGATCGATGTTGTTGCGAGCTAGCTGATTGAGTCTTGCTGCTAAGCTTGATGCCCGCCAAACTGAATCGGGTTCTTGGTTGCTGTCGTTGCTGGCTATGTTTCCGACTTTGGGATTTTCTCTGGCGCCCGCTACTTTTGACGGACTGCTAGCATCGGCTTGGCTGTTGCCAGTTTCTCTAATTTTCGTGTTTGTTTCCGGATTGGCGTTCAGAAAGGTGATGACTGGAATGTTTCGCACGTAGACTGTCGCTGCTTGTCGCCCGCCTAAGTCGTGGGGCTGAATTTTGGCGATCGAGTCTCGGGCAATTTCAGCTCTGGCTTGATACTGATACTGTCCGACTTTTTGCGCTTCGACCCGACTTGCGTTTAACTGCCGGGACGGTTGGGTGGCAATGACTTGCTCGGAAACCGGAGAGTTTTGGTTGTCGGCACCTGTTGCTTGTGCGTGACAAGAGGATGCCGTTCCTACAACAGGAACTAACAGGACAGCGAGTAGACCACCAACAAATTTTTCCTTCATACGTCCATTTTTGTGAATAGCCATTGCCAACCGAGATTGGAGGATTGGCCATTTGGCGGCGGGCGTCAAGGATTTCTCTCTTGCCCTTCGCCATTCCCCCGTGAGTCAAAGCAAAGTATCGGGGTGCGTTTTTGCTTTAATGCTTCCGCGCAAAAAAAAATTGGCGAAAACTTCCCTGACACTTGACAACTCATACTCGATCCGCAATTTGTGTTTTGTTCACGAACTGCAACAGACTACCACAAACTTTTGTGGTTGGGGATCGCTGCGATCCCGATTTTTGCCAAATCTTCATCAAATTTTCTCAAAACCCTCTATCATAAAACCCTTTAGTTCCAGTGCTTACAGCCGTTCAGTCTTTACGGAAAAATTTACAAAAATTTACAAAACTTTAGTGTCTTTTGTGGGCTGCCGAATGGCTAGTCTTAAAAAAGCTGTTTGTCAACTGTTATGGGAATAAACTAAAAATTAGAAGAAATCGATTTGGCGGACTTATGGATTATCGAGAAGCAGGTGTGGATGTTGAGGCGGGCAGAGCTTTTGTCTCGCGCATCGGGAGTATGGTTAAGAGCACGCACCGATCGGGAGTTTTGGGCGGATTCGGCGGGTTTAGCGGGTTTTTCAGCGTCCCGGAGGGTTTAAAAGAGCCGATTATGGTTTCGGGTACTGACGGCGTTGGGACTAAGTTGAAATTGGCCCACAATCTCGATCGGCACGACACGGTAGGTATCGACTTGGTGGCGATGTGCGTCAACGACGTGCTGACATCCGGGGCAGAACCCCTCTTTTTTCTCGATTATTTAGCCACGGGAAAGTTAAATCCCGAACAATTAGCTGCGGTGGTGGCCGGCATTGCTGACGGTTGCAAGCAAGCGGGCTGTGCTTTGCTCGGAGGGGAAACGGCAGAAATGCCCGGTTTTTACCAAGCGGGTGAGTACGATTTGGCTGGGTTTTGTGTGGGTATTGTCGAAAAGAGCAAATTGTTGGACGGTTCGCGGGTGCGGGTAGGAGATGTGGCTGTGGGGCTGGCGAGTTCGGGCGTACACAGCAACGGTTTTAGTTTGGTGAGAAAAATTGCGGGCGATCGGGGTTTTGACTGGCATTCCCAACCCGAAAAGTTAGGCGGCAAAAGTTTAGGAGAAGTGCTGCTAACTCCGACTACAATTTATGTTAAACCAGTCCTCGAAGCAATTAAGAGCGGTCTAGAAATTCACGGCATGGCTCACATTACGGGCGGCGGTTTGCCGGAAAATTTGCCCCGCTGTTTGGGTGTTAATCAATCTGTGAAAATTGACAGCAATAGCTGGCCAAATTTGCCAATTTTCCAGTGGATTGCTGAAGCGGGCCAAGTTGCTACAGCAGATATGTTCAATACTTTTAATATGGGGATTGGCTTTGTGCTGTTGCTCGATTCCAGGGAAGTAGAACAGGCTGTTAAATGGTTTGAATCTCAGGGAATTGGTGCTTGGGCGATCGGGGAAGTGATTGAGGGGAACGGAGAATTGATCATGGATAATGGGTAATTAGTAGGAAGCAATCGCACCGGCTGAAGATTGCTTCGCTTTGTTTTATGCACTGACAGACAATCTCAACCTGCTTTCATCTGTGTATACCTGCGGTTAAATTTATAATTTTGAAAGTAACCGCAGAATACGCAGAAGAAAGAGAAAAAGGAATTCACAACAGATGATTCGTTGCTACAATTTTAAAGGAAATTGAAATAAGCTATTGTGCCTTTAATAAATAAGATATGATTCCCAATTATTTCCGTGAATTAGTGTAAAATTTTACGCCGAAGCTTAAATGAATTGAAGAGCTATACTATTTATTACATCGACTCTGAAATGAAGGCTCGTTAATTGTTAAAGGGAGAAAATATTAAAAACCCAAATAATGTTTGTATCACAATTTAAATAAAACACACCTTATTAGGCTTGTACGTGACTCAAAATTTCCAAAAACTCCTGCACAACTAGATCCGGTTGTTCGCTGCATCGGGTAGCCTCGTAATGTTTGACAAGACAGATGCCAGAATCTCTCAAAAGCCCGCACATTTCATCTTCTGTTGCGTTTGGATGGGATGATTCACGGTCAATTTTCAGCATCCCTAACTTGTTTTGGTGGAAGATCAGAAAGTCAGCTTCTTGGTTTTGTCTCCCTGCGGGTGTTGCGAGTCGGAGTTGGGAGTTGGGGATGAAGAGAGTGGAAGTGCGATCGAGTATTTCGGCAATTTTCACTTGTGCGTCGCAGTGAAAGCAAAAACCGTTCCAGTTAATTTCGTTTTCCGAGTCAGATAATTCAGTTTCACTTTCAGCGGTTATTATTTTATCTAAATCTGCTTGACCATAATCAGCTTCATTTAAGTTTGCGAATAATCTAGCGCCGCTGAGGTTGGCTCCGCTGAGATTTGCTCCGCTGAGGTTGACTTCGATCGTCAAATTTCGCTGTAAATTCACTTTGTGTCGTCGCGTGTATCGCTTTAAGACTGATTTGAGATTATCTTTTTTGACTTTTTCTTCTAGTGCTGTTGAAAGTAGTTTCCATAGTTTAGCACCAGCATCTTTGATATAATCATATTCATATTCAGTGCTGGCTGCAATTTCTTTATAAGACCGCCCTTCCCAGGATTGACGAAACACTATATCTTGAATTTTGTTGAGGCGATCGTAGTTGAGGGCTGTTTCTGCGATCGCTATGGCTTCGTCAACAGTCATGTGTCAAAGTCCCCTCATAGCTAAAATTTCTACCTCATACCATATTGTAGCGCAACATTCCCACCACTTGGTCTCTAGATTTGGGTTCAGTCCGGGACGCAATTGTCACACTTTAACTAGCTTGTAGGGTGCGTCAGTCTTGAGTTTATAGTCATTTCAAATAAGTATGAGACACTCTTTATGCACAATAAGCACGAATAACTTCATCAAGAGATGTGCCA
>NZ_JAUBUR010000111.1:0-1150 GCF_036705485.1 Microcoleus sp. AT9b-C3 | reverse complement strand
TATAGCAATCCTAAATGATTTTCTGTGTGTAACTATATTGACGTATTTTGGGGAAATCAAATGTATGTTCGTTAGTAAAAAACTCAAACAAAAATTTGACAATTTTAAAAGACCTACATAAATACCAATACTTTCTTAAAAAGTTTTTAGCTTGTAACCAAATATCTTCAACGGGATTCTGTTGGGGAGCATTGGGAGCAAATAAAATACAAGTAATTGACCAATTATCAGGTTCTTTGTCACCATTTAGTTCTAATAAAAAATCTCTAAATTCTCCATATTTATGATAACTAGCTCCATCCCAAATCAAGATAATCTGGCGATTTTTATATTTACTTTGTAAGTATTTTATGAATTTAACTGTTGATTTTCCGTCCCCAGATGGATGGCTCTGAATATGGAATTCTTTGCTTTGATAATTGAGTGCGCCAAAATAAGTTTGTCTATCTTTTTCATTGGTAATTGGGACTTCAATTCTAATTTTTGATTGACCCCAAACATAACCAGTCAGATCACCATGAAGTAGATGACATTCATCTAAAAACAATACTATTATTTCCCCAGCTTCTATGCCAGCCTTGTTTTTCACTAAAATATCGTTAATTTCTTCCTTCTTTTTTTTTACCAGTTCTTTATCAAATTTAGGATTGGTCTTTTGAGTTTTTTTCCAACTAATTTTCGCCCGGTCGAAAAGTTCATAGTAACTCTGTTTTGATTTATATCTCACACCAAATTCTTGGTCTAAATAAGTAACCAGCTCATCTAAATTCCAATATTCTTTATTTTTTAACCACTCGATTACTTCAGTATTTTGGCGAGCTGTTAAATATCCTTTTGACCCTTTATGTCCTAGTTTGATTCCTGCGATGCCTTGGGTTTTAAATTGTTTTTTCCAATAACCAATAAAAAAATTACTTACACCTAAAATATTGCTGATTTCATGGTAGATATTACCTGAAAGTGCCATCCTTACAGCTATTGCTCGTTTTAGTTCTCTGGCATCGATATCGCTTTTAATGAAAGAGTCTAATTGGGCTATTTCTTTTTCCCTATCTTTTTGTGGCAGTTGTAAGTTATTCATTTTTTTATTCACGATCGAGTATTGCATATAATTGTATCATAGTCTTGATAATGATTTAGGATTGCTATA
>NZ_JAUBUR010000062.1:0-19950 GCF_036705485.1 Microcoleus sp. AT9b-C3 | reverse complement strand
CCTGGCACATCTCTTGATGAAGTTATTCGTGCTTATTGTGCATAAAGAGTGTCTCATACTTATTTGAAATGACTATAGATCGTAACAGAGCGATCGGACTTGATATTAGTTTACATTGCTTTCTCAATCAACTTTGACACCAGCACTATCCATACACCAAGAATTAGAATAGGTGGTTTATTACTAATTTCTATCTGTTTTATGGTTGGGGCGTTTAGTCTGAATAGGTAGAATTAAGTAGGTAATGAAAAAGAACGTTTCCAGTCATCTTTAATAGCTAGTTCCCGCGGTTCAATAAATATTGATAGAATTTCTATTGCTGATGATGCTGACGAAGTAGCAATCATTCCTTAAAGGGAATCCTGTAGTAGCTGACTCTACTACTAATAGTACCTCGAAGGAAGTTATAGTAATTCTCAGGAATACTAGAAGCCTGCACTCACAGCAAGCTTGCGCGTAGGTAGTTCACACATCCGCTTAACGATTTGCGCGCTTCTTTGTGCGCTTTTGAGCGTACATTAATTCATCGGCTAGGGCTATTAATTGGTCCAGCGAGGTTTCACCGTCTGGAATACAGCACTGGATGCCAATACTCATAGACAGTTGATAGCAGCGGTTGCTCTCCTGGTTGAAACGAGCGATGTTGGCTTGCAAGCGAACTACAAGCTCTTCGGCACTCTCTAAGTAGTTGAGCGCAAAAATGACAAATTCATCTCCACCCAAACGAGCAACGATGTCTGAACTGCGGCAGGTTCGTTTCAAAATCTCAGCCGCATCTGCAATTGCCCGATCGCCTACCTCGTGACCCATATTATCGTTAAGTTGTTTCAAACCGTCTAGATCGACAAACAGGAGACAGCATGAACCTTGCTGGCGGTGGGCTATTTTTAACTGCTGCTGTGCCAGCACAAAGAAACCGCGTCGATTGTGCAACCGTGTCAACTCGTCTGTCAACGACAATTGCCGCACCTGTTCCTCTGCTTGTTGCCGATCCCTAATTTCCTGCATCAGTCTGACGTTGAGAGCTTCTAACTCAGCGGTGCGATCGCGCACTCGTTGTTCCAGTTCGGCATACACCTGCACGTTCTCGAGCGCGACGGCTGTTGTATCTGCCAGTGCTTGGAGTAGGTTCACCTCTTGGTCAGTGGGTTGATGCGGCTGTGCCCAATAGTTGCCGATCGCGCCAATTGGGTTTATTGTCCGAATTGGAACCATTGCCAGACTTTTGACAAATGTGGGCTGATAAGCGGCGTGGGGAATACGAGCGTCCTCATAGATGTCTGGGATGACGGTTGATTGACGGTTTAACATTGTCCAACCGCTGATGCATATACTTATTGGAAACCGCCGCCCTTTCCACAGAGGTGCAATGGCATCTTCGTCGGCATAGAAACACTGATCTTTGTCGCGCAAGACAAAGGTAGCACCATCAGCACCTGTAAGTTGGCGTGCGGCAACTCGCACGATCGCCATGACATCTTCGAGGCTGTGGGCTAACGAGAGTTCTTGCACAACGACGAGCAGTTTTTCCATTCCTAGGTTGTACTGGCTTGTTGTGTCTTCATTCACAAGATTTGTAATTTTTATTAAAGGAGACTTTATAAGAGCTACGTTCATTTTGTTACGCTTAGGATAGGTTTTCTCCCACCACCAATTTACTCGGAAACTGAGTGATATCATAGAGTAGATTTACGTATACTACCCGGATCTCCCGTACTTAGGGTGATAAATCGATCTAATCATTCGTAGGTTGGGTAGAGCATTGAAGCCGTATGAGTTACACCGGAGGTTCGTGTAGCTGCGTTCATTTTGTTACGCTTGTGATACGTTTTCTCCCCGTATCAATTTACTTGGAAACTGAGCGATTTTACAGTAAATTTACGTAAATTACCCGGCTCTTCCTTACTTAGGGCGATCGATCTAATCATTCGTAGGTTGGGTAGAGCATTGCAGCCGTATGAGGTACACCGAAGGTTCGTGTAGCTGTAGAGACGTTGCATGTGCTGTAGAGATTGACATGTACCCTTTGTTTCGCCTTTTTATTGCGCTGCTTTTTGTGCGAGCCGCCAATAATATCATGTCCGTTAGCATCGGTCACGCTTGGTAAGGGCGGGTTTTGACGAAAAGTTGTTTGATGAAACAATTGTCGGCTAAACCCTCCCCTACACGCAACTGATACAACCGGACATGATATAACTTTTGGATACCATTCAAATATCTTACAGTTTATAACTATTAATGAGCTAGCAAAACTTCTAAAAGACGAACGACTTTTTTTCTAACAGATGTCAAGCCGATCGAATAAATACCAGCGTTAAATTAAAGCAGATTTAAGATATTTAGAACCTGGTCAAAACTTATTCTATCGCGCGATAGCCTCCATCCGAGGAATAGTAGAAATCGAACAAACAGAGAACGATCGCAACCTGCAAACTACCATAGCCGTAGTAGGTGCAGGAATAGGTGTAGCCGGAGTAGTAGCAGCTAGCGCCCATACTGTATCGAGGAGAAACCGGGAGTAATAAACATTAATGAACCATTCAGTTTGAGCGCCTTTGCTACCTTCATGTTAATTATCTTTCTGAGCTTACGTGCAGGCTGGTTCACTGGGGAATTGCTATTTTTTTGATAAAGTGGAAATGCCATAATAAAAAAGCAAACTGCAAGGCAAATCAACCCAAAATCAAGCTAGCTTAGCCCCAGGAAAAAGTGCCGACATGAAAAATATATTTCATTAAAATAAACTTTTAGCGAAACAAAGTTAATCACTACTTTTAAAGCTTTAGAAGCCGAGATTCAAAAAAGAGATATAGAAAAGATCGGGATTATTATTGATATTGATAACTATTCAGAGCCTGAACGGTTACAATGAGTAAATAAATGTATACAACAGGTATTTGAATCTGAAACTTTGTCAAACACTAAACAATTTATAGATATTTGTGGAGAGAATGGAACAAAGGCAAAATTGGCTTGTTACTTTACAAATGTTGGAGGGAAAGGCGAACTGGAAACGCTTTTAAAGGCAATCAAGGCGAGAGAATCACCTCATGCTGATTGTTTGGGTAGTTGGAAAAATTATTGCATAGAAAACCAGGGAAAGCAAATCGACCGAAAAGGTTTTGATAAATTCTGGGTGAGCATCTATCTCAGGTATGATACTTACTCAGATAAGGAACAGCAACAAGCTGGAAGGAAATGCACTATGTCTGGGTTTGATTATGTTATGGAACGCAAAAAAGATATTTGGGATTGGAATAATCCTGCACTCAATGATTTGAAGGAGTTTTTTACACTCTTTTGCTAACATAGTAAAATTCACACAAAATTAACTCATGAGCTTAAAAATCTACTTTGTACGACACGGTGAAACAACTTACAGCAAGACTGGCGGCTACTGCGGCGACCTCGACGCAGAATTAACACCGGAAGGTTCTATGATGGCCGAACAATTTGCTGCAACTTACGCAAAATTGCCTTGGAATGCTGTTTATGTCAGTCCCATGAAACGGACAATCGCTACGGCTAAACCTTTGTGCGATGCTGTGGGAATTGAAATGCAACTGCGCGATGGATTGAGGGAAATTAAGTACGGCAAGTGGGAGGGTGAAACAGTTGAATCGGTTCGCGAAAAATATGCTGAAGATTACATTAATTGGTTGACGGAACCGGCTTGGAATCCACCGACTGAGGGGGAAACTTCTGTACAAATTGCTAGCCGAGCGTCCTTAGTTATCGCAGAAATTCAGGAAAAGTACAAGAGCGGTAATGTTTTGGTTGTCTCGCACAAGGCGACTATTCGGATTATTCTGTGCAGTTTGTTGGGGATCGATTTGGGAAGTTACCGCAATCGCATTGCCGCTTTAGCAGCTTCTGTGAGTGTTGTCAAGTTTGATGTGCGCGGGCCAATGTTGGAGGTTTTGGGCGATCGATCGTACATGGATGAAACTCTCCGCAATTTACCAGGTACTTGAAATTGCGGGTAAGGTGCGCACACTGCGCACCCTAAAGTCTGAAACTAAATCGCGCCTATGTAAGACAATCCTAAAATCGTACCCGTTCCCAAAATATGACCGAAGCAGAGACTTCCCACAAGTGCACCCAAACTCAAGCCGCCGACCAAACCCGATGAGGGCGCGGCTGGGCCTGTGTGAGGCTTTTGAATGGTCGATCTGCCGATCGCAATAGCTAAAATATTGCAAAGAATCATAATCAAACCGGTCGTGGGGCTCCACTCTATGGTTCTGGCGACAGTGGCAAGTAAAATTGGTGTAAACATCGATCTGCTCCTTAAACTTTAGTAAATGAAAATCTGCCTAGAAGATATATCAAAAAAATGCAACTGTTAGCTACAGATTGCATTAACAGTTAATTTTTCGACATTTTTCTTAATAATGTTCCCTGAGTCTCAAGATTTTTTAGTCCCCCTCTGCTGGGACGAAAGTTTGACAAAACGCGATTTCAATCGCCTAGCGATCGAAAGAACGAATCAACAGGAAATAATAAAGCATGAAAATACTGGTGTTAAATGCGGGTTCGAGCAGTCAAAAGAGCTGTCTTTACGAGTTAAAAGATGTCCTGCCCGATCGACCTTTGCAACCCCTCTGGGAGGCTCAAATTGATTGGACTCACCAGCAGGGTATAGCAGAGTTGAAAGTCAAAACAGCAAAAGGCGATCGGCTTGAGGAGGAATTTGCATCCGAGTCTCGCCAAGATGCTATTTCTCGAATGCTGGAGACTCTTTGGAGAGGAAAAACTCAAACCATTAATGATTTAAAAGAGATTGATATTGTCGGCCACCGCGTCGTACACGGCGGGCAAGACTATCAGAAAAGTACGTTGATTTCGCCGGATGTTAAACAGGCGATCGCCCGTTTATCTGTGTTCGCCCCCGTTCACAATCCGGTGAACCTCGAAGGTATCGAAGCGATTGAAAAAGTCCTCGGAAAAGTGCCGCAAGTAGCAGTATTTGATACAGCTTTTCACGCACAATTGCCGCCCGCAGCCTTTGTGTATCCCGGCCCCTATGAATGGCTGGAAAACGGGATTCGGCGCTACGGTTTTCACGGCATTAGCCATCAATATTGCGCGCGTCGGGCCGCCGACATTCTGGGTCAAGATTTGGCAGATTTGCGGTTGATTAGCTGTCATTTGGGCAACGGATGTTCTCTGGCGGCGATTCGCGGTGGCTGGAGTGTTGACACGACGATGGGATTTACGCCTTTGGAAGGATTGATGATGGGAAGTCGATCGGGTTCGATCGATCCAGGCATTCTCATTCATCTGTTAAAACAATCCGAGTTTACTGCTGAGAAACTTGATGGTATTCTCAATCGAAATTCTGGTTTAAAAGGGATTTCAGGGGTATCTGGCGATATGCGGCAGATTGGAGATGCGATCGCCCAAGGTAATCAGAGAGCTCAACTTGCTTTGGATATTTATATCCACCGTTTGCGTGCCGGAATTGGTGCCATGCTGGCGAGTTTGGGAGGGTTGGATGCTTTGATTTTTACGGCGGGAGTTGGGGAAAATTCTGCTGTTGTGCGATCGGCCACTTGCGAAGCTTTTGGATTTATCGGGTTAAAATTGGATAGTGAGAAAAATCAACAGTCACCGATCGATCGAGATATTGCGGCAGTGGATTCAGCCGTAAAAATTTTGGTAATTCACACACAAGAGGATTGGGAAATTGCGCGAGAATGCTGGAAACTTTCTCACTAAATTATTGTATGAATTCCTGCAACCGCGATGCCCATTCAGCTTCGCAGCAGGAGCAACAATCACGGACTGCGCCACCCGAATATATCTAATTCATCTGCGTTAATCTGTGTTTATCTGCCCTCATCTGCGGTAAAAAAAAGAGAATGTATTAACCGCAGATGACAATGGATGGACGCGGCTTTACGCAGATAAAGAGAGGTAGAGACGTTTATTTTTCCATTTTTCCTGAAACATCATTACTCTTTCAGCAATGCTGTGGGTTAATAGGGGTGCCGCTTACAAAACTTGCTTGGGGGCGATCGGAATTTCAATAATAAACTCGCTTCCCTCTCCGGGTGCAGAAACGCAAGTCAATTTTCCGCCATGAGAACTCACAACAATCGAGTGAGAAATAGACAATCCCAAACCAGTTCCCGAACCCACTGGCTTAGTTGTAAAAAATGGGTCGAATATCTTGTGCAGCACCTCCGTGCTCATCCCTGGCCCGCTGTCGGCAATTCTAATTATGGCAGAATTCCTGTCTGTCACCTCTGTAGAAATTGTAATCGTAGGCTGTTGATTAGAGTTTTCCGGGCAATCTCTTGCTACGAGGAGAGCATCGATCGCATTTGTCAAAATATTCATAAATACCTGATTCAACTGAGACGCATAACAAGTAATTAGGGGTAGCGTGCTGTAATTTTTAATCACCTCAATTCCCAAACGCCCGCCCTCTTTTCTCAAGCGCGGTTGCAGCAACATCACCGTACTGTCGATGCCTTGATGGATATCTACCGACTTCATTTGCGCTTCGTCGAGGCGCGAGAAATTTCGCAAGCTTAGCACAATATCCCGGATTCTTTCCGCTCCTACTTTCATGGAATCCAGCAGCTTTTGCAAATCCTCGCTCAAGAATTCCAGCTCAATTGTTTCTATTTCTTCGAGAATTTCCTCAGCAGGTTCTGGATAGTGCTGCTGGTAGAGTTCAATCAATTTTAGCAAGTCTTTAACGTATTCGCTAGCCGGATTAAGATTGCCGTAGATGAAACTTACAGGATTATTAATTTCGTGAGCGACACCAGCGACCATTTGCCCCAAACTCGACATCTTTTCCGTTTGGATTAATTGAGCTTGAGTGAGTTTCAGTTCGCGCAAAGTTTGTTCTAAACGCTCGTTCTTTTCATTTAACTCCTGCGTCCGTTCTTGCACTTTCTGTTCCACAGAATTGTAAAGCAGAGCATTTTCTAAAGAAATAGCAACTTGGGAAGAAAGCAACCTTAATACTTCCAATCTGTGGGGAGTAAATGCTCCGACAGTCAAATTGTTTTCTAAATAAAGAATGCCGATTAGTTTGCCTTGATTGATGATGGGAGTACACAAAATAGATTGCAGTTGGTGTTTAGCGATGTAAGGATCGGCTGTGAATAGTCCCTCAGCCGCCGCATTGCTCAACACCAAATCCGAGCGAGTCCTTTCCACGTAATTAATCACCGTCACAGGTAAATCATGATAGTCTCCAACAGGCGTAAATTGCAGCACAGCTACATCTTCAGCAAATACTGACGCTTTAGCTGAAATCAACAGTTGACCATCTCTAACTAAAATCAGAAAACCTAATTGAGCGCCCGCATTTTCTAAGGAGATTCTCATCAAAGAAGCCAGCAACTTATCGAGGACAATTTCGCTAGAAATCGCTAGAGATGCTTTCATTACCGTTGCCAAATCCAGCACTCTCGCATCGCTGCCAGTAGAAGTATGAATAGTTGTGGTAGTTTGATTGTTGTTAAAACTTCCGTTGAGTGGCGTCATTTCCCGCAACTGCGGATACTTCTGTTCTAAATCTTCTACTTTGCGAACTGCACCCCAGCGCAAGTAGCACGAGTGAGCTTCGCGCAAGTGAATTTTGGCATATTGATACTTGCCTTTACTCAACCAAAACTTAGCTGCTAGTTCATTAGCTAGCGCTTCATTTTGGACAAATTCATTGTCTTGGGCTAAATTTATAGAGAAATCGTACAGTTCTACAGCTTCAGAATCTTTCTTGGAAATTCTGGCTATTTCTGCTTGTACTAAAAGATACTTGTGCAGAAAATTTTCGGCACAGTTGTCTGCCCAAATTTTCATCTGTTTTTGGTTTTCCTCTAACTTTTCCAAGTATTCCTTTTGCTTCTCTTCTGAAACATTTGGGAAAACGGCGGCTAAAGTTAGAGAAAAGAAAAAATTCCATTCGGTAGCGGGTATCGCTCCGGTAATAAAAGATAGCTGTTTTTCTACTTCAAAAGCTAGTTGTAGCGCTTCGTTGAAGTTGCCGTACCAGTACATTACCTGGCATTTGCGAATCTGATAAAGGCAGAGCGAGTACAAATTTTGATGAGCTTGACAGTTGTGTACGTATTCAGCTTCGCTGATATCTTCGCTTTCAAATACAAACTTTTCAGGAGTTAGTTTGCTCAAGTTACGCAGAATTAACTCTACTCCTAATAATATATCGGTTACGAGCTGATTTTTGGTTTTTTGGCTGAACTGCAAATA
Organism: Microcoleus sp. AT9b-C3; assembly: GCF_036705485.1. Taxonomy (NCBI): domain Bacteria; kingdom Bacillati; phylum Cyanobacteriota; class Cyanophyceae; order Oscillatoriales; family Microcoleaceae; genus Microcoleus; species Microcoleus sp. AT9b-C3. The sequence continues at coordinate 11,718 of NZ_JAUBUR010000062.1, read as the reverse complement.
CCTGCTAGTGTCTGCCAGAATTTGCGAGATTTCTTTACCTTGAAAAAATGAGTTAGCTATGCGGTTGGACAGAATATAACCCGCATACTCTAAATCTCCTGATTCTAAAGCTGCTTGATATCCTTCATTGCTGATTGCGTGGGAATCTTTGATGTGATTGAACCAGTAATAAAAAATACTGACCAAGGATGAACAAGCTCTGCATTTCAAGCCGATATTGCCAGATTTTTCGCTGAGATTCAGCGAGAGCAAGCCGAATTGATACGCAGCTTTGTAATCTCCCGAAACTGCGTTTAAGAACATACCGTAGCCAGCATAGCAAAGAGAGGCTTCGGGTACTAAACCGTATTGTAGAGAAAGATTGACTCCTTTTAAAACGCTGACTTTCCACAAGTCGGGATTTTTGAGGTACGCGGATGTCAGCAAGTTTGTAATTAATTTGACTGCAACTTTTTTGTCGGGTACAGTCATTTCGGGGGCGTCAATTAGGGAAGCTATTTCTCTACCTGCTAAAATATTTGTAGCTGCTGCAAATTCTTCGGATATGACTTTTTGTAGCCCATCTAGCGGCAAGTCAATGCCTAGCAAGTCCAAAGCTGTGATTCCGGCTTTAACGGCTTCTTCGTATTTCGCCCGCAGGGTGTACTGCACGATCAGCAGGTTGTAAATTTCTACCTTTTCTAAGGGCGATCGCGCTTTTTCCAACGTTATATTAATAAATTCTTCGGAGTTCTCGAAATAACCGTTTAAATACTCAACATTTGCCCGCTCCATGTGCAAGGCAAAGGCTAAGTCGTAGTGGGCATCCCAAATATCGGCGCTCAAACCGTCCATGCCTGCGGTCAAATACTGCAAGGCAGCAACATAAGCAGTGGCATCTTTGGCTCTGCGGGCCGCGTCTAAATTCAGCGTTGCCAGTTCAATTAATTCGCGATCGTCTTTAATTAGCGATCGAGCCACATTCAAGTGATCGACTAATTCAAAGATTCTGTCAGCGCGATATTCCGCCGGGGTGTTTTCTAGGATTTGCCTGCCTATTTTCAGGTGAACTGCCTTTTTTTGCGAGTCGTCGATCAGAGCGTAAGCTGCTTGCTGTACGCGATCGTGCAAAAATTTATAATTCAGAATTAATAGCGGAAACAGCACGTAATCTAATGACTTGCTTTCTAATTCCGAAGTTGGCAGAATCAATCCCGACTTAATGGCGGGCAACAGGTGAGAAAAAGTTTCCGAGGCTTCTTTTTCATGAATTAAAGAAAGAGTATTCAAGTCAAATTCGTTCCCCAAACAAGCCACTAAACGCAAAACTTGCTGCGTTGAACTTGGCAGTTTCCTCAATTTTTGTACCATCAAATCTACTACATTGTCAGTGATAGCGCACTGCTCAATTTGAGTCATATCCCAATGCCAGCCGCCCTTGCGGCCCGACTGTGGCGGGTGAAAAACTAGCAGATTTTCCTGATACAATGTTTGCAGAAATTGATTAACAAAAAAAGGATTTCCGTCGGTTTTGCTGATTACCAATTCAGCTAAAGGTTTGACAGATTCTCGATCGCTGTGCAAAGTTTCGGCAATCAAATGAGTTATGTTTTCCACCCCCAGCGGCGACAAAGCAATCTGATTAATGATAGCTTCCTGATTCCGCAGCGTCTCCACTGTCATCATTAAAGGATGAGTAGGACTAACTTCATTATCCCGATAAGCACCTATTAAAAACAGATATTGCGTAGCTTCATCTGTCATCATCAATTCGATCAGCTTGAGAGTAGCCGAATCAGCCCACTGCAAATCGTCGAGAAAAATGACCAGCGGATGTTCTGGCTGGCAAAATACGCGAATGAAATTTTGAAATACTAAATTAAAGCGGTTCAGAGATTCCGTCGGCCCCAATTCAGCTACAGGAGACTGAGCTCCGACAATTAGTTCAACTTCGGGAAGGACATCAATAATAATTTGCCCATTTTGACCGAAGGAACTGCGGAGTTTTTCGCGCCAAACTGCTAATTGAGCCTCACTTTCAGTTAACAGTTGCCGCACCAATTCCGAAAAAGCGCTGACAACCGCAGAGTAAGGAATAGTCCGCTTGTACTGGTCAAACTTTCCCCAAATAAAATATCCACGCCTGCGAGTAATAGGTTTGTCTAAAATCTTCACCATTGCAGATTTGCCTATGCCGGAATAACCAGCAATCAGCATCATCTCGCTGCGAGATTTATGCTGTCCTCTCGCCAGGACTGACAAGGGAATTTCTTTTTTTGATTTGCTCTCTTTCTTGATGACAGAAATTTGGGAATCTTCGCTGCGGTAGCCTCGATTATTTGTTGCTGCTACCCGTTCAAATGCCGCTAAAAGAGTTTCAACTTCTCGCTGTCTGCCGTAAAGTTTTTGAGGTATTTGAAATTTGTCGGAAATATCTTGGCGGCCGAGAGGAAACTCAGAAATAACCCCAGATGTTTGCCACTGAAACAGGCAGGATTCCAAATCTGCTTTTAGTCCCCAAGCACTTTGATAGCGCTCCTCTGGAGTTTTTGCTAACAATTTCATCACAATATCTGAAACAGCTTGAGGAATTTCTGGTGCAATTTCAGCTAGAGGTACTGGCTGTTTGGCAATGTGACAGTGAACTAACTCCATAGGATCTGTAGTGGGAAAAGGGAGTTGTCCTGCCAGGATTTCATAAAAGGTCACGCCGAGGGAATAAAAGTCGGTGCGGTAATCGACAACCCGGTTCATTCTGCCGGTTTGTTCGGGCGACATATAGGCTAAAGTGCCTTCTAAAAAATTGGGATTTTTACTGGGAATATTTTCCAAGTTGGATGCTGTTGAAATGCTGAAATCTATGAGTTTCACTTGTCCTGTAGCAGGATTAAAAACTATATTAGAAGGGTTTATATCTTTATGAATTACATTTTTGCCATGAATTTCTCCCAAAGTTTCAGCAACTTTGATGGCAGTAGTCAGAAATCCTAAAATGGTAAATTTTTGGGAAGCCATAAATATCTTTAAAGATTCCCCGCCAAAATCTTCTAAGATCATTGCCAGACTATTTCTAACCTGCTGCAACTTATACACTTTAACAACTCCGTCCAACAGGCTTAAGTTGGCCGTGATCTCATATTCGCGCTTGTATCTATTCAGTTCTTCAGGAGTCGGATAGTCTTCTTTGATAAGTTTGATAATAACAGGTTGGTTGTTCTGCTCGTTGTGGCCGCGGTAAACCAGGGAAGTGCTGCTTTCATAAATGAGAGCGAGAACTGCAACGCCGGGAATTGCCATCATAGTTGGGTTCTCTCAAATTAGGTGTGCTTGGTCAATGTTACAGGACTGACGCGCGGCGGGCTAGAAACCCGGTTCCTTCGTTGCTAGTCGTTGACAAACCCAAGATTTTATCGTGTAAATCGGGTTTCTTTTCGTAAATCCTATGTTATTCTTCATTATCGCTCAAGAGCTATCTTTTGGGATGTGTGGGTAGGCAGGCCTTGACAGCAAAGAGCTACTGCTGACAAAAGCACGCTGGGGCTTTCGTGACCTCAGCAGTTAGGTAAACAAGATCGCAAATACAGGATTTGTGCAAAGATTTACTCTAATGCTCGATCGCCATGCTGACAACTAAATCGTCTCAGATTCCAAGCAATCGCTGGACTTTAGTGGAGCTTCACCACATCTCGCGAAAATACGCAAGTGCTGAAAGATTTATTTTTTTCGGTGATCGGCCACGAATTTGGGGTGCTTAAAAAAATCGGCGCGTGCAAATCTTAACTATAATTCGCGACCGAGGCCCGGAGGGAGTTAAGTGTTGCTTCGGAAGCTGCAATTTCCTTCAGTTCTATCTATTTTGACCCATCGATTAACAATACTAACTGACCGAAAGCATCCAGGATACAAGCCCCCGGATTCATTCCGAAAGCAGACTCAGTACCCAGAAATAAAAAACCTGTATCCGACAAAGAAACCCCCGAATTTATCCGTGGAGTCAATGCTTCCATTCTAAAATCTAAAATCTAAAATCTAAAATCTAAAATCTATTGACCGTTTGAACAGAGTAAATTTGACAAAAAATGCAGAATTATTGCACCTTGTCTGGTGCGCGGCAGCGAACCCTACATTAATCTAATTTACCTAATTCTTAAGAAAATTTGAGGAAAGATTAAGAATTATTGCCATAAAACCCAGGTAAAGTTGTTTGAATTGCGAGTCAAATGCCAAGCAGAGAAAGCGTTTGAGCATTTCCCAAATGTGTAAATCCTCAGAAACTTAGTATTTCTAAAGAATTCATCCGGTGAGAAAATCAGAAACAACCTTAAAATTTAGCAGTAATCGCCCGATCGGGCAATTCTCAACCAGCACCAGGAAAAAAACCTATGAAATTGGCTTATTGGATGTACGCAGGCCCAGCCCACATCGGCACTTTGCGCGTGGCCAGTTCCTTCAAAAACGTCCATGCGATCATGCACGCACCGATTGGAGACGACTATTTTAACGTCATGCGTTCCATGCTGGAGAGGGAACGGGATTTCACCCCGGTAACTACCAGCGTCGTTGACAGACACGTACTGGCACGGGGTTCGCAGGAACGGGTGGTGGACAACATCACCCGCAAAGACAGAGAAGAACACCCGGATTTAATCGTGCTCACCCCGACTTGCACCTCCAGCATTCTGCAAGAAGACTTGGAAAACTTCGTGGAGAGAGCCCAATTGGATGCCAAAGGCGATGTATTGCTGGCGGATGTTAACCATTATCGGGTAAACGAACTGCAAGCTGCCGATCGCACTTTGGATCAAATCGTCCAATTTTACATTAACAAAGCCCGCAAAAAAGGCGATTTAGTAGAAGCCAAAAGCGAAAAACCATCTGTCAACATTATCGGTATGTCTACCCTGGGTTTCCACAACCAGCACGACTGCACCGAGTTGAAGCGTTTGATGGCAGATTTGGGCATTGAAGTCAACGAAGTTATTCCCGAAGGTGCTTCGGTTCATAACTTAAAAAGACTGCCGCGCGCTTGGTTTAACTTGGTTCCTTATCGGGAATTGGGGATGATGGCCGGGGAGTATTTGCAAAAAGAATTCGGTACGCCGATGGTGGATATTACGCCGATGGGTGTGGTGGAAACTGCGCGCTGCATCCGCAAGATTCAGCAAGTTTTGAATGCTCAAGGTGCGGATGTTGATTACGAAAATTTTATTGACCAACAAACGCGGTTTGTGTCCCAGGCTGCTTGGTTTTCGCGATCGATCGACTGCCAAAACTTAACCGGTAAAAAAGCGGTCGTATTTGGCGATAATACCCACGCTGCGGCGATGACGAAGATTTTGGCTCGCGAGATGGGAATCCACGTTGTGTGGGCTGGAACCTACTGCAAACACGATGCTGACTGGTTCCGGGAACAGGTTAGCGAGTATTGCGATGAAGTGCTCGTCACGGACGATCACGGGGCGATCGGAGATGCGATCGCCAAAGCGGAACCTTCGGCAATTTTCGGCACCCAAATGGAACGCCACGTTGGTAAGCGGTTGGATATTCCCTGCGGCGTAATTGCTGCACCGATTCACGTCCAAAATTTCCCGATCGGCTACAAGCCATTTTTGGGTTATGAAGGTACGAATCAGTGCGTAGATTTGGTCTACAATTCCTTCACTTTGGGAATGGAAGACCACTTGCTGGAAATCTTCGGCGGCCACGATACCAAGGAAGTGATTACGAAGGGTATTTCGGCTGACTCTGATATGGGTTGGACAAAGGATGGACAAGCTGAGTTGAATAAAATCCCTGGTTTTGTGCGGGGTAAGGTGAAGCGGAATACTGAGAAGTTTGCGCGCGATCGGGGGATTGATAAGATTACCGTTGAGGTGCTTTACGCAGCGAAGGAATCTGTCGGCGCGTAGTTAGTTGTAAGGTGGGCAAATGCCCACCTCACTGTCAGCCCTGTTAAGGTTCGATCGAGTGCTTTGCGCCATCCTGGACGTTCGCGATCGGCAATAAACCTAGCTTATTAATAATCATGTCTTTAAAGAAGAAGATTTAAAGCTCGCCTATTACGAAATTTAAGGTGTTTGAGAGCTTTCTTTACCACCTTGACAGGGTGGCCACCTTACTGTTAGCCTGTGAACAGTAAATACTATTGCAATTCAGGTATTGAAACGAAGTTAAACAATTACGTTTAGCAGATAATTATGACAAATGATGAATCACGAGTTCAAGAATTTGAACAATTTTACGAATTTGAACAATCCTGTGGTATTGGATCTCCCCTTAGTGAAGAGAGATGGACTGATTGGACAATTGAAGATATTAAAACTTATATCAAAATAGACAAATGGGACGAACTTAAAAATACATCATTAACAGTTAGTGATGAAGAAGCTTTGTTAATACTCAAAGAATTTGCAGAAAACGTTCGTCCCAATGAAGAGAATAGCGACATACTTGATGATTTGTTTGCTACTATTAATGAAATGTCCATTTCAGGAGTAATTAAGCTGAAAGAAACTAAACTCAAAAAAACCGAAGTAGAAACAGCCATTACTTGTCGCGGAGATTACCAAACGGCATACTTTTTTATTGACTTTTGGCTGCCTATCCACACCCGATGGAGTATAGCCAAAAAGTTACAGGCAGATGGGTATAACTTAAAGGAATTTTTTATCGTCGAAAGCCTTAGCTATTTACGTCCTAACTCTATTTACCTATTCGTTTATGAAAATTATATAAAAGAAGTTAAAGAGATTTTAGCAAAAGGAACTGTTTTCCCATTTGATATTCCTGTTAATTACTTCAGCATTAAGTCAATAGAAGAAAGAGGTTTGATCATGATTCCTCAAAATTATTCGACTCCTCAATATAATAATAAAACTCCTGATTTACGCTATCGGTGCTATGAAGTATTAATTAAAAGATGAGATGGTGTTGTTTGAGACTGCCTACGTTCTAGAACAAATTAGCCATAATCTCGATATACGTTGGAAGTAGCGGATCGCCCTTTTCAAACAAGCGTGCGATCGCCCACCTGAAAAATTGCTATAATATCACATGAGCCAACCTTGCTCTCAGTGAAAAAATATGTCAACCCCTACACAAACTCCCCAAACAAGCACCCTTGAGATAACTATCAATCAGGAACAAAAAGAACTGTTAGAAAAAGCAGCTACCCTGTGGGGTCTTAGTCTGAGCGAATATCTGCTCGAAGTTGCTCTAAATCTAGCCGAAGAACTGCCACTTAAACCAGAAAAGATCGTTCTTTCCGAACCCAATTGGGAAATTGTTACCTCAGCGATTGAAAACCCACCAGAACTTAACTCTAAGCTGAAAGCAGCGATCGAGAGGTATCGGCAAAAATACGATCGCAAATAAATAATGGAATGGATTTTTTGCTCAATAGATGATAGCCGGGTGATTCGGGAGAATTTTGATTGCGGTGTGCCGGAGTTAAATCAGTATCTCAAAAAATACGCCCGACAAAATCAAAGAAAAGGCATTGCTAAAACTTGGGTGGCAATTCCTCAAGGCGGTGACGGTCAAGTAGCAGGCTATTATTCAATAAGTATGGCTGAATTACAACGAGAGTTACTGCCTGAAAATTACAGGAGAGGGTTGCCGCGCTATCCTCTTCCAGTCATGCGGCTCGGCAAACTGGCGGTAACTCAATCAATGCAGGGTAGAAGACTAGGTGAGACACTGTTAATCGATGCTTTTAACAGAGTGATTCGTTTGTCGGAAGATATAGGAGTATTGGGAGTGATAGTTGACGCTTTCAACGAACAAGCTAAGGGATTTTATTTACAATACGGGTTTATTGCCTTAGAAGGTGATGAACTTTCACTTTTTATTCCCATGACTAGGATATTAGAAGCTTTTACATAGGTAAAAGACAAAAGTTGGTCTTAGCTTAGAAAAGGCGAGATTCTTTCTCAAACCAAGTGCGATCGCCCTTATTCCTCCCCGCTTTCTTCTGGCTCATTTTCCGCCTCAAAATCCACCTTCTCATAGACATCTGCCAGCGGCACTTCAACTTGAAAGAAATTAAAAACTAGCGCCGCATCCTCCTCATCGTACTGACGGTACGACCACCGCTTGTTTGCCAACTTACAATACTGTTCTACATAAACCTGAGATTGATCGATCAGAATATACTCTTGAAATGTCGGCAGCGTTTGATAAAACTTAAACTTATCACTGCGATCGTAAGCTTTCGTAGATTTCGATAAAACTTCCACAATCACTTGAGGATTCATCACCGTATCCTGGCGATTATTGAAATACTCAGGTTTCCCCGGAATTACCATCACATCGGGATAAGTATAAGTTCGCTTTTTCGGCAGCCACAAACGCACGTCGCTCATGAAAACATCATAGTCAAGTCCCTTAAGAGCAAGACGTAATGCTATGCTCATATTCAGGGCAATGCGATTGTGATTCGTAGTTCCACCTGTCATGGGAATAATTACTCCGTCGCGATATTCACTTTTATACTCTGCTGCTTCTTCCAGGGCTAAATATTCTTCTGGAGTGAAGTAGCTTTGTGCTGTTGGCTGTTCTGTTACTTGTAGAATAGCTGTCACGGTTTTTTCCCCAACTCAATTGATATTTTGCGTCCAGTTTAACATTGCCCGAAAGTACGATCGCCCTTCTGAAACAAGCGGACGATCGCACTTAATCAACTCACAACCAAAATTAATCGATCGGATCGAAAACTAAGGTCAATCGAGCAGCCGGAAGCAGTTGTTTGAGAACTCGCAAATGACCCTCTGCATCAGACCAACTGCGAAACCGACCGACAACGACCCTTTGTAGATTTGGAAGCAAACGAACAACGATCCACGGCTTGAGACGTTTCTCATACGGCATAATAGGTGTATCTCCTTTGTAAAGGTATCTCCTTTGTTAATGGGAGCCATAGCCAGTCCTTGCTTTTCCACGGCGGGGGACTGGCTTTTGACTTTGCACCTGTGGTGTGCTGTACAAATTATTGCAGAAAAGGCCCTCATTGGTAGCAAATAGTTACTAAAATAGCGTTATAACACCGCGATCGGCGTAAACTTGTATGATTGGGAGCGTTCACAAACAGTAAATATTGACAGTGAGCAAGCGCGTTCACATCACACTCCCCGACTACATCTATGAATCCTTAGAGCTGTGGGCCGATCGGCAAGGTAGACCCACAGCTAGCTTGATAGCTTTTATCGTTGAAACAGCGGTGTTAGAAGCCAAAAAAAAGGGAGATATACCTTCTGAACCTGAAAAGCCCAAAAGCGACACGTAAAGACTTCCCTCGTGGGTTGCTGGTGCGTGTCGCGCGATCGCACTTATCGAAATTGATGAAAATTAGCATCCGCGCCCGCAGTTGGCGCACAAGATTTAAAAGAATTCTCTGCTTTGTCCTCGCGATCGCGTATTAGTACATAAGTCCTCTCAGCAATCGAAAGTGCCAGTTTTTTAATTGTCCGCCGGCTAGTCAGTTGCAGGGAAACTCACAAAAAAATATCATTCTCAGTAACGAGATTTCGACTATACATTCAATCCTATTGTGGGGCGGGCTTCTAGCCTGCCCCTAAAAGCTTATTGAGAATAGTGCCCGCTCTCAGGGGAAACGGAAATTTCATCCAAGGATTTCCTCCTTGAGGCCAATTGTGAAAACTGTACAGTTCGATCGCCCTCATCAATGCAACTTACCTAGATTAGACGCATCAACATATTTTCAAGGAATGACTTATGAACTTCACAGCAAGACTCACACAAACCAGCTTACTCGGTTTAATGCTATTTGCCAGCAATCCAGCGGCAACCTTTGCTTTAGGACAATCGAACACAAGCACTGCACCAACAGCGTCTCGCACTCAGTCTCCGATTGAAACCATACAAATAGCTAATGTATCCACCCCCCAAAAACTGGTGAGGGATTTTTGTGCTCGCAAAAGACAGAAAGTGGAAAACTATTTCGAGACCAGCAACTTTCGGATTTATCTTTGCTACAACCACGCCAATCAACTATATTACTACGGCGTTAAAAAGAGTAACGGCAGCACGATCGCCCTGCGTGCTCGAACTGAAGAGGGGACTGGTTACGTGGCAAAAAATGGCACCTACGATTACATCGTTACAGGAGGCAGCCTGAGTATTTATAACAAAGGCAAACGCATTCTCGAACAACGAGTGATTCGCTCCCTTTAGTATTTAAATGCGATCGCTCTTTCAAGCCCAGACTTCTTCAAAAAGCCGGGTATCTAACAAAATATCTGGCTTTTCTGCTGAGGCAGACGAAAGTTTGTGTAATGTAACCTGGGAGCATCCCGCTCTTGTGGCGATCGCCCGGAAAGCCTTAAAATAGTTTACCGAAGCATCCCCAATTCAGATTTAATCATCCCGCTTTCCTGCACAATCGTGGACGCCGCTTCCCCCAAAATCCTGTGTGCGGCCGTCGTCGGATGAATGCCGTCCCAAAACAAAAATCGATCGGGACTACCACAAACACCTCCACCCGATAAACACGCACTCGTCACATTAGTCAAGCCATATTTAGCCGGAGAAGCAATGGCTTCCCGATAAAGCGCATTAGCATCCAGAGTCGCAATCTTTAAGTCAGAATGCTGTTGACTTAATACCTTAACCGTTCGCCTCAAACCCTGATTGTGTGCTTGTGTTAATGCAGTGAGCCTTGCAGAATTAGCGCCGTTTCGCGTCGCCGGTAACTGCCCCAAATCTGGTAAATTTGCCAGGAGGATATTTTTGGCACCCACACCAGCAAGAGATGCGATCGCCCTCGCCACATTTTCAACGGGAATATTCGCATTATTTACCCCCTGCAAATAGTCATTCGCACCCGCCCACAGTACATACAGCGCATGAGGATTTGCCTGTTTTTGGGATTTAGTCCATGACTCAACTTGAGTTAACAAACCAGGGACAAGGCTATTGCGATCGCTCCCCGTTATTGCACCTCCATGAGCAAAATTAGTGACTCGTTCAGGTGGCAACTTCAGGCGATCGGCAAGATATTCTACCCAAACTTTACCATTCGAGTAACGCCCTTGAAAGTAAGTCGAACGAGGCGGATATTGACCCCCGCTTGCTCGAAACACCGTTCCCATATCCGAAAGACTGTCCCCAAATACATATAGTTCATTGACAGCCTCAGAACTTTGAGCTGATAGCATGAGTGCAACCATAAAAGATAAAAGCGCAATAATTACTGCAAAAAATGTTTTTTTTAACACTTGGTATTAGTTAGAGGCGTAAAATATTTAATAATTTGTGATCGATAATTACCGAGTTCGTGATTTTGACATTTTGTGGTAGTTATATTATTGAAATAGCTTAAATATTTGCCCCAATTACTAATATATTAATTTTGGGAAAAATGTGAGAAGTAAAACTGAACTTTAATTGTGGGTTGCCTCACTCCACTGCTCAACCTACATAGATTGGTGATGTCCTTGACACTTTTCTCATGGTATCTAGCTCATAGCGCTGTAGAGGGGAAAAAACCGTACATATTTTGGGAGATTACCCAATAAAGTTAGGCAAGAGGCGAACCTGCAGCATCCCGGTTTTTCGCTAGCACAAGCTTTAAAACGCTCCTTTTGTTCAGGGGTGATAGCCACTCCTCCTACGAATGCAGTTCACGCTTCTGTTGACGCTCAACTATAGCACTTATCAGAAAGATGAGGTATAATGTAACTGACTTGAACAGAATGAAAAATATAAAACCCCAAAATGTAA
>NZ_JAUBUR010000013.1:0-172284 GCF_036705485.1 Microcoleus sp. AT9b-C3 | reverse complement strand
GCCGGATGCAGTGAAAGCTGCACGTCCGCGTTCTGAAGGAGAGGTGTCCTGTGGTAACACAGGCATCGACTCTAATTAACTGAGAGGGGCGGGGAATAATATCCCCCCTCGACTCAATCTGCTTCCCAATGGCAAGGCCCTGCTGCAAGATTTGTACGGGATGGAACCTAAAGTGCTTAGTGATGTTGAGGTGGATGCGATCGGCAGCTACTGATATCAGATCTAGTTATAATTACGGAAAAATTTCCCGCATCAGCTACAAAAATCGATTAAAAGGACACATTTGAGTGGCACTAAGACAGGCTGGAGACGTTGCTGATTCACGGTATGAATCAACTTTTTGCTTGAAGTTACAAAACTTACCCTACTTAGCTTATACGCATTCCGAAATCTTGAATTTATACCTGTATTCAGCAACGCCAGGCTGAATCTCATTAACTACCAATAGTCACACAAACCTGGGATAATTTAAACAAACGGCTCAGATGGTAAGCCAAAGAAGCGAAAACAGCAATGGCAAGCTACAGAGAATGGAACCAAGCATTAGTGTCTTACTTTACCAGTGGCGTACCGCGCGGTACTAAACTTTACGTAAGCGTTGACGACGATGTACTCGAGCGTATTGGTCTAGAATTTGGAAAGGATACGGGCGTCAACAACGGTCGCGATGACTTTTTGATTGCCGTAAGGAAAAAAGTCATCATTGACCAACAAGTTAATTTGAGCAACTTGCGTGGGTGTGATTCTGACGGTTTACCCAAAAGTATTGCCTTTCTCAGTGCCACAGTTCTAGCCGCCTATCAGATGGCTGAGGAAGAAAAAATATCAGAACTAAACTACTTCCGGCGATTGCAGAAAATTTTAGGTCTGTCCGGCGCTTGTCGTCCACCGGGCATGGAATTTGGTTACGGAGCTGAAGAACCGCTATGGAAAGAATGGAATCTTTGGCTAAGGCAACAGGGATTCTTACCTTCAGCAGTTCGAGGTCGCGGTGGTCCAACTACCTATATAAATTATCCAATTTCGCAATCTCTTCTGCGCCACGCTGATAAAAACCGACTTCTAGATCTATTTAACGAAAAGCAATGGACAGCCCAATGGGATGCCCAAACTTTATTTACTCATGTCCGCCGCGAGACACCAAGGCTTTGCCAACACTTAAAAGAGTTACTGACGGGCAACAGGCAGCGGTATGAAGCCGTTGCCGAAGCAATTCACGAAGTTTACGAACAATGGCAAAATGAGGGGAAACCAGTAACACTAAAACAAGGGGTACGCACCTGGAGCCGCTATCTTTTTGCAGGTTTATATCGCACTGAAGATCCATTCTTGGGCCAGATTGATTACTATCTCTACCCGAAACAGCTAAAATGGCGACCAGTAGAATCGGTACAAGTTCAGTACAGAGATAACGTTCACCAGCTTCGGGACGAACGCGCTGGATGGTATTTCCCTCTAAAAGATCCAATAAATATGAATGAATTGGATCGCGGTGCAAGATACCAAATTAGTTCTCCTACAGACCTGGATTCCCTGATTTTGCCCGAGCGTAACTTTTGGATATTAATTCCAGATCCCGATAACCCAGATTCAGGAGCCTATGCTTCTTGGGGAACGCCATCCCTCGGTACGCCATTTATCCTACTCTACAAAAAAGAACTGCTCTCAGATATTCAACGGTTGCAAGATGAGCAGTTATTGAAATGGCAGGGTGGAGCACAACCAGTATTTTTAAATTCTACCTGGTTTGAAATTCACACGTGCATGGTTGTTTCCCAAGCTTGGGATGCAGTCTTTATCAAAAGTCAAGAACTTAAAGATGCTTTGCAACCCAGTGTCCGTTTATCTATTAGCTTTTCAGGTGGTTTGCGCATACCCCAATTGGGTGCATGGTTAGAGGGACATAGCCCTCAAGTAACTATCTTTGGTTTTCATCCCACAGTTGAGTTACAAGTAACTCGATTATCGGATGATTCCCAAGTCTGGGAAAAGTTACAGCAAAGTACAAATATTCCCATTGTAGTTAACTTTCCTAGTGTAGGTGACTATCTCGTAAAAGCTACTTGTGGAGGTGAATCTAGCGAGCGCTTTGTCAGAATTGTTGATTGGAGTTGCCTGTCAATAGCAGAACCATCAAGTTGTGAAGTGATGCCGATAGGTTCAAGTCATAATATTTGTGGCAGCGTCCTTCAGTCATTGGCTCAATAAAGTTAAATAAATTCAGAAGTAAAATGACCAAAATTCAACGTTGGTACAGAGGATTTTCATACAAAGGGAACCCAAAACAACTTATCGAGGAAGTTTCCAAACACATCCAACACCAAAATATCAGTCAATATGTGCCACTTCTGCGACTGGAAAAAAGAGCCACTTCTAGAAAAAGCTTTTATTTTTTTCTGGCAATTGAAAGTAGTACAATAGGAGAAATACCTCTAGAAATTGAGAAATCAAATTTGCTCAAATTTCCATGTTTTAAATTTTCGGCAGTTCCCGGCAATAAGAGCTTCACCTATGAACAAATAAAATCTATGGTTGGGGCAGCCCATGAAGTTTACGATTACACAAACCCCATTCCTTATCAGCCTGTAGAGAAAGTTACCTATGATAACCCATTTGAGGCGAGCGCCTCATCGCCTATCAATCAATCGTCACCAGATATTGAGACACTTTCCCAGCGTTACGAACACCTTCTCTACTGGCTATCTACCCTTGGTAGCGGAACGTGGGAATCCTTCAAAAAAGCCTGCGATGCTCTGAGACTTGAGGAACCAAAACGCATTTTACGGAGGCTTAGGTTGCTTGGGCATATTGAATCTTCTTCTGACGGTACACGATGGTCTATGGCTCCTACAGCCCTCGTTAAGATTAAATCAGATTCTCCAGAATTTCTTCTTTGCGGTCAACGCAGCATCAAGTTGCTGAAGGAGTTGGAAAAATATACAGATATAATTTCCAGTCACCAATCAAGAAGAGACGCACCGCCTTGCCTTCGTCTCAATTTGAGTGACTTTAATATAATTACAAGCCAGTTTTCTATCCTTTACGCTGGGGAAGTATCGAGCCGACTTGCTGAAATTATACCCAATCTTGACATTTGGATGCAGAATCTCAGAAGCTTGCAAGGAATTGTGCCGAGTATATACGAGTGGAAGCGCTTTGATGGTAATGATTTTGTTAGCTGTATCTCTCCCAATCAAACAGGTATGTACCAGATGTGGAGGATAGATGAGAGCGATCGTCCAGGCTATACACTATTTTATGACCAAGAAAGCGCTAGTTGGCGACAGGGCGACTGGTATGGTCTACGATTTTTAGCGTTGCAGCACAGTGGCTTTGAATGTATTGCACGTTACGATCGCGCGATCGGGCGTTTAGCAATACCTGTCTCCCAGCGTTGGCCTGAAATTTACGAACGTGCGCTAGTGCTAGCATCTGGACAACTCCCGACTTATCAAGACTCCTGGCTCCTGTACGAGAACGTGCCGATGGAAGTAATCTCTCTGCTAACTGATAAACTTAATGTAAAGTGCTCAGAGGTACCTGCCAGTGCATGACTTAGTTGGGGCGTATCAAAGACTCGATCGCATCTATCAGCTATATATCAAAAGTGCTTTTCCCCTGCGTTACCGCGCTTTGGCTGATGAACGCGATCGCCTCCTCCAGCAACCAGGCATTTTGAGTCAGCCTCCTTTAGTTGAGCCTGTCCCGATTTATCCATCATCGGAGATGAATTTGTCAGCCGCCGCCAATCAATTGCCCTCCGAATACCACAACTTGGCAGAACTTGGGCAAATGATTTTCGATCCGGGAGTCCAGCTTTACCGACACCAATGGGAAAGCCTGCGGGAAGTGCTAGTCAATCAAAAAGATTTAGTTGTGACTACTGGTACGGGTTCCGGTAAAACCGAATGTTTCCTGTTACCACTACTAGCACAGTTAGCGAGGGAATCGAGCACTTGGTCAGCTAATCCTCCAACGCTAAATAATTATGGCTGGTGGAATGGCAATGGAAACCGAGTATCTCAATTGGCGCACACCCAGCGACCAAAAGCCCTCCGCGCCCTAATTCTTTATCCCCTCAATGCCTTAGTTGAAGACCAATTGCGCCGGCTGAGAAAAGCACTGGAAGCACCCTCAGTACATCAGTGGTTAGATCAAAATAGAGGCAGAAACCGAATTACTTTCGGTCGTTATACGGGACAAACGCCAGTTTCAGGGATACAAAAAGACGAGAGCATCAAACGACTGAGGAACGAATTAAGGGAGATTGAACAGGAGCGGCAAAAGATAGAAACGGCTATCCAAAACAATCCGTCTCTACTTCATGATATGCCCGATTTGCCTTACTACTTCCCGCGACTCGATGGCGGCGAGATGTGGTCTCGCTGGGATATGCAAGATAGTCCGCCGGATATTTTAATTACTAATTACTCGATGCTCAACATTATGATGATGCGGAGTATCGAAAACAATATTTTTGATGAAACTTGTAATTGGCTGGCAAGCAACCCAAATAACCAATTTTTCCTAATTATTGACGAACTTCATGCTTATCGGGGTACGCCGGGAACAGAGGTTGCCTATATTCTGCGATTGTTGTATTCGCGTTTGGGATTGACACCCGACTCGCCGCAACTGCGGATATTGACGACGACAGCTAGCCTTGAGGAAAATCAACAGGGCAAAGATTTCCTGCGCGAATTTTTTGGACGCGATAATTTTGCCTTCATCACGGGGCAACAAACACCACCTACTTTTGGGGCGCGATTCAATCTTTCTTCGTATCAGTATCAAAGTGCTTTTGCCCAGTTTGCTCAGTCAGTACAAGCTGACCCATTGCAGGAAATGCAACCGCCCGATTCAGCATCAAATCAGGTGCGGGATGCTATGTCTAATTTGGCGGTGCAACTGGGACAGCCAGTGGCCTCAGGACTAAGTGCCCAACAACATCTTGGCGAAGCTCTGGCTACTGTTGGTGCTGCCGATGCACTGAGGGATGCTTGCCGAGAAATCGATCGTCTGCTTAACCCAAATAATCCTAATCCTACAGTTCGAGCTGCGAAAGTTAGAGACCCAGATAACTCAAATAATCCAACAGATTTAGACCGTCAAATTTTCTCTGGTGCGGCGACTAATGGTTGGGTATCTGATGCGATGCGCGGACTGCTTCTAGCACTGGGAATGTCTCAGCGAGCGAGTACGGGGCGATCGCCCCAACCCGTGCGCGGTCATTTATTTTTCCGCAATTTGCAAAACTTATGGGCTTGCTGTAATCCTAACTGTACCGATTCTGCAGTCGATCGCAATATCAGGCAGAACGCTCCAAACCCTCCAACTGTTGGTGCAATTCATGCCAAACATCGCCTTAGCTGCTTCTGTGGTTCCCGTGTTTTGGATTTAATTGTTTGCGAAGTGTGCGGTGATGTCTTTCTGGGCGGCTACAAAACAACTCGCAAAATAGGTAATGCCAACGTCGAAATTCTTACACCAGATCAACCCAATTTAGAAGGGATTCCCGACTTGGTAGTTCTCAATCAAAGCTATGGAAACTACCGAGTGTTTTGGCCTTTGCCCAACGAAACACCAGCTTGGAGTACGCAACCTCAAGACTTAGAATGGGAGCTTGACAAGAGAAAACGGAAATGGGTTCGTGCCAAGCTCGATCGGGTTACAGGCGTACTTAAACAGAATAACACCGCACCACAACCTGATGAAATACCAGGATGGCTGTATCATGTTGCTGGGAATCATCCAGAAGAACGAGCATTGCCAAGTAAGTGTCCTCGTTGTGATGCCGACTACGGTAAACGGAACAGATTCCCTACCCCTTTCCGTTTTCATCGCACAGGATTTCAGAAAGCTTGCCAAGTGCTTGCGAGCGGACTGCTTAGGGAAATGCCAGCACCAATAAGCCCTACAGCAGCTTCATCTCGCAAGCTAGTAATATTTTCTGACAGCCGTCAAGATGCTGCCAAGTTAGCAGCAGGAATGGAGCGCGATCATTACCGCGATATGGTGCGGATGCTGTTAATACAATCATTCCAAGATTATTGGAATGACTTTGTATCTTTCCTCCGCATTAGTTGTGCAAATAACCAAACAGTAATGGCTAGATTGCAGGCATTGAACCCCGCTCTTTATGCTGCTGTTGTTGCGAATTCACAGCCTGATGATATGGTTCGGCGTAACCGATTTCGCAACGCAAATCAGGTAGAAACAAATGAAGCACGAGACTGGATTGATGATTTGCCTTCAAGCAATCAACAAGCTCGGGATGAATGGCTAAGATTACTACACCACTACCCAGGGCGAATTCCTCTTTTAAATTTGCGGGCTAAGATTCGAGATGCCCTTCTCAATTATGGCATTTGTCCCGGCAGACCTAGCTTTCGGACTATGACTTATACAGTCGGACAGCAAAAGGGACTACAAAGGTTTCCTTGGTTTGATTGCTACAACTGGAACGCTAATCCAATTGCACGAGTTGTTCCTCTCACACCGGAACAGAAAAATCATGCCGATCTGCTAGAAGCACTGCTAACTGAGGAGTTGATGTATGCTCTTTTCCCCCATATTGCTCGGACAATTGAAGGACTAGCACAGGGTTGGGTAAGTTATCAATATCAAGGAAACCGAACTCCGCTTATTGAAGCAACTGAAGCAGTGATTAGACAATTAGGAATTCGGAAATTACACTGCTATTTTCCCTATGTGGGTCTCGATAATAATTCAGATTTGCCTAAGTTTGCTCAACGGTACATTAGTAGAACTGACATCGCACTAAGCGACGTGCAGCATCAGTTGCAACAAGTTATCCCAATCCAACCTTCAAATCAAACTCAAAGTCAACGATTTATACTCGATCCCGATCGCCTCTATCTTGTTCTACCACCAGAAGCCAATCCAGATGGTTCGCGCCCTGGATACCGCTGTCCGCAATGCAATGCTTTCTTTCTTCAACCTGCGGCTGGGGTTTGCCCCGAATGTAACAGCGATCGCCGTTTTGACAGTCCCAACACTCCTACAATCCAACTGACCCCTGGACAGACAACCAGCGACTTTGATTACTATACTTATCTTTCAGAGCGATCGGGTCAGCCCTTCCGCATGAATGCAGAGGAATTAACAGGTCAAACTGACAAAAAAGAGCGCACTAAGCGTCAGCGCTGGTTTCAAGACATCTTTATTAATCAGGAGATTGGACTGGTTCAGGGAATCAATTTACTGAGCGTAACAACGACAATGGAAGCGGGGGTTGATATCGGTGCATTGCTAGCAGTAATGATGGCAAATATGCCACCCCGCCGATTTAATTATCAACAGCGGGTAGGTCGCGCTGGCAGACGTTCTGCAGGAGTTTCATTAGCTGTGACTTTCTGTCGAGGCAGAAGTCACGATGATTTTTACTTCCAGCGTCCTGAAAGTATTACAGGCGATCCACCGCCACCACCTTACGTTGAGATGAAGAGTCAAGAAATTTTCCAGCGCGTCCTTAGAAAGGAAGTGCTGAGGCAAGCTTTCACAGACACAGGCATCAGTACATTAAGTGGAACCGATAACGTACACGGTGAATTTGGTGATGTGGCTGATTGGGCTAATACTTATGAACCATTAATTACAGGTTGGTTAAACAATCCAGCTAATGAGCCAAAAATTTTGTCAGTTTTAGATATTTTGCGGGTGCAAACAACATTACCAAATGCTAGTAATTCTGAAATAATGTTGAATTATCTGCGCGATCGCCTAATACCTGGTATCCAAAACATTGTAAATGATCCAACATACACCCAAGATGCACTGAGCGAACGTTTGGCAAATGCAGGATTATTACCGATGTTTGGTTTTCCGACGCGGGTGCGTTTGCTTTACACGCGCTGGCCGTCACCGGGCGCTCAATGGCCTCCAGAAACGGGAATAGTCGATCGCAACCTTGATGTCGCTATTAGCCAATTTGCACCCGGGTCGGAGACTGTCAAAGATAAAGCCGTTCATACTGCCTGTGGTGTAGTTGAATTATACCCTCAAGGCAACAAAATTGCTTCCGCACCCGGCTTAGTCCCAGCACTATCACACGGCAACCAATCTCTCGGACTCTGTAGTAACTGCCAAGCCGTAATTTACCCGCACACACTCTTAAATCAACCGCTCCCTGGCGGTCAGCCATCGCAAACAACTCAATGTCCAGTTTGCGGTGTAAATGATGTGCTGCGTTGCATTGATGCCAGGGAACCCAAAGGATTTTTTACTGACTTACAACCAGAGGACTTTGATGGGCAATTTGAGTGGCAACCGCGATCGACTCGACCTTCTTTGAGTATCGGTGCAAATGTTGGGACGTCTGAATCTGTCCTCAATGCTTCTGTATCTGCATTCAATGACAATATCATTTCGGTTAATGATAATGGCGGCATTGGAGGATTTGACTTTTACGAAAGAGTTAAGATTGATAATCGGCAGAAATCAGGAGCTTATGCTGTATCTACACCAAACAGTTCGGTTAGTACCTCTGGAGCGGTTTATCGGGTAGCTCTACTATCTCGACGTAAAACAGATATCCTATTAGTAAATATCGAGCAATGGTCTAATGGTGTATTTGCCAACCCAACTACAGTGGAAGGTCGTGCAGCTTGGTATTCTTTCGCATTTTGGCTGCGGATAGCTGCAGCGGCTCACCTTGATGTGGATACACAGGAGTTGCAGGCAGGTTTTCGATCGCTAGAGCAGAATGGAGCGATAATTGGTCAAGCTTTTCTGTGCGATCAATTGGAGAATGGGGCGGGTTATTGTCGGTTTCTAGCCCAACCGCATGAGTTTCAACAACTGATGGATCGGGCAGATCCAACAATTTCAAACAGCATTGCCTGGAAATGGACGAATCCTCACGAGCACGGAAGTGATTGTGATACTTCATGCAATTTGTGTTTGCGGGACTATCAAAACCTTGCTTATCACGGGTTATTGGATTGGCGATTAGCTTTAGATATGGCACGATTGGTGTCTAATCCTGCGTCGGCGATCGATCTCAACTCTTCTTGGGGCAATTTCCAGAATGCTTGGCTTAACCTAGTTCAAGGCCCAATTCCGGCGGCACTCCAACGTTTGGGCTATGGTACGTCGGTGCCGTTTGGAACTCTCACTGGCTATGTGCACCAGAATGCTCGACGGCCGACAATCAAAATGATTCGACATCCTTTATGGAATGATGACCATCCAGAGTGGATTGCAGCGGTGGCGATCGCGCGATCGCAGTATTCTGGTTATCAGGTCGAGGCTGTCAACCCGTTTATGGTGCTGCGGCGACCGGGGGACTGTACGTGATGTGGGAGCAGATACAGCAGATTCCAGGCAAATAGAGTACACCTTAATCCCAAACACTTACCAAAATGGTTGACAAACCCTTACAACCGTACTCCATAAACGTGGAAATTACTGTATTTTCAAACCAATCACGATGGAATTTAGCGTTTTCCATAGGGTGTTGCGTTTGGAGTCTGGCTGTGGTCAAAAATTGCTGTCCAGTCACGAGAAGATTTCCAAAAAAATGTCAAGGTATTGTTAGGGCAATTACGGTGATGACAAGTTAGAGAGGCAGAGTCAAGATACCCCAATGATGTGCTTCCAGCCCGCCGACAATATTTATTAACAAATTCTTCATATTCTGTTTCTGATATCTTATAATTAGATAGAGCAGCCAAAATTTTTAAATCCTTATAGTAAAGCATTTGTTCAGCATAAATTGTTTGCCAGTTGTCGGTAGAAAACTGTATTATTTCTTTTTTAAAGGTTTTTGATTGAGCAATATACATGATAATAAAAAATGATTTTTTCCATTTTGGGAACTGATCCAATAGATTGTTGATTAGGGAGACACACCCAGATAACTGTTTACCAGTTCCATTTATGTAATCCATAAAAACAAAAACAGTATTTTCTGGATTAACATCGAATTTAGGATCATTGTACCCAGGGTTTTCAAAATAGTCTTTTAGTAGTCTAGGTTTACTCGCAGGAGTGCAAGATGTCTCAGAACCAGTGAGAGAACCAGTGAGAGCATGATTTTCGTAATACCCCCAAAGTGTATGCTGGCTTTCAACACCCTTTGTTTTAGGTTGAGGAAGCCAAGCATACCGGATAACTTTATGACGCAGCCACCTTTTAAATTTTATTTCACTCTTCGTTGATGGTTTTGCGAGAGAATGAAATGCTTCAATTAAATGTTCTTGCTCCATCAGAAAATTCAGAAGTTTGTCTCGTAAGTTTTTAACGTCTGATTTAATAGTGCTTTCTGAAAAAAACTGAATTTCTCTCAGAAGCAAATAGGCTATATTTTTTTCAAGAGAAGTGTCAAATTGATTTAGCCATTCCCTGAGTGTATTAGTAGATATAGTTCCAGGTGCTTGTCTCAGTCGTTCAGCGATGGCATCTATGTGATGAATATCATAGATTACTCTTTCATCTACTTCTCTTTCTTGAGGAAGAATAGAAGAAATTGGTGTGTGATAAAGCGCAGTTAAATCATACCAATTTTCTTGTAGTGATTCTAAATACTTTCTCAAATCATCTTGGTCATCTGAATTCGAGAAACTACTTAACTGCTTTTTTTCCTGAGTCATATTTGGGATAAGTTATTAGTGAGTTTGACTTTCAAATGTATAAATATTATTAAATGTTTTCTTGGTTAAAGAAAAACAAAATGGTCTTCTTCCTGAAATTTCTATTATGTCAGATAATTCTGGTGTTTCTCGAATTTTAAAACTTGCTTTTTTGTATAAAATATAGCGCGCTTCTGAATCAGTGCGATTGTAAAGATAATTATCGAAACTATTATTTCTTTTTGAAATCAGTTCATTAACTGATAACCTATATCCACCTTCCGCGAATAGGACTTTTAAAAATCCTTGGACATCTCGATCAAGTCCCAGATTTTTACAAACATATTCAAAGTAGCTAAATGCTTGAGCGCGGTACTGATTAACAAAAAGTCTTCGGGCTGTGTTGATATCTACTGAACCATTAGAATTTTCATCAGCTTTAGAAGCCCAAATCAGATGACACAAAACTTCTATATTTCTCGGCATTCCTCCAGAAACAATAGATACAAAATCAATAATATCTTGATTAAAAGGATAACTTTTATCCTTAAATCTTAGTGTGATCTTACTATTTTTTTCTTCTATATAATCCTTGATTTCTGTTTCACTTAATGGCTCAACCAATCTAAAATCAAATCTGCCATCTTTCAATTGAGCTGCTTCTGCTTGAATGTTAATCAAGTAATCTCCTGTCACACTAACACATATTCCCCAGCTTCGATTCGTAGAAAAGCACTTTTCAGATAAGTCGTGCAGGAAAGTCATCAATTGGGAGACATTAATTTTTAGGCTTGAAAATAAAATTTCTACCTCATCAAAAATCAGCAAAATATGACTTCTGGTAGTAGCGGCAAACATTCTCATAATTAAATCTATAAATTCAGGTTTATCAGCTTGCTTGATTAAAGTCAAGCATTCCTCCCTACTTAAAGCTCTCTGAGAAATCAAGCTTCTCCGAATATTATCCAAAACCATTCCATAAAAATTAGTAATTTCGCTCTTATTTGGATCGCCAGACATGGAAATTTGATTTGCTACTTCTTGAAATCTGATTGGAATACAAAGGCTGCGTTCAGCTTGAAGTACCTCTCGTCTGACAAGATTCAGTCGAGTTGTTTTACCAGAACCATAATCTCCCACAAAGAAAAACCTGATTGGTTCTGTTTTATATTTGATGCTATATCTCACTGTCTTCAGTAAATCAGATACTGTCCCTCTTTCTACAATAGGGTGAAACAGCTCATAACCTGCTACTGATGAAGCAGATCCTTTAGCTGCATAGGGATTTTGTGCAGGAGAGAGTAAGCCGCCATTAATATCTGTGTAAGCCATATTCAACCCACCATAGTATAGTCAAGTATCTTCATAAATCCATACTTAATACCTTGAATATCGATTAACTCGATACCAAGGTTCTCAGCAAGCTGTGATTTAGTTATTCTCAGTTCAATTCGATTGGTAATGCGAAGTCTTACTAAAAAGCTTTTAATTTCATCATGCCGGTAATCAGAAACTTCTTTCAATCGATTCAAAACATGACTAAGTGGAATTAACCCCATATTTTTTTGGGCATATTCTTGATAGTTATTAATAATAAACTTCATGAGTTGTAGATAATTATTGATTTCAATTTGCTCGGTGTAAACTAGCTCTAAATAACCTACAGGATTTTTGTTTTGATTTCCAATAAAGCTATAGCCACAATGCTTTATTAATAGTTGGCGAATCAAGGCAGGAGCTGGGTTATCACCCAGTTGATACTTATCTTTAAGTAGTTGTCTGTCGGAGCTATATATTTTAACTATTTGTGAATACTGTGAGCAAACCTGAGTTAACTTTTCGTTAAATGACTTGGCTTCTAAAACCCACTTCAAAGGTTGAATAACTTCGATTTTGGATTGAAGCGAAAGTGAAACCGTTCTACCAGGAGTTAAGTCGCGGTAAAAATTATTATTAGCCTTGAATAAGTCAAGAACGTAAAAACCAGCTAAATAGTTTTTAATGGTTGTGGCTGACATCGGGCTTCCTGCTTTTGGGCCACTATGAGCAATAAGTTTGCCTTGAAGCCATGAGACAGCAGACTTGATAGTTAGTCCATCATTGGCTAAAATTCCCTCTGCCAGCAGCTTCATGTCTTCTTCATACTCTTTGGGTAAGTAGAAAATCGGGATTACCTTAGACATACTACGTTCTAAGCCTATAAGCAGAATATTGCTTCTGCAATAATCACCAATACCATCATACTTTACTTTAGTCTTCTCAACTATACAGGTTAAAACAAAAGTGAAAACAACTTACTTTTTCAAAGTTATCACCCAATTTGGCTTCCGAACTGATCTGTTAGAGCCTTACGCTCTCGCTTTGAGAGGAGAACCCATAAACCAGAGCCCCTTCTTAAGCTTCGCTAACGTAACCTTGCGCGAACAGACGCTCCTCTACCAGTAGCCCCCTGCCGACAATCTTGCTGCAGGTAAGGTGATAGAAACACCATCCGTCAGAACAGGTCAAGTGCTCGGACTCAGGTCTGCCAACAAGTGAGTGAGAGCCTCTCACCCTTTAAAAATTAGTCCCGGCGGCGAAGCATAATTTCTAGATGTCCCTTTTTGTACAAAGTCTTTAAGAGTTCCCATACCTCCTGATTATGTGGCAAATTTTGACGAAGTTGGCTAATGGCGATCGCACTGTTGTCAGAGCTAAT
This sequence comes from Microcoleus sp. AT9b-C3, assembly GCF_036705485.1. Taxonomy (NCBI): domain Bacteria; kingdom Bacillati; phylum Cyanobacteriota; class Cyanophyceae; order Oscillatoriales; family Microcoleaceae; genus Microcoleus; species Microcoleus sp. AT9b-C3. The sequence goes on along the minus strand of NZ_JAUBUR010000013.1, from coordinate 158,994 downwards.
GGCATTTAAAAGCTGTCTTTCTTCCTCCTGAAGGCTTTCATCTCTTTTAAAATGAATTTCTTTCAATTTATCCTGAAGAACCTGACTGTATTCAAAAATAGATTTGAGTTGGGTTATTCGTTCTTCAAGGTTGGTTAAGTTGTCGATCGCAGATCGCAACTGTTCTCTTTGTAATGATAGCTGTGTTTTTAAATCAGTGAGTTGACTCAAAAACTCTGTCATATCGTGGTTGCGTTCTTGGGAAATAAAGGAAAAATCACGCTCCAATTGCTCCCATTCTGAAACCAAACCTTCGCAGAATTTTTGCAAAATTTCCCACAAAACTCCTTTCATAATGTGGTAAGATCCATCCCGGTCTTCATCATCAAATTTGCATCTATTTTTCAAAGGAGATTCATTAATTGAAATTAGATCCAGTAAGACTTCGTAACGACTAAGCATTTGCTCGAAAGCCTCTCGACGCGAGCGCTGTTCACCATTAATTTCCTCTTCAAGTTCAACCAAAGGTTGTTGCAGTAAATCGTACTGTCTAAAACTCTCAAGCTGATTGTTGCTAAAATGCTTAACAACCCGGTCAACAAAGTCATCATCATAACGCATCAAGCGAACTGGGTCTTTCTTCAAATTCTCTCGTAACATCTGTGCTCGATTTAGAATAATCCGCCACTTCTCTAAACCATCTACCAACTCCTCAAGCCTAAATTTAGTGGTTTCGTAAGTTAGCAAAAACTGCTGACAATGCTTTAGCTGATTATGCAATGCAAGTATATCAATTTCATTTACTTTAAGCGAACTAGCTAGGCTTTGGCAATCTTTATCTAGCTGATTTACTTGCCTTTCCAAAATTATCCGGTAGTCATTGAGACAAGATTCTAGGCCGCTATCACTCTCAATCATTTGACTAATTTTAGAAGCATTCAAGTCTAGGGTAAATTTTTCTAGCCTGAGTTTAATTCCACGCAGTTCTTTTTGCAGGGTTGAGCGCCTCTCAATGCAAAAATTTTCTAGAAGCTCCCGTTCGGCTTGGATATTTCTATGAACTTGATCGAGAGCTACCTCAGACTCATGGTTAGCATCAATAATTTTTTCCTCCTCATTTATCTTTTCATTGATTTCATGTAAAATCGTCTCATCAAAAGTTTCAACTAACGAAGAAACCCGAACGCGGAGTTCTTTTAATTGAGCATTTAACTCATCTGGCTCTAATTCCAAACTGGCTTCGCGGATAACATCCGTTGAACGCGCCCACTCTATGTAGCGTCGTCGCTGCAACCATTCAAGAGCTTCTTGAAACTCGTCTTCAAGATAGCCAAGCAGTTTTACTGCTTTCCATAACTTTGAATACTCTAATGCTTTAACATCTTGCTGTCCCCACGCCGTCTCAACTGTCTGTGTTCTGCCTTGTGATTGCAGTTTCTCTTTAATAAACGATTCCAAAGGATGTTCTGTAAATTTAACTTGGGAATTTCCTTCTTTCCGTTTGGCAATTTTCTCCCCACTCATCAAGCCATGTTGTTTGAAAACTGCTAAAACACTGGGTAGGCTAGAACTTCCCATTTCAAACAAATTTTCAAATTCTTCTTTGGAAACTTGATATAACTGACGACCTTTGCGAACAGATAAAGGTATCTTTTCCAAGAGGGACTTATATTTACGTAACGTCGGGTTCAGACTATTATAGAAAGACTTATAATCGGTAAATAAGGCTTTACATTTTTGATAGAACACTGATTCGATAAGTTTACTGTCTGAGCCATTTACCCCCTTGAGGCCCCCAATTTCCCAAGTTTGAGGCGAAATCGCCGGAAACAGCAATCGCATGGCATACTGGTGACACTCTTGGCGATGGTGTTCTAATCTAGAGCGATCGGCTTTACTGACTTCAGGATTTTTTGAGAGCCAGTCTTGAATATAATGAGACAAACTCAGCAGCGTACAAACAGAACATTGTTCGGAAGCCATGACTTTGCGGAGTAAGCCGAAGGATGTGGGATATTCGCCTTCAAAACTTCGACCTAACTGAAGATGGAAGTCTACTTGATTAGTTCCGGCGATCGCAGTTAAAACTTGTGGAACGACGGTTGCTTTTCCCTCATAGTTAAAGTAAAACCGCCAATCTAAGTGAGTTTCTTCTGGGGATTGAAACCTCATTAAACCAGATTCTTTACTCCCGACACTGATAACAAGAGAACGCTTAGGAAAATCCGCATTATATTTTTCTGGAGCCCCTTCTAATAAATTAAAAACTCCAAATCTATCCTGCTTCCACTCTCCTTTATAACGCCAAGACCAATTGGCTTTCTGACCAGTTCTAGAAAGTGGGAAGAGTAAAGAAATAATTTCCGACTTGAAAATCGTTGTAGCCATCTCTTCTTTTTGAGTATCGTTCCACTCTCCAAACCATTGCTGACGAAATCGATTTAAAATTTTATCTACAACTGTGGGAATGCTTGTCTGAAGAAGGGCGACTAAAGCAAAAGTGCGCTCAGTCGGCTGTATAATGTGCAGCCCGTAAAAATTGTCATCTTCTGCTAGTTTTTTCAACTCCTTTAAGAGTTGAAATTGTTTAGCTACACTTTCAGAAAGGCCTGAGGGGAAACCAGCGAGTAGCTTGATTACCTCTCGCCCTTTGGGGTGTTTTGGAAAGGAGATCAACGGCTCCAAGGTTTTGATAGTATTGCTAATTTTGTGTTGTTCCGTGCCATATAACTGTACTTGTCCTTCTAGATAATCCTGAATCAAATCTAAAGGAGTATAGGGACGCTGATTATTTTGAGCAAAATGGATGATGCGTTTAAATACTTCAATGACGGTGCGAGGGCCATTGCTGAAGTTTTGTCGATCGCATAATTGCCCTAAACTTTCAATTGTTGCTGGATGTGCTAAGTGATTCTGCTGCGCCTTGTCTTCCAGAAAATTAGTACACAAATAATTCCACAGTTTTCCTGGGAACTCAGAACTGTACGCACCAGCTAATCTAAGAGATACTTTCTGTTCCTTCATACGGTGAATAATATCACCAGCTTGTTCTTCAATAGCTGATTCAGTCGGAGTAGTCGGCATACTTAGAATTAATGCAACAGGCGTAGAACCCAAAGCTCGCATTCCTTTAACTAAATCGCTCAAAATCTGGATGCGAACGCTAGCACCTTCTTCTGTTCGCAAAAATTCTTGGCTTTCATCCGCAAATATTGCTAAACCTGCAAAACCTGCTTGTCGGAGGATAGAAACTGTTTCCTGCCAAAAATTCAAAACATTATCAGTATTTGTGGTGTCAGTATTTAATTGTTGAATAATTTTTAAAGCTTTGTCTTCAGATAACTTGTACTTGAGCGCTATTTCTGCTGCTATATTTTGCTGAGACTTCAAGCCATATTTGCGATACAGTACCTCAATCTGAGGAATAAATTCTGGTTGGAGGCACGTTTTTATCCAGCCATAAGTGGCAACCATCAAATCTCCCAGTTCTTTAAACTTGAAAGGCGGCACCGCGATTATCTTATGATCCTGACACTGCTGCCATAAATAAATTAGTGTTGCTGTCTTACCATACCCATAGTCGGCACTGAGGTAGCCAGTAACAGGTTTACCCTTACCAATTTCCTCAACCAAATGGTCTTTTAGAGTTTTTACGGGTTCAATTGGGTTATAGCTGCTTGCATATAGATTATAAACTCTGGCTACTTCTTGAGGCTCATTTTCTATCTGGGAGGGATTGACTGTATCGACAATTGCTTGGATTGAGTTTAGTTGTTCTAATAATCTTTTCATGGATTGTAAATATAAAGTTTGTCTCGGAGAATGCTAATACTTAGCTAAAGCAATTGAGTCCACTCAGGGGATTGAGTCAGCATTACCCATTGTCCGTATCCCCCTTCATAGCCACAGTCAAAGAAGCCACCTCGATCATAATCATAGGTGCATTTAGCATTATCTATGCTACCATCTAATCCGCTCGGATCTAGCAACAACATTTGACAAATAGCCTCTTGAACTTCTTCTCGCAAGAAAATCTTGACTCCATAGGTTCGTTGTTGCTGTTTGTAGATTGTGTCTACTGCCTGAAGTAAAATAGGAGCGGCGCTGAAGTAGCGACGGCTGAAGTGTTCGTATTTGCCTTCTGGTTCTATAACACTGGGTGATAGCGATCGCAACCAATTGAGGGCACCAGCCACACTCGTATCACTAAATGCTATTTCACTGGTAGGTAGTTCAAACTTGACAGCAGCCTTTTCAATTACTTCTCCCACTAGAGATTTTTTTTCGGGAGGCGATAAAACAACTTCTTTTCGCAGCCAGAGTTGTTGTACAACTGTAGCATAAGTCCAAGAAAACCTTTTTTCAGATTCTTTGTGGTGCAAATTATAAATTAGTAAATGTAAAAAATCTCCTAACAATTCGGGGTTAGACTGTTGAATTATAGCTGCAATTCCACCAAGAGGTGTCAGTGAGGGTGGATTTTTTTTTGAAATAATTGAAATGTTTCGCAAAAATGGGAATACTACCTTTTGGATAACGGAAACTCCTAAATTACAAGTAGCTGCCAATTCTTCAAAATTTGTTTCTTGGTTTTTTAAGAAATCAAGAATTGCAGCTACTCTTTCTAGTGTGGTGTTTTGCTGAATGTGTAAAGTTAATTTGTTGCTCATAAAGCGCGTTGTAAGGTATCTAACCAAGCTGTTAAATTGTGCATAATCCGATATTCTCTGCTGGTTCTCAATTTATCAATATTTTGACAAAAATAACATGAATGCTGTGTAGACTCTTTAAGGGCCTCTAAACCTGTTTTAGTAGTTTCAAAGCTGCGTCTAACGGTTATTTGAATTTGAGAAGTACCCGGAAAAAAGATGCTACCGAAAGCTCCAGCTTTCGACCAAGTTGAGCTATCCAAACTATGAGGGACAAGAGAGTTATTGCGGAGGCGATAAAAGCTGTTTGGGCCCCCAATGCCAAAGCAGTGAACTTTCATGTTTTTTTCACTGGCGATACTGCAAACAATCTTAAACAATGCCAAACTAGATTCAGAAATCATATTAACGCTGCCGTTAGGCCCTGACGTTCCCCAAGAACCGAAACCGATACGGGTAATACCCATTTTTGCATAGGTCTCAATGCAGCGATTGATTTGGTTAATGTTGCGTCCATGTACAGGAGCGATCGCACGTTCTTGTACATAAATTGGCATTTTACTGAAAAAATTTTCGCAATGGTAAAGCGTTTCGCGAACTTTGTACTCCACTATTTTATCTGAATCAGTTGAGATGGGTACAATATCGGGCAATACATACCCATCTGCCCAAGTATTATTGCGATAAAAATTATCTAAAAATTCCAGCAGTCGATCGTAAGTAAATTTTCCCTGTTGCACCTGATATGCCCCGCAATCTAGCCAAACTTCCGAAATGTTGCCCACATCTTTTTGTTGATGAAAGTATTCTGTAGTAGAAGCTGGGCACGTTATTGGTGAGTAAAGAACGCGATCAAAAGGATTACGCTGATCGCCGCCAGAAATCCACAACTGTCTACTGCGTTCAATTTCAGGGCCGCCAGCACTTACAGCCGCCACAAACTGGGGAGTTGTGAGAGCATTATTGCATAATATCTTTTCCCAAACAACTAAAGAGCGACGTTTACCAGGCTCAATTTGTACTCGATCGAATCCCATCTTGTTGTAAAACCCGTTAGCTTCTATGTCCAGGGGGCATTTTAGGCGCAGTTTTGTAATACCGCACTTCCTACTGTGTTTTTCCCATGCACAAATAAGCTGACGACCTATGCCTAGCCTGCGGTGGTCGGGGGAAACGCAAAGATGGTAAAGAGTAGAGATTTTGTCTCGACGGTGATGAAAATGGAGAAAGCCGAAGGGGTGGTAAAGAATTTCACGGCTTGCGATCGCTTCTGCCAGAACTGCCCGATTCACAAAGCCTATCTCTTGCCGATGCACATCGGCAAGCACCTTAATCTGAAATAGCTCCTCGCTCGAAGCAAATACCACCTTTGACTCTAAACACCTAGTCTGCACACATACCTCACTTCTTCCAACCAACGAACGTAGACAAGTGTAGCCGATGTCCGCACCTGTTAATTTTACACTTGTTGCTTGCGGTAAAATTTATACTATTAATTGTATTGTACTTTTACGACTTTATTAAACTTTTGCCTTACTAAATTTTTGGATTAAAACATTACATCTTGATTAGTTAATTGTTTGATAGAATAACTTACTTAACCAGGAGCTATGCAAGTCTCCCAATTAATAAGGTAGACCCGATAAGAACCCCCTGATAATGTGATAATCTATCCATAATCAAAGTCTGACACACCTTACAAGCTGATTCGCGTATGCTACTTGCATAGTCCTATCAGTAGGATGTCATGGTTACATCCTATGACCAGCAAGGGTTGGGCTGGCTATTACTGTCACACCCGGTACTTGCACGAAAATTAAGCATTTTAGAAGGATAAAGACTTCAGAATATAGCACAAGTGCTAACAGATCACAACACCAGCAGCACTTAACCGGATTTTTAAGAAAGCCCCAACACAAAACTGGATGGATAATTTATGGAAGAGAGCGCGAGCTACTAGAATGGCGAACTTATCCTGCAACACTTAGAACTTTTAGGCGCTTACCCGCTGTTTACTAATTGATGTCCCCAATGCGGAATAACTTATTCCAAGTACGAAACCCCCTCAGCACTGGGCTATTCCAAATGTTGCGAGCTAGAGATTCGATGTAAAGCGATAGTTCGGAACGGTATCCTTAATTTCTTAGCAACGGGAAAGCGCTCGATTGGTCACCCATCTGAAAGTGCAGCCGACCAAGCCCTCAGCAAACACGACAAACGCAGACTGAGGCAGCATAGGTAACAGCACAAGCTGGTGAAGCCACTATTGCTGAGCACAGAATAGCATTGCGGTAATTGTGGCTAATCAGTTATTTTGCTGGCAATTGCTTCGCTGACCCAACAACACTACCACATTTCCACCCAATAAACGACCGCCCGTTTTATTGACAGCACGAAAATAAAGAAGCTAATGATGCCACTGTTAATTTACTCGCATTGTGGGAAGACTAGGGAGATGTCGAACTATACTTCAAATATCGCTACAAAGTTTTTAATTACCGCATTGGCATACTGACGGAATATTTTGCGTTTCCCAACGTCACGGTTGTGCTGTAAGATTTGTGCGAGATGAAAGCCAAAGTGCGAGCGTAATGTTGAGTTGGATGCGATCGGCGATCGGGATAAAAGATGATGTGAGCCAAAACCAGATGTCAACGGATTAGATAAGTGCCCAGAAGGCGTAGGCATCGCTCTCAAGTACAGCCATTGACTCTTACACAGTTTACAGAAGCGCTTTGGGATCTTACTACTTGTTGAATTAACGACACATAACCTCTTGGGCGATCGCGTTTTTAAGAAGGGGATTATGCGAGATCCCTCATACGGGAGCGATGGCTCTGGGAAAGCAGCGATTACCCGCTCTGCACGTCAGAGCGCGCCTGCTACACATCACCCGCACCGCGTTTTTGGTACGGTTAACACCAGCGATACTTCCCCCGACGCTCGCGCCGTGCAGAGTTCCCTCGGCAGGGTCATCATGGCATTGCCACCACCTTTTCGGTTTCTAGGAATAGCTTTGTACGGTTTTCTTCAATACCAGTTCCCCCTGGTTCTTTCACGTTCATTCTGGCAAATACGACCAACAGAGTTGGGTTCTCCTGACTGTTCCTCCCACTTATAAAGCGGCATCATAATAACTGTAAGCAATGAGCTTCAACTCAAACAAACTTATAGAGCTTTACCAATCTTTGAGGTGACAGATTATGTTGATGCGCTCTTGGCAACCCTTCACGGAAATTGAAACCATCCGTCAGCAACTCGATAAAGCTTTTGATCAACTGGCAGCAACGAGAGATAACTCAGAAACCGCTTGGATGCCCGCTATGGAATTGGCTGATGCTGGGGACAACTTCGTATTAAAAGCGCAACTGCCTGGAATTGACCCCAAAGACATTGACGTTCAAGTCACTCGCGAAGCAATTTCCATCTCTGGCGAACGCCGCTACGAAAACACAGACGAAAAATCTGGGTACGTCCGCTCTGAATTCCGCTATGGCAAATTCCAACGGGTGCTTACCTTGCCCGCACCCATTCAAAACGACTCCGTGCAAGCTGAATGCAAAGATGGCATTCTAACACTAACACTACCGAAAGTGACTGAAGCTCGCAATAAAGTCGTCAAGATTAACTTAGCCGAAATTGCTGGAGCTTCAACGAATCCCGCTTTGGAACAGGCTAACCAATAACGATCGGCTGTGCTTAATGGAGTGAGGCAAATTTTCCTAAATTGAGCCGGATTGGATTTACTTAACAACAACGGAACTGGAAAAGCTGATGCCGGGAGCTACTTGCTCTCGGTATTTTTTATTTGGGAAAGCCTTATAAAAATCTACAGATACCGTGGAGCGACGCTGATTTCAGTAAGTGGACCAAAATATTTCACGCTTGTCGGCACCAATTTCATTGAGTCTGCGAACCTACACAGCATTAGCGATCGCTCCAATGTCCGCACTCTCGTTGCAAACTTGAGATGGGATGCTGGCGTTTTGATTCCAATAATTCAGTTTCTACCGGGCGTTGCTTAACCTTTATTTACCTCATGTCCTCAGAAAGCGGTTATCTCGGCTGTACCGCAAAATTGTTTGAGAGTAGTGATAAAGTTACTTAGAAGCAGGCTGAGACTGATTTGTTTTAAGCCTTTTTTGAATAGGCTTCACCTCACATCCGATAGCATCTGAAATTAATTTGCATTCTTCTGCCGTACAGAATTTTCTAACATATTCAGGAAATTTGTCGGGAATGTATGTATCTTGCAGCCACTGATGAAACTCTCCCAGCAAGTTGAAGGGATAAACGTTTGCAAGTTGCTCTCCCCTGCGGTCGGGATAATGATGGATGTACTGCTCGAATTCATCGGTATTGTATCCTTGTTCCCTCAGCCAATGACACCACGCTCGACCTACTGAAATATCTATAGTGGCTGTGTCGGGCAGCAGAACGCCTTTAGCCTCTAAATCTCTCATTAATCCGGCTATCTGCTCAAAAATACACCACTTACCCCGCGGCAGCCTGGTATTTTGTTCAAACAAAGTTAATCGTTGATACCAAACCCGTTGGTAAGGATGCAATTGAACAGTCTCGTAGACCGGGGTTAGGCCAGTTGTCAGCCATTTTTCTACCCATTCAGCGACTATCATTTCAAATTCGGGCGAGAGCCACATAGCAAAAGAGATAGCTAATTTTGGATGAATCCAAGTCTCTTGGTTTCTCCCGCTTCCTTTTTTTTGTACTAGGTCGTATACCTCAAGCCCTGTTTTATCCGATAGCAGTTCTATATATTGAATAGTCCGATCGTTTTCAAACCATTTTGTAGCGTTCTTGCGAGTTCCGGTTTTTCGTTCGTAAGCTTTAGTTAGCTTAGTTGCATTGATGTAACCATCATTTTGGCGTTGCTCGACAACTAAATCACCGATTTTGTGGTCTATGTACATCGTTTAATTCTCTAATGGCATGAATTTATAGAATGTAGCGTTTGCTTTCAACAGGCTGATTAGAGTTGTCCGTATTGCTGAGAGTCGGTTTTCACTACCTAAGTCCCCAATCATTGTCGCTCGCTCCCAACACCAAAATTTTTGGCAAACTAAACCCAGACCAAAACCTCAACACCCCCGCTGCCCAGAATCCATGAGTGCGATCGATGTTTCCTCTACGCACGCAACCCACACCTCATCTGTGCCGTACATCCCACAGGCCCCAACACCGACACTTGCCCCGACTTTCAAGAAAACCCCGACGCCGAGCCGGAGGAACTGTGGGAACCCGAGGGTGCAAGCTAAAGCAGGCGGCGAACTTATCCTGCAACGCCCGGCAGCGGTGGACACGCCTTGCAACAGTTAGAGCTGCTCGATACGCACCCCCTGTTTACTGGCCGGTGTTCCCAATGTGAAATGACTTATCTTCAGTATGAAACGCCGCCTATTGATTGGGATTGTTCGGCTTGCGGGTGGATGGATGATTCGGTTTGAGGCGACGGTTGACAACGATAATTATCAGCAACGGGAAAACACTCGCTCGGTTGAAGTCGCAAGGCTGGCGATCGCTCTCATCGATGTTGTAATGGAATAGAGGAACCGTCCCCCAATATGGTCCCTACACGGCACAGACCTTTACCCCTTCAACTCCCCGCATATGCGTTATCTGTCAACAGACGCGCAAGGGGCGTGTCGAGCAATTCCTTTACAAGTTTTTTAACGGTGTCACGGTACCAAAATTGAAGAGACAACCTTTTGCAAAAGGGTTTATCCACAAGTACGCCCTTGATGGAGCTGAACCTGAGTTTTTCCTTACTGAGGACAACACAGCAGAAGCGTATAATCGAGCGGTTAGGCAAGCTCTCGCCCACCAAACAAGGAAAAACTTTAAGTGGGATTTGGCGTTGGTTCAGATCGATGAGGCATTTCATCAACTATACGGAGATAACAATCCTTATTTGACAACCAAGGCCACTTTTCTTGCGGAACAGATTCCTGTTCAAGAGTTTCAGATCGAGACTGTTGATGTTCCCGATCGAAGTCTTTGCTATGTTCTCAACACTATGGGACTTGCTACTTACGCCAAGCTGGGCGGAATTCCGTGGTTGATTAAAGCTAATCCTACATAACACTGGAGATACTATGTCACAAGGACTAAAGAAACTCTCTAATTGGAGCTTACACAATCCTCAGATTGCTGGAGGTCTTGTAGATGCTGAGACGGTTCACGCTCATCAGATAGGTGGCAACATAACCAATTACACGCCCGAGCAGAAGCAAAACCTGGCAGAAGCCGCAGCAGAGATTCAGCAACTTCTACAGCAACTGGAGCAGAATTATCCCACGACTACGCCTCTAGAAAGGGAGGCAGTTGTAAAAGAAGCCCTCAAGCAAATTGAGAGCAATCCAACCTTCAAAGCACGGGTAATTGGAGTTCTAAAAGCAGGCGGTACTGAAGCCTTAAAAGAGCTGGTAGATCATCCCTTGATCAATATCTTTCTAGCAGGTCTAGAAGGCTGGCAAGATGCAGAGTAGCTTAGCGATCGCGCAAGATGCAGAGTAGCTTAGCGATCGCGCTCGAGTGGATGTTGTGATGGAATAGAGAAACCATCCCCGATATTAAAGCCTGACAAATGACCGACCCACCCGTCGAAAAACTAAATTTACTGGACACCGAGTACGCGAACATCCTTGCCTGCTGCAGCTATCCCGCGCCTAAACTGCAATTGCTCAGGTTGGGGGTTGACCCAGCATCAGCCCGCACCACAGCTAAGCCTAAGAAATCAACCGTTTCGCTTGCTGACATAGAGGCAATTTAGAGATTATAGAGGAGTCCTGAGACGACACATCCTAAGGAGATTAGGAATGACGCCCCTTTAAAAAGGGGCTTTACTACACAAAAGTTAATGGTTGTAGCGTTGACAAGGTAGCTGAGATACGGAGATCGTAACTAACTAATTTTCTGACCTGGCTTTCGCGGTTGCAAACCATAGATGGGGAAATTTGAGTTAATCCTAGAAAACATTTGTCGAATTCCAGCAGACTTATCTGTGAGCGACTTGCACCTTGAGAGAAGCCGCCACCAAAAAAATTAGCTAATTTTTGTGTGCCCTAAAGTCTGGCAAGTGCCGTATAAAGTCAGGCGGAAAGCTGTACAAAATCAGTGAGATACAGGTATTTGCAGGGGCTGCACTCTACCTGTATTTACCCGAAAATATCCTGCTTGCCGCCTGCAATTTTATGCCAAATTACTGCTTTTTTGTGTCGAGCGTGCATTTACTTGTTGAGGCTGGTTATAGCTGTTCTCTCTCGGTAGCAAGCAATGTTTTTGTGATCACAAACCAGACTTTTACGTGCAGAAACAAAAACAATGCACCTCATGAATGCAGTAATCCTAAGTGCAAGGTGATCGCGTTAGGCTAGCTATCGGACGAACGATTCCCTCGCGAGCATCGACATCTTTACTGGCTGCAAAATCGCAAACAGAATAGCGGGCGTGCGAAACCAAAGGGCATCCGCCGCCGATACCGAACTGCACCAACTGGCTTGTGTCGTACCCGATGACGCTCCATCGTAAAGGCGGTTGCCCTGTACACCAACTGGCTCGCTCTTGGCTTCAAGAGCGACTGGCAGGAGCACAGTTCTATCCTTGTCCAAACTGCCCCATCAAACTTTCTTGCCTTGATTGCCCAGAGTGAACGTGAGCTAACTTCAACTCCCAACAATTCCTCTGGCACTCTTGCAAAAACCATAAAAACCATAAATTGCTCATTTTTACCCCCCTATAACGTCTATTTGACATGGCTTGCTATGCGACTACCGTACTTATTACGAGGATTGAGGAGGATTTACAAGGGTCTAAAACACAAAAAATCACGCCAAAAGCAACAATTCTTTACAAAAAATGATAAGCATTTATACTGATTGTGAGGCTAAAAGTAGGAAATAGGAGGTGTAATGAGTAAAAAATGTGCTGTTTTCTCCTCTTTTTTCCTCCTTTTTTATCCCTCTAAAATGCGCATCTAGGTCAAATACGGTTTTTACAAAGTAAAATAGCTCTGAATCAAAGGGTGGGTGGCAATAAGCTTCCCCACTCCTAGAATGGATGAGGAGTGGGGAAGCCGTCCTTAACAGGCTATTTTTGACATTCTTAGTTGCTCAAGCGACTTAATCCAAATCATCGATGTCGTCGTCAGCAACATCCACTTCTTCGTACACACTTTTTGAGCTGGAAGCAACTGGGCTGCTCTGACGGGCGAGCCGTTGATTGCGAATGCCCCGATGCTTGGCGCGACGATCGCGGATTGCATCCATATCGGTCAATCCGTATAGGATGCGACTAGCACGCATCAAATCTTTTAAAGGTGTCTCGCTGTAGTCAGCGCGAAATTGGGCATTATGTGTCTCCCAATCAAATTCGCCGCCGTTAAAGCGAGCAACGCTTGCAAGTTCCCGACCTGATTCTTCTCTCAAAACTTCTAGTACCATTAGGCGAAGTTTATCGTTGTAACTAATACACTTGTCTAGCGCTTTTGTGTGAGTTTTTTGCGCTTTAGCGATATGGGTTGCATTAGTCTTGTAAGCTTTTTCAGTAACTGTCATTTTTCAGCTTTCCTGAATTCAATTTTGTTCATTTCCACAGCAGCAATAGCTGCCTTTTTTAGTTAATCAAAAAGTTTTAATTTTTTAAATAACAGCAATAGCTGTATAGATAATTCAGTTTTCTTAAAATAGTTGAAAAATTTAACCAACTAATTATTATAGTTAAGGTTAGTTAACCTACTCTAATAATATGAGAAAAAAAACTCTGTTCAGCCTTTTTTAGGCAGAGCAGAGTTTTACATATTCGACAAAAGCACTGGTGAAGGAAAGCTATAAAATTGAGTGACGGCGAAAGACTATTCTAAGTCTTCGTCTTCATCTTCTTCGTCCTCATCTTCTTCGTCCTCGGTATCGAAGTCTTCTTCGCTGTCCTCATCCAAGTCTTCTTCGGATTCATCTGTTTCCTCATCTTCATCAGCATCAAGTTCATCTTCTAAGTCATCCACATCATCATCATCTTCATCATCGGATTCATCCTGCTTGTTATAGCTATTGCGTTTAGCAAGCGATTCTTGATTGAATTTGACAAGACCTTTAATTGCTTCTTGCGGGTCAAGCTCGAAAACATCGTATAGTTTTGCCATCACAAGCGCAATGACTTCCATATCGTGGCGCAGTGCATCGGGTTGACCAAATAGAGCTGGAAACACTTCGTTATTCCAACGCTGCCAGTTCATCGTTTTGCCGCGTTTTTTTAACTGTGCAGCAATATCCAAACCTAGTTTTTCCTTGGTAGCGTGACCTACCTTAGTTTGGAGGCGTTTTTCGCGCAGTTGAATTTTGACTCCAAACTTTTTCAGAATGGTAGTTCGCACGCGGTCTAAAAGTGCGTCTGCTTGCTCTTCTACAGTGAGTGTCGAACGGCGACTGACCTGCGATTGGGTAGCTGTCGCTGGGCTCTTTGACTTAGCAGCACCATTGCTTTTGCCATTCAAAGTCACCGCTCCATTGGATGGGCGAGAGTTATGGTTTTTAGCTGTTGTTGTAGCCATGAAATTTGATTTAATTAAACTACTTCACGGCTAACAGCGCCGTTAGGCGCTCTCAAATTTCATCAAATTTATAATTATTTTTAGGGGATTAACAATTATTTATAAACTTGTTAGTTTGAAATAAATTTATGTAATAATTCGGTGTGTTTTTTTGAGAGGAGCCGAAATACATAATTATGTATATTGAGGAAATTCGGTAAATAATTCCTAAGAATTAAGAGTAGGTTTGGCTGCTGTAGAACTATTGGCTGATGGCAACGCTCGACCGTAGCATATCAATGAGAAGAGTACCTTTGAATATTTCTTACCGTTGAATTTATGCGTACCATCAATGACTGGCTCGCTTTGGCCCAAAGAGGCATTAAGATTGTCGGGCTGGAGTATTACACGCCTGACCGAATCAGAGTGTTAGCACAGTTCCACAATTGGGGGCAGGAACTGCATTTGCCTGTTTTCTTTTGGAACTCAGGGTACAGCTGCTTGCAGGAAATTGTGAGTCAAGACGGTCAGTGCATCTTGCAAAATACTGACTTGCACCCAGATTCTGACGTGCTTGAGTTTCTATTAGAGAGTAAGAGAGAGGGAATTTACATTCTTGAGGGAGTGCTAGATTTTGACGAATCCGGTCAGGTGAGTTCGCGTCTGGGGTTTCAACTGGCAAATGCTTGCTATCACTCATCTTGGTCTGCGGTTCCTCAGTTTTGGGTGATGCTGGAAAACTACATACAACTGCCGGTGAACTTGCAGCCGTTGATTCCCGTACTGAGGACTCCATTACCGTCCCGAGTTGCAGCGCAAAAGGTGGTGGAGTTGTTTTGCGATCGCAATCCTTGGCTTGGCGACAAAGGCGACGAGGTGTTGCAAGCTGCTTTGGTTCGAGCTTGCCAGGGGTTGCCCCAAGGTGAGATCGAGTTGATTTTGGAGCGATCGCTAGCTTTTGCTTCGACTGTGGAGGAAATAGCGCGGTTGGTACTCGACCACAAGGTTAACAAGCTGCGGGGGCGAGGCTTAGAGTTTATTGCCGAGGCAGATGTGCCGGATGCAGGTGGTTTAGACTTGCTAGAGGAGTCGCTGTCAAAGGTAGCTTCTCTGTTGAGTCCAGAAGCAGAGAAATACGGACTCAAATTTCCCAAGGGAATGATTCTCTGGGGGCCGCCGGGTACGGGCAAAAGTCTGAGTGCTAAACTTGCGGCTAAGAAGATGGGAGTACCGCTGTTGGCGGCTGATTGGGGTTCGATTGTCGGTTCTTCCAGACCAGATTTAGCTTTGCGCGAATTGCTGGAACTGACTCAGGCTTTAAGTCCTACAATTCTCTATTGGGATGATTTTGATAAAGGTTTTGCAGGATGGGATTCCAATGCAGATGGCGGAGTTTCTAGGCGCTTATCGGGGAAGCTTTTAACGTGGATGCAAGAGCATCAATACCCAATTTATATCGTGGCGACAGTTAACCGTTTGGGGATGTTACCGCCGGAATTAATTCGTCGCTTTGATGATATTTTCTTTGTGGATTTGCCTCACGAAGGGGCCATATATGAAATTTTCAATCTTCATCTGAAAAAATATTTTCCTGAGTTTCGTAATGCTTCTAAGTCGCCTTGGACAGATGATGAGTGGCGAATTCTGTTGAGGGATTACAGGCTTTGTACGCCAGCAGAAGTCGGCAATGCTGTGAGAAAATGTGCTGAGGAAATTTACTATCGCGATCGGCTGCAAGGGAAACAGCCTGATGAATTGAAGGTGACTTTGCAGGACTTGCGACATCAGCGCTATCAGTTTACGCCGTCGATGCTTCGCGATGAGGAGCAGATTCTAGCGATTCGCAATCAAGCGAGTTATGCTAGATCGGCTAGTGGGCCGGATCGATCGCGATTTTCTATTCCGTTACAGGAGTTGTTTGGTTAGTGTCCAAGAGGAATAGAGTTCTTAACTAACTCACTTACTGCAAGCAAGACTTTCCTATGATAGCCACAATGTGTCCGCAATCGCTTTCATCCATGCTGGCGAAAGCCTTTTCAGAGAAGCGTTACAGCCGTGAGAGTGAATTGGGTTGACAGATTGCCTACTCTTAAGTTATTAAGTGAATAGGTTCCATCGGTTCGGACTGTAAAGCTCGAATAGGTGAAGCAGTCAAAAGACTGGTATATAAAGACAAAACTAATATGCACTCAAAAGAAAGCGGTGCCGAAATTCAGGCACGATCGCCCAAGTCTTCTATTGATCTGGCTACGCTCGTAGATCTAATTGCTAAAGCACTTTCACCAAACAACCTGACGGAAAATGCTGACAACAAAGACCCCAAATACAAGGGAGCATTGATTTTCCAGCCAGAAGACAACCGCCTGAGACTTTGTACTTCAGCTGTTCTTCACCGGTTATTTTCACAGCCGGAATTCAAAAAAGCTTTCAATCCAACTAAAGGCGATGGGTTTATTCAGAACTTGCCAATGCCAGCATACGGCACTCGCTCTCGCATTGGAGGCTGTTTGACTGAAGGCAATGCAGCGAAGTTGCCTGCTGCCCTTGACCGATTAATCGCTGCGATAGACCAGGCAATCGATACTGCTTTACCCCAAGAAGCCTCTTTATCTTCACTGCTGTTAGAGCAACCCATTCAGCAAATCAATCAACTGGCACAAGCAGCGGGTACTGCTTTCAAAAATCAAGCCAACACAGCTAATCTTATCCCCCTAGAATTTCAATCCGCAGATGTTAAGCCGGATAATTCTTCCACAACTGTAGCCAAAGTAATATCAGCAATTGAACGAGTTGAGGCTATTGATTATTTTGAACAAATGTGCAAGGCAGTCAGCCAGCATCTTGTTCAGCGTGACTGTGATGAAGATGACATTGAATCAGCTCTTGATAGTCTAGCTGCGGAACAGGAAAGAGAGGATAGCCAAATCAATCGTTTTTTGAACTTTTTAGATGATGAAGCATTAGCCCGCGTTCGCCTAACAATTACCTTCCAGATTATGGAAGCGATCGCAGAAAATGCCCAGATGCTTAATAAACCGGACTATCAACTATTAGCAGAATACATCAATCGGGTACTTACTCTGTTTGAATTGGCCAAAGAAACCAGTTACACCGTCGATCTAACCGCTCATTTCGGTAATGCTGCTGAATTCGACTTGCTAGATTACTTGAGCAAAGCAATCTTCTATTCCTGTCTTCCGGTTTGGGCTGAATGGAAAACCCAAATTTTTGAGGAAAAAGTTAGAAATCAAGCAGCAACCAGTTCCAGTTATGGCGTGATTCGGGAGGTAAGCTATCGCTTTCGAGTCAACGGACAAAATCCTGAATTGGGCAAACCTGCTTTTGAGGGGCGACTCGATCAAATCAGAGCAGAATTAATTGGCGATAATGAAGTTTTACCTCATCCTTGTCGTCGGTTAGCTGAACTTATATTTTTAGCAGTCGTTGTTCCAAAAGAGGATGAAGCATCGCTAAGTAAAGAATCACTATCTGATTCAGTACAGCAACTCCTTAAAACGCTAAAAACTGGCGGCGTGGCTTCTGTTAGTCAGGTGCTACAGGATTTAGAGAAACGCGCCCCATCAATGGAATTAATTGCAACAGCTTTGATTTCCATACTCCGCACAAAAAGCCAAAAGATTATTTCTCAAGTTCAGCATCGTTCCTCCCAACAATTCATCTGCGTGAACCGAGATATCATCGAGTGGTCGCGATTAGAAGGGGCAGAATCTGGTGTTCGAGATTTACTTGTGGGACCCCAGCAACGTTCTCGCGAACAGGTGGAATGGTTTAAATATATTGAAATTCGCGATCGACCAGAAATGCAGGGGCTTCTATTCTCAGTCAAGGTGAATGCTCAACTTTCTGAATACAATTTGGCAACCAAAGGAAATCCACATTCAATTCAGGTACAGCGGTTATTACCAAAGAAAATTCTTCAAATTTGTTGGGTTCCATGTTCTTCTCAACAAGAAGATGGTAAATGGGTTTACAAATTTGTGGAATCGGCAAAAGCAATCAAAGGATGGGTATTACCAGCCGCCATCCAAGTTGAATACGATATTCAAACTTTGAAGCGACGACCAGATCGAAAAGGATCTGAGGAAAGTAAACAGTATCATGCAGCAGCAGTTACTGCATTTATAGTGCTAGTTTACTGCTGCTTATGGCGGATTATCCAACGCTTGAAACAATCTGGTGATTTAGAGCTAGTTGAGTTTACAACTTTGATGCTGCGAGTACAAGAAATAGGTAAACAGAGTGATGAAGGAAATGGTGATTCCTATGTTTATGCAGCAGCCCAAGCTCTTGAAGCAATTTTGAGTGAAAACACTCCTATCCGAATGCAAGGGGTTGTTCTTCAAAATCTTGAGAGTAAAAATTCCAAATATATTAAATTGGGCATTTTTAACGCTTTGTTGAGTGCATTTCCCATTGCCATCAGTACACCGACTCCCCCAACAGTTCCAAAAATTGGTTTAATTTCCTATGCAACCCGTCCCTGCGATGAGATAAATTGTTTGAGTGAAGATGAAAAGGGCTATCTTTTTCTAACTCAAAGTTACATTGCTACAGCTATTAATCAACCGTTTTCAGGTTACGAACTCAAGATGGATAGAATGCAGTCAGACGTAGTTAATTCTCCCGAACGGTTGAGAAAACAACGACTGGTGCAAGAAGAGATTGGTTATCTAAAAGCCAAAGGATGCCAGCATATTATTTTATTGTCTCATGCCTATGGCGGTCGTCGAATAAATCGGGCAGCAGATTACAATTCTCCCTTAACTCATAAAGAATTCCTGGAAGAAGTCTTTCAAACTTTCCCCGATTTGACGATTTATACAATGCAGCGGGATGTATTTCCAGCTACGAGATTGCGGAAGCGAAACTCTAATGAAGCCGCCTTTGAAATTTTACGGGCTGGAGACCATACGAGTTTCTTGATGTCTGTTGAAAAAGTTCGCGTGCGCGATGTGATTCCGGTTTATACATTTGCCACACTTTTTGCAATTCAAGAAGCTCAGCGTCCTCAGTCGGGTTTCTGCGTTTATTTCCTAGTATCTGACCAACGGGTTAGCAATATTGACTGGACTGAACGTAGCCGTCAGCATTTAGTTAATCCAGAACAGCAGTCTAGCGTTCATCCCTGTTTAATTTCAGTGCTGCGAGGATTGCATTTTATTGAAGCCGAACGAGGGGTGCAAAATGGACAACTGATCCCGGTACTAGACCCATTTAGCTGGATATCACCTACCACTACTGAAGCGGCTGGAGAAGTGGAAGTTTTGCACACTCGTCGAAAAGGACGAGTCTTACTCAGCTACCCCGCTTTGCTCAGTCATGTTTCTCAAGTTTTACACCGGAGGAAGTAATGCAATTATCGTTTCTTCGTCAGGCATCTATTTGGGGTCAGGTGTTTGAAATTGCCGTCAAACGTGGGGTGCTACTGCATCTGATTCATCAAGGATTGCTTCAGGATAATCATCCGGTTCTCCAACCTTGGCAAGTGGTCAAGAATGCAGATATTTATAATCAACTGGTTAGAACATTCCAACTGACAGATACAAATGCCAAAGAATGGGCAGGGACGATGGTGCGTCATCTGCTAGTAATGGGCTATGGTTTAGGCTGGACGGCGATGCGGGAATGCCTCAAGCACAATCCTGTTCGTAAAGCAAAGCTGGAAGCAATTTGGTGTCCTCTGGCACTTCCAGGGCAACTATCTGGCAGAGATGAAGAGAAAGAAGAGACGGCTAAGGCATTCCAAACGGCTTTCAATCTACCTGGAAAACCAGATCAGGCTTTACTTTACACAGGAGAACCTGCTAGAGCCGATTTTCTCTTATGGTTATCAACTGAGGAGAACACAGAAGGTAATTTAACGAGTAAATATGCAAGATTTCTGACCCCAAAGGAAAACAAACGTCAGAAATTTGACAACTTTATTCTTTGTCTGGAGTTCTCGTATAACGCACCTGCAAAATTGGCAGACTTTAGAACTGAAACGTCTCACCAACAAGAAATTAATCGCTATGCCCGTTATATGGATGCACGGGGAGTTTTTTCTAAGGTTTGTGCTGAGGTAGAAGGTGAGGAGTTTTCGCTTTCGTCCAAATTGGCGAGTCATTTATCGGCATTTAGCAGTTCTGATAAACCTTTGTTTAAGCTCTGTCAGGCATCATCTTACACTGAACGCCTAATTCACATTTTGCGATCGCGCGATCGCTTAAAGGGAACTTGTAGTGCCAGAGCGATCGCAGTAACATCTAATGGGTTTGAAAGCCTCGCAGCTCATTTCATCGATCGAGAGCCAGAACCAGACCCTAGAGCTAGATTGATGAAATCATTGGGGGAAGCCTATCGAAATGTTCGCAAACTGAGCGATGATATCCCCGGCGAACTAGAGCAAGAAATTCGTGTAGTGTTCAATAAGTTGGTGCGATCGCTACCTCCTAATTTCAAGCAGCAAGCGAAGCAAATTGCTCAACTACCTGAATTGGGAGGAGATATTCACTTCCTGTTTCAGGAGAACGTAGAGGGATTTTATAGCCCGATGCAGGAAATTTTACGGGAGAATGCGATCGCCGCCATTGAGGAAACAGCAGAACTGAAGGAGTTTTTTGGTGAAAATCCTCAGTCCCAGTTTGCACTTGCCCTTGACATACAGAGTCAACAAAACGCACAAATTCCATTACGCAAAGTTCATGCTGCCGCAGTCGTTGCAGGTTTAAATGCTGCCCAATCGGGGAGAATAAATGTAATTGCTTTAGAGGGAAATCCGGGAATTGGCAAAACTACGGCTGTTATAGACTTTCTTACTCAACAGTCTGAAGGATTCCTATTTCTTTACGTCAGTCCGCGAGTGGTGATTAATCGAGATGTAACAGCAAAACTCGCTAGAAAAAACGGTAATGCTACTGGTATATTGACCCTAACAAGTAATGCTAATTTAATTGCTTCAGCTTCTAAATGGTACAAGCAACAAATCGAGAAACATGGATTGGAATATCGACGTATTGATGGTGCTGTTGTTGTTGATGGGATTGAAAAACTCAATTATCCCGATTGCAGTACCATCTTCCTGACCCCCGAAGAGGAACACGAAATTGATTGTAATATTGTCGCCTCTACCCGCTATAAACATTCTCTTTCCGAACGAGAGGACAGTATGGCATCATCTCAACCTCCGGGTGTCTTACGCACCCTAGCAGGCGCGGCGCGACGATTGCTAGAAGCTAATCCGCAGGTGAATCGTCTGGTTATGACTGCTGCGATTCAAGGCTATCGTTTGCTCGATCAAAAAACCACAGTCGATGCCCTCAGCAATTTGTTTAGAAAAAAAGCGCATACGACTTTGGGAAAAAATGAACGTCAGACCTTTGCGAAGCAAATTCCTACAATTATTGTAATGGTAGATGAACTAGCTGGCGATGGTGCAGGAGCGCCCTTTGTTCATAAGTTAGCCGAATGGTTACACGAACAATTTATTGAATCATTTGAAGGAACTCAATCGCCCTTTAAGGTTGTTCTGATTGTTGCCGATGCCTCGTTGAGCAATGAAATTGTTCTCAATAACTTTCTTAATTCAGGGAATCGCGCTCCTGACAAAGTGCTAATTAGTGCAAGTCAGGGTGAAGCTGCATTTCGGGTGACGGGTACTTATACAAAAGTCGGTCCCAAAAAATACCCGACACTGCACGTAATGACAAATAGCTATCCAGCTTCAAAACTGAACATTGACTATAGTATTCGCCTTTCACTTGTCACACCAGAGTTAATCAGTGATGGCAGAAAGCAGGGAATCCGACAAGCGATTAGAGAACAACTACAAGACAAATTTTTGATGAATGCTTATCAAGAAATTCAAAACGGGTTAAAACAAGGAGCAGAGCAGCTAATCTTCTTTGCCCAAGATAAAAGATTTCTCCGTCAGTTGCGTGAGAAATTGACAATGGGAACAGATGCTATATGCGAGAACGAACAGGTAGCGGTTTTGGATCAAAGCGTGCCACCGCATCAACGCTTGGAACTGATACAGGAACCACGACGCGATCAAATCCGAGTTTTTCTCATGACTTCTTCAGGGGCGAGAGGAATTTCTTTCCCTAAAACCGATTGGATTATTGCGGCAATTCCCCGCTTCAATATTGAAGCCGCTTTGATGGAAATTGCACAACTGATTTATCGAGGTCGGGGGGAGTATATAAATCCAGAAACTAGAGAGAAAGTTTCTGGAGATGACAAAAATCGACGGTTAGTCATGCTCATCAACGATGTTATCGTTGTAGAAGAAGATATCGATCGTCAAAGAGTCTGGTTGCGTCAGGCAAGCGATTTATTGACTTTGCTCGTGATGCTGCGTTCTACAATTTACACGCGCATCAAAGGAGATGCCGGATTGAAGCGGCAGCGAATTGCCTTTGTCCCAGTTGGTTCGGTTGGGGACACAGAATTATTGAGCTTGATGTCTGAAGATGTTTGTAGTTTCTTACACGAGGCTACAGTTTTTATGTACGACAGTCCCCATAAAGATGTTAAAGGAATTCTCAGTAAGGCAATGCAGCTAACGAGAAAAATTTTTGCTCGTTTCAAATTGCAAGGTTTAGCACCGGATAAAAATGCTAAGTCTTATGTAGATTATCAAACTCTAGAAGCGATGGTCAAGACTGTTTCTCGTCCTTCAAGTCGGTTGTTGCCATCATTGGAAAACGATGCGTTGGTGATTCCAGAGATCCTAACTTGTATCGGACCGTTTTGGATGGAAGACTGGAGCGATCGCAAAACCGAGGAACGATTCAGCTTTGAGGGATGGCGAGCGGATATTCAGGAAAATAGCCATCATCTTTTAGGATTGTTACGACAAATTTATGAGGGAAATAAGTTTCCACCAAAACTCAAACGTCCGGCAAAAGAATTGCATAAATTATTGATTCGCGAACAGCAGGAAAGCATCATTGAATACTCAACTATTCAGGCTTTCAAAACAAAAAAGATGGTAATTGGTCTACCACTGGATTATCCCCACTTTTGGAGCGAACAGTTAGAGGATGGGATTGGCGAACAAGTATTAGAAGACGCGGAAATTTGGAGGAATTCACTAGGACGCTCCCTAACACCTCAAGGTTTAGTGATGCCTGTAATAGCACAATATGAATCATTCCCTTGGGTGGCTGTGGCAGGTCGGCGAGTATTTGCACAATTAGAAACCGTTTTCGCCGATCGCTATTTTATGGCATCTAGTGAACTGAATCTTCTCAACACTATCTTGCTTGAAGATGAAGTCGAGTAAAACTTTTAAATTCTAATTAAATTCAAGCCCAAGAAGAAGCAATTTTTACTTCCACTTCTACAGGAACTTGCTGCAAATATACCTCTCCAGATTCTACCATCACTTTTTTGAGAATGCGACTGGTTCTTTTTAAAGTAGTCTGCGGACACTCTAACAGAATCTCGTCATGTACCACACCGATTAATTTTGCTCCAGTCTTGGGTAGGAGTTTGAACAAACGAGCGATCGCCACTTTCAACATATCAGCAGAAGTTCCTTGAACAGGGTGATTTAGCAACTCAGAAAGTCGGGGTTTCTTTGCCCACCGTCTTCTGCGTCCGCCAATTGTACGGATTTGCTTGATGTCTTTGACGTACACCGTTTTCCTGATGCTGTCGTGCCATCTTCTGACTCCAGAATAAGCTTGGAAAAATCGTCTTCTGAACTCTTTAGCTTCGTCCAAGGTTAAAAAAACCTCGTACTTTTCCTCAGCATAAGCTTGCAGTTTGGCAGCACCCATCCCATAAATTAATCCGAAATTAACTGATTTAGCTATCCGTCTATCCTCTGCCGTTACCTCCTCTAACGGCTTTCCCGTAATCAAAGAAGCCGTTAAAGTATGCAAATCTTCGCGTTTAGCGTAGGCATTCAGCATTCGGCGATCGCCAGATATTTCAGCGACAATCCTTAGCTCGATTTGGCTGTAATCTGCTTTAATAATTTGATATCCGGGAGCGGCAATGAAGCACGCACGCATCCCATTTGCCGTACAATTCCTGGGAACGTTTTGCAAGTTTGGCTTCTTGCAACTAAAGCGTCCAGAACGAGCGCCGCATTGCCGATAGCTGGGGTGAATTCTCCCCGTTATCGGGTGAATGTGTTTGGGCAATGCCTCAGCAAAGTTGGAACACAAAGATGCTAATTTCCGATAATTCAGTAGCAACTGGATAATCGGGTATTGACGAGCTAGAGGAATAAGTTCGCTCTTACTTGTTGACTTAATTGGAATGTTGAGAGCCTGAAGAGCACTTAAAACTTGTACAGACGAACGGGGGTTTATGGTTTCCACAAACTCTGGAAATAGCGAAAGTTGTGCGCTAGGGGCTGGTTTAAGACCGGCTTTCACTAATTCCACCAGCGTAGTCTGCTTTTGAGCTTCCAGTTCCTCGCCCACCAAATGCCAGTGTTTTGCATCCAGTAACATTCCATTTAGTTCCATTTGGGCTACAGCAGGCATCGCTTCAAATTCAATTTCGGCGGTTTCGAGTAACCCAGCACTCTGAAGTTTTGAGATGAGTCGCGCTCTAAGTTTCAGCAGAACAGCAGCATCTAAAGCGGCGTATTCTAACTGAGAAGCTGATAACTTACCTCCGAAATTGCTCGACTGTAGGCTTTTGTCAAGTTTGATTCCTAAAAATTCAAGAGCGAGGGATTGTAGATCGTGGTCTTTCTTGAGTCCAGATCGCAACACCTGACTCGCTAGCATGACATCAAAAAATGGGCCAGACGGTCTAAGTCCAGCTATTTCTAGTACCTGCCAGTCGAACTTACCATTTTGAAATATTTTGAGCGCACGGCTGTTTAGAAGTGCTTTTAAAGGCGATAATTCGCGATCGGCAAAAGCAGCTAGATCGACAATTATCACTGGGCGGTGGGGGACAGCTATTTGGATAAGTCGGATGCGTTCCGTAAGTGGATCTAGCCCGGTGGTTTCTGTGTCTATGGCTATAACACGAGCTTTTATTAAAGGCGAGAGGACATCGTTTAGTCTGGAAAAGTTTGTAATCAGCTCGTATTCCACAATAGAATTTGGGGCGTAGTGTGGGGAATTATTCATGGGATTACAGGGGTTTTAAGGTAATATTGTTAGTCGTAAAATTGATAGAACTAGCGGAGATAGTTGGGCAGATATTTGGTATTGAAGTGTAAGTTACATTCTTAATATGTATTTTGAGAATAAGTAATAGTAATGTGTTGAAAGGTAAGTTGTGCTGTCCCCACTAATAAAACGGTATAGTGGGGAAGCAATCGTCTATTTTTTGTCTATTACGACTAGGTAGCTCTCAACAGTAACCGGGCGATCGCTCGCCCAAAAG
This sequence comes from Microcoleus sp. AT9b-C3, assembly GCF_036705485.1. NCBI lineage: Bacteria > Bacillati > Cyanobacteriota > Cyanophyceae > Oscillatoriales > Microcoleaceae > Microcoleus > Microcoleus sp. AT9b-C3. Next base: position 133,458 of record NZ_JAUBUR010000013.1, on the reverse strand, counting down.
ATTTCTAAGGGAAGTTCGATTAACTTGGCAGACGTGCGCTTAAGAAAAGCTCGAAATGCTTGCGATCGCGGATCGCCTCGGACATTCATGGAATTGCTAACAACACTTACCAGGCGTCCAGAATTGGCTAAAAAAAGGTTATAGGCACGTTGTATGATATCTAAATCAACTCCTTTGATGTGGGGCGTAGAAAATGGGGGATTTGCCAAAATTCTGCTATATCGCCTCTGCGGTTCAGTTGTTAAAAAGTCACTTCCAACTAGATTGAACCCTTTTTGAAACAGAAGTTGTTGTAGCAGGGGGTTTATTTCAATTACATCAACGATTGCACCCGCTCTAACCATAGCCTGCGCCAATAAGCCGTCTCCTGCTGTTGGTTCTAAGGCGTAGATTCCAGAAACTAATTGAGCTTCTTCAATCATAAGCTCAATTAGCTCTGGAGGAGACGGAAACCAGGAATAAGGTGGAGCTTCTAGGATTCGCTCATATAGCATTTCTGCAAGCGATGAAGTATCTTTCATTTTAATTTTGCTGCTATTCGGGCTATAATTGGCGAAAATTGCCTTTTTTTCCGTGTTAAAATAAAGTCAATTGCCCTTCAACTTTTGACTTATCTTTTGGTGACTTAGCTGTTACCATTTCTGTCGGTAAATCTGCATCAGCGCTTTTATCTTGGGACAATTTACGTTTGCCCCAGCCTTGGGACGCTGCATGGCGGACAACGCTTTTCCTAATTGCTCCAGCTAGATGGTAATAATCATTTTTGATGCTGTCAAAGTTCACCGCTGAAAATTCAGATAATTCGGATAAATTGTAACCATTTGGTAGCCGATTATGTCTTGTCAAGGCGTCTTGTGCTGCCCACATATAGACGTTGTAATAACTGTGGTGCAGAGGAGCTTCAAATGTGGCTCCCATCATATACGCCACGACTTCTGTGGAAGTGCAGTAATTCCCTACAATTCTGTTGCTGTACTCCTCTAGAATCAAATCGAGCCTATCGGATAAGCAAGCCGTTTTCAACCAGTCAGGTATGCTTTCTGACCAGGGGGTTTTGTGTAAAACTAATGGGCCTGCATAGTAACGTAAAAGGGGAAGGGGAATTCCGGTCAATTCCAGTAGCACGGCTATTAAGTCGCGGTGCATACCCATCTGGGCTAATAGCTTCAGCTTTTCCAAAATGCCGGACTGAGGTTTTACAGGGTGAGTGGTAATTTGTTCAAGTAATTCGGGCGTTAACAGATTTAGCTGAGTCATATCTTTTTGAAGGATAATTGTGTGACGAATGAAGGTCAGAAAAATCGCGTAGCGAATTCAGTTACAGAGATTTGCGCCGTCTGTTGGGCAAACAATTCGGCAAAGATACGCGCCTCTATATTTCTGAGTAATTTTTACCCACCTTGCTGGATGGAAGGCGGGCGAAATTAAGAGCAATTCCAGCGCTATATTTTGTTTCGTGCAATAGCAGTAGGTCTTGGTTGTTTGCAGATAGGCTACGTCAATCGCCGCCGTAGCCTATCCGCCGATAGGCGGTAGTTTAATTACGACTATCGGATGAAACCCCTACTCGTTATCCCTAGCTACGCTTAATTGTTGATTCTTACGACTTTGTAGCTACATAATTTATGAACTATCCAAACAATATCTGTGGCAATGAACCAGGTTACAGCGCTGATGGCTATGCTGTTAGCGGCTGTGAAAGTAACCCGTGCGAATCCTCCCTTAACGGATATCGAAGCAACGGTTATAGCAGTCAGCAAACAGAGGGATACGGGGTTCCAGACTACTTTGCTGATGGCTATCGAGAAAACCTTTTTGAAGGGAACTTGAATTTAGCAGATACTCCGTGGACGGAGACGGCTGCTAACCCTAACCCCTATTTTAAGGGAGGCGTAAATGACGCGAATCCCTATCAAAATCAAACAGCTACTTCTCATTTCTACGGCGGTGACTTAGAGCTGTAGTGCTTCAGATGGCAGGCTACAAATCGCCTGTATGAAACTTCTCATTTCGGCGACGATGACTTAGAGCTGCAGTGCTTTACGCCGAGGCTGCTCCATGTAAAGCCTCGGTTGACTGCTTTATTTATTTTAAGAAGCGCAATTGCAGCCTCATCAAGTTCGGTGGGTTCCTTTCTCCCACTTAATTGCTTAACTTTTGTACAGTATCCTCAACCAATAACCAAAGTTTTTTGCACAAACATGAGAAGAATATTATCAACAAGATTCGGGCGAGCATCAGTATGGTTATTCTCTGTAGCCTTAACAGTTTCCATTTTGTTTGAGCAACCAATATTTGCTATGGCACGAATTCCTGCTGATACAACTGAAATGCCAACCAAAATTTTAGAAATACCAGGGATGGACAGGCAAGGAAATCCTACTTCAGTTAACGCCCTCTTGCCAGATTGGACACAAATTTCTTTTTCTCAAATGCCACCCATCAGTCAATCTGGAAGCCTTTCAGCGGGAGAGTACAAGCAGGCAGTTGGCTATGATTTGAGCCGAAGTTGGACAGCAGGGCAAACTCCTGACCAGTACATCATGTTGGGCGATATCAGCCAAGCTTTGCAACCAGAATTGTTATCCTTTGGTTTTGTCACACAGCAAGCTGGTCTGAATTTAGATAGCGTAGCTTTAAGCGCATTTACTTTAGTTGCCAAGCAGTCGTTAAATCAGTTAGTTCAGGCTATCCCTATTCTCGGTCAATTTAAAGTCGCAGAGATTGCGCCGGTGGCGGGACTGCTAGCAACAAAAGCTGCTGGCATTGATGTAGCCGATCGCACTCTAGATCGGGTTCTCACTTCCAATCCACAATTAGGTCAGTTGAAACTGGGAGAAATTGACCTGTCTCAGTATTCAATGTCTTCGATTCCGAACTTAAGCAGCGCTCAACTTGGCGCGTTTTCAGATTGGCAAACGACCTTAATTAAAGACGTACCTGGCCTGAATGCTTTACCTCTGTCTAGCTTTCCCAATCCAATAGCAGAATTCGGCAATTTAGTAATGAGAATTGATGCGGTTTATGGTCCCGCCGAGCGGCGGCGAACTAAGACAATATCAGGCTCCGACGTTCAGGGATTCTCAGTTAACTGCCAAGAAAATGATTGCGCTTACATCGAACTAGACGATCTGGAGAATTCGGGTCGGAACGCTCGCGGTTCGCTCGAAGGCAAGCAATGGATTAGCGGTAAGTACCAGGAAGTGGAGGGCGGATCGGGCTGTCTTAAAGGTGTCAACGGCGGCAAGGAACCTACGGGAAGATTGCCTTTTGGCAGTGCTTTTAAGGTAGTGGTCATGGAACCGGACGAGCAAACCGATACCGTTGATACGGCTCTATTCTTCCGATTTTGTTCGCCTTGCGGCTGCTCTCCTTATTTCATTGGCCCAGTACCTTTCTTCACCTATCGGGTTAATTCTCCCATTTTCGTTGGGGCGCTGGAATCGTCCTCTGGCGGCTCTTCCTCTGTACCAACTGGGGCAGTTCGCGGCGGAGTATCTTCTCCTGTTACAAAAGGCGTAGCTACAGCAGCTAATATTAATGTTCCTTGCCCTCCGGGTAGCACTGCACCAGCGCCAGTATCAGTTGGCAATGTTCAAGGAGTCAATGTTCCCGCTTTGTCGGAAGCGATCGCCAGTATTGAAAGCAGCGGTTCTTACGAGAATGCCGGCGTTAATGCTTGCGTTGATGGCGGAAATAATTGCGGGGTTTTGTTGGGCAAGTACCAGTTTATAAACTACGACGAGTACGCTGCTAGTTCAATTTCATCTAAACCAGGGGGTACGCAATTTTTAGCCAAACTGCGAGGCGGTTATCAACCCACTCAAGCAGAACTTTTTCAATTTTTTCCGCCTGCCGATCGAGAAGCTGTTTTTGCTCAAAGTCTCGCTTCTAAGCTGAATGCCACCTCTCAAGAAAAAGACCCTACTACTGGAAGTTTTTTTAGTGGCGATCGCCTGATTGAGCGAGTAGCTCAAAAGCATTTCGGGGGCGACTATTCCAAAGTTGACGGCTCTTCAACCGATATATTCGGTCGTTTAACTCTCTCAAGTTACGGACAGGATGTTTTGAGGCGCTATCGAGAGGGAGGTAGGGCGATCGCGGAGTCGAATGCTGCTGCTTGCGTTCCGACTTCCAGTGCGGCGCAATCCTCTAATTCTGCGAGTGCTGCCCCCGGCGGCGGTCAATCCACGAGTCAGTATATCAAGCCTGCGAATGGGCCTGTAACCAGCCGCTTTGGGATGCGAACTCGTCCGGTTTCCGGGGTGCGGAAAATCTATAACGGCATTGGAATTGCCGGCTCAATGGGAAGTCCGGTAAAAGCTGTTGGCGGCGGCGTTGTCAAGACAGCGGTGTCTAACTGCCAGGAAGGGTTAAAGAACTGCGGCGGTGGCTACGGCAACTGGATCGAAATTGAACACGGCAACGGTCGCACAACTCGGTATGCTCATCTGCGCGAAGGTTCAGTGAAACTCAAAGTTGGCGATCGTGTTTCTCAAGGTCAGGTCATAGGCGGACTAGGCAGCACTGGGACAACGGCAGACCCTCGCTTGCACTTTGAAACCCGCATTAATGGAACGGCTGTTAACCCATCTCAAGAAGGAATTTGAATTAAACGGAGATGTTCTGCACCATGATTTCCTTGAAAAAACGGACAATTATGTTGAAATTTACCTGGGGCTTGCTAACAGCTTTTTTGGTTTATTTGTTGAGCAGTTTATTCACCCATCCCCCAGCTTTTAGCCAGCCGACTCGGAACGCTGATTTCCCTTCAGCTTGCCTTCCAGTTGGTCTAGGGACTCTCAGGACAGAGTTTGTAACTGAAGTAACAGATGGCAGCACTCAATATCGCTTGTTCGATGCCTATTTGCAGGGAGATGCCGTGCCTTTTTCTGTATTGGTTTCTCTCCAAGGGAAGCAGTGTAGCTTGCTTTATTCCAACCCGACAAACGATTTTTATCCTTACAGCCACACTGTCAAGCTACCGATAGCAAGGCAAATTGCTCTGGGAGAATTGCGTTACTCCATCAACAAGGCAGGGAGTATTGATAAGTTCCGCTCTACCTTGCAGCCGAATTTGGGAGAACCCACTTGGCAATTTTCGGAAGAAGAGCTTTGGGCATTTAAGCAGGTTGGGATTACTGTTCCTTCACTTAATAAAAGCAGCAAAGATAAGTGAGATATTTCGCTTTAATAAGACTCCTACAAGGGAAAACCAAACTTTTGCTTAAAGCGGATTTAGTAAATCTGCCGGGTGTCTTCCATAACCGGATTTAGTAAATCTGCCGGGTGTCTTTCCTAACCGGATTTAGTAAATCTGCCGGGTGTCTTCCATAACCGGATTTGGTATGACATCTACATAGAAATAATTCACGGAGGTTAAAGCAATGTTTAGCAAAAAGCAACAAGTAACTTTAGGTTCAGCACACATAGGGGAGCCACCAATCATAGCTGCAAAGAAAAATTTATTACTGTTTTGTCAACCTTCTCATAAGGAACTCCCAAACCCCACTTCTAATTCCCTAAATAATTCTCAGTCCAGAGTATCATCGTTTTTATTTATTGGGCGGTGGTTCCGCTTTGGAGTGGTCTTGTTCTTGCTGTTATCGATGTTGTTAGGAACTGCTGGTTGCACCGCGAGTGCTACAACGATTTCTTGGACACCTGCTACTAGACTCATCCCTGTTGAAACTGTTCAAGGCATAGTTGCCGAAAATTCTGACCTGAACCCCCAGAATTCAGCATCAAATGTGTTGGCTTGGGCTGTAAACGGACAAGCAGGCCGGTTAGTTATTTTTAATTTTAACAGCCCTGGAGTTTGTGGGGCGGGAGGTTGCTTATATGCTGGGTATTTATTCAGAAAGAATGTTCCTCCTCATCGTGTATTTGCTAGTTATTTAAACGAAAACTTGCCACCTAATAAACCGCTACTTCAAGTAGTAAGTGACCCCTCAGAAACCTCTGATTTGCCTTGCTTGCAAGTACAGCAGCCGTCACAAAATGGTATTCGACAGTTGTTTCTTTGTTTCAACGGCCGCCAGTACCAGTTAGCTAACAGTTCCTTGATTAATCTTCCCAATAAAACAGTTCCTTGATTAATCTTCCCAATAAAATGGAATAAGCGACTTTAAAGTATTTGAGCTTGGCTCTTCGTTAGCGATCGCCTGTTCCGCACCAATAAAAAAATGCCTCGCTCCCTAACTGGATATGAGGCACTTCTTCAAAAGTAACTAACCGAGGCTGTTAGTCATCTGCTTCCGCATCAAAATCATCGTCGAACTCCTCTTCTTCATCAAAATCGTCGAAATCATCCTCTTCTTCTATTACTTCAGCGGCAATTTTACGAGGGGATTTATGATTGGCGGTCTGCTTTTTTCCATTTTCTATTTTACGAGCAGCGGGTGGCAACACTTGAATTTGCGGTTCGGCTGTACCTGGTAATGCAGGAGTTTCAGTGAATCCGGCAATGATATCGTGCAGTCCCCAAATCGCATTTTTATGCTGCGGGCGTCCCAGATATAGAAAGGGGAAATTATCAGCAGTTGGCTTAGTATAGCTGACAGTTTTGCAACAGTAGCTCTTATTAGAGCCTTCACCTTCTTTAACTCCTTTGAATTCCACCTCTAGGATACCGAGGCTTCGCCATTTATCGGTTTTCCCGCTGAAAGGAATTTGGAAATAGTCGGCGAATGCTTTTTCCAACAGACGGTAGAATTCGTCTCTGGCTGCTTTAAAGCTCCAAAGCGCAACATTCTTAAATCTGATGACAATAGGCGTGCTGTGTCTGGGACGATTGTTTTCATCCAAGAAGACAATGGCGTGTTCGCTAACAACATCCATTATCTTTTTATCGAGTTGAGCTTTATACTCTTCGTACAGCCCGACAACACTACCGCCTAGATCGGGAACGTCATTCTTGTAACGAATGTATTCAGGGACGAATCCCAGCACGCATAAGCGGCATTTAGAGAACAGCAGGCCTGTAACATCTTCTGTTAGTCCAATTGTAGTCATTTCCTCTTCTGTTGGCATGACAAACCAATTGGCTTTTTCTAGCTGATCCTCTGGAATTAATATTCCTGCCACTTGTTCGTTGATGACGATGCCATAGGGCAGAATTGGTCGCCTTACTTGATTGTGACCGGGTTCTAGGAGTTCGGGGTCAATTTCAAAATCAAGGTCTTCTGACTGATGTGGGATTGTGCCTTCAGTCATTCCTGCGTTATTTGAGCTTTTTGCTTTAGCTTTACTATTGGTTTTAACCATTCTAAAAGTTTGTGACATTGCAGTTCCTGCAAGGCGGTAGCCTTACCTTTAAAAAGGGTAAGAGGTAGCACAGTTAAGCCTAGTAATTTTGTCAAAAAAAATTAAAAATCATAAAAAAATTAACTGGTAGTACAGAACTACCGAATCGTGAGGAAGACTAATTAAGTGTGCAAAAAAAAGAACGATTGTGAAAGCGCTCGCGCAGCTTCAGCAATTTATGAAGTTGCGCTATTATCAGAATCAAGCACTCACAATGCTTTTAATTTTCTCGCTGCCAATATTGGGCGCTATCGACGCTCGGTAAAGCGTTTATTCCTATTGTCCGCAGTAGAGGTAGCCCTTCAACAAAGTTGATGGCTCCTTTCAAACCCGCGATCGCGTACAAAGAAGCTGCATCTGCTTGTTCGGATAGACTAGCATTGGCTTCTTCTAACAACTTTATTAGATATTCAGGAACCTGTACGAAACCGCCATCAATACAAGCAAGGGGGACAAATTTAGTATCGGGAGCTAGGGCTTTTGGCTTCAAAAAAGGCAGTTCGCGCTGGAAAGGTTTTGGAGTGGGGCGACTATTTGTTACAGGCGATCGTTCTGGTTTGCGCCTACGCCACCGCTTGGCTCGGTAAAAACTCCCTTTCAATAATGGGGGCTGGCTTACCATCAGTACAGCTTCGTGAAAGGGGAGATTCATCTGTTCTCCTTCCTGAATTTTCACCTCTTCTAAGTTAGATTTTGTCAACCAGTCAGGCGCCAGCGGACAGTGAGGGTAAGACACGACTTTAGAGTTGTAGGTTAAGTCGGAAAGCAATTTGCCCGTTCTGGATAGTCTGGCGTTAAGATAATGCCACTTTAATCCAGGTAGATAGGCTCCTGAATATTTTACTTCAACGGCTCCCATGTAGATCCATTCTGTACGTTCTAAAGTTAGCGAAATGTCCCCTCTTCCTAGTTTGATGGTGCTGCGTTTTAAAAATTCATAGTCCGGGTGTCTCTTCAAAAGCTCTGACAGCCACTCTTTTTGTTTCTTGTTCACGGTAAAAAAATCTTTCAATAATTTTGATTCCTATCCTGCTGACTGCGTTAGCAGGGATAATATCAAGTGCTGGTTGTTTTCTACCGAAAGTTAGAACTGTTGGCTGTAATTGCTCGTTCCCAAGACTGAACTAACACTGAGTAATTTTGATTTAAGCTTACTTGTCTGCAAACACTAAGTTGTAGCTACAACTGAGGTCATAGTTAATTGAGCGATAGACAAAATATTGAATTCAGATAGATACTTATGAATTTTGAGATTAAATTTTTGATAGCACAGGCTAACTCTACTCCAGTTCTCGCTCAAGCCCAGAGGAGAACCCAGCAACCCACACCCCTATCGTCAATTGACTTAGGCGGTCTCTTCCAACAATACAATAACCCGGATGGATATCTAACAATAGGAGCGCTGATATTCCTCCTCTTACTGTCTCGGTTTCTGGGAAATGGAAAGGGCAAAATTACCACTGGCAAAGTGTGCGGAACTTCCGAAAAAATGGCAGCCACTCAGCTTGCCTTGAAACAAATTAAGGAACGCAAGCATAATAAAGTCACGCTATGGTGTGGCAGTCCTCGCTATTGGTGGAAGGGGAAAAAACTTAAAGGTTTTGTTACCACTATTCAGACAGCTTTTGGTTCTCCTCCCACTGTTTGGCTCCCTCATGCAGAACGGTCAACTTTAGTAATTGGAGCGCCTGGGTCGGGTAAAACTTTTTCTACAATTGATAGGGCGATAGAAAGTGCAATGGTACAAGGATTTCCGATTATTCTATACGATAAGAAAGGCGATCAACTCAAACTCCACGCACCTCTGGCAGCGCGGTATGGCTACCAAGTGTCGGTATTTGCACCGGGAGAACCTTATTCAGGCATCATTAATCCCCTCGACTTTATGAAGTCCCCTCAAGATTCGGTCATGGCTGGGGAAATCGGTCAGGTTATTAATAGAAATGCGAGTTCTGGCAATGGAAAAAGTGATGAGTTTTTCTCTAAAGCCGGAGACTTATTGGCTAAAGCACTCCTTCAATTAGTCAAGGGTTCTAGGTATCCAGACATGGCAATGCTCTATGCAATTTTGAGGTTGCCAAATTTGGTAAAGCGGATTGACTATGCGGTTCAATCCCGTCGAATCGATGAGTGGGTTGCCACCAGCTTCAACCAATTTTTGAGCGCTAAGGAAGCAGAAAAAACTATTTCAGGAATTCTGACGACAGCGGCCGGAACGTTCAGCAGTTTTATCCAAGCTGACCTGTTGCGAGCATTTTTGGGAAAGTCGGACATCCCAACGAAAATAGAAGGCCGACAGATGATTGTTTTCAAATTAGATGACGAGCGGCGCTCCGTCGTGGGGCCTCTGCTAGCAGCCGCGATTCACCTCCTCGTTGTGTCCAACTTAAGTCGCCCTCGGAAAGACCCACTGGTTATTTCACTCGATGAATTTCCCTCCATTCGATTGGATCGGATGCCGCAGTGGATTAACGAATATCGCTCGAATGGAGCTTGTTTCATTCTAGGAATTCAGAGTTTGGAGCAACTGTACGAAGGGTACGGAGAGAAAATGGGGGCGGCGATCGCCTCTGCTTGCAGCACTCATATTTTATTCAATCCGGGTAACACTGATACTGCAAAAAAATACTCCGAACGCTACGGAGAAAAAGAAGTTTTGCTGAAAAGCAAGTCCACCAGCCGTTCAATGGGCGGTCAATCTCAAAGCAATCAATCTATTAGTTGGAACGAGTCGCTTCAAAAAATGCCGCTGTTTTCGGTGGACGAAATTTTGCGGTTCCCCCAGGGCCGGTGTGTAATTACGAACCCCGGCTACAGTTCCGGCGGCGAGGGGTCAATTCCTTACGCGCTGACCATACCCATTCCCAAAGCCGATTTGCAGCGGCAAAGCGAGAGCGAGGCTCTCTGGGATACAGAGGTCAGGTTCCGGCTGGAGAGTCGGGTGCAACTTGCAAGTCAAGACCAGCTTACAGCCGCTTTGTACGATCGCATTGAGGAAGCAGAACGGATGCTGCCTCTGCCAGACGCCGGAGGTAACGTTCCATCCCAATCGCCGATGGCGCCAGCTTCAGGCAAGAAATTTGGCTCTGACCCGCTAGACTCAGTTGTCAGTAAAACTGGGCGTTCTAGGCGGGTTTTTGCCACTGGCAGCATTGGCAAGCGCTAGCGGGAGTGTGGCAGCCAATGGAAAATTTTCCATTGGCCTTGACCTGGAAGTTGGGATCGATTCGGATAGCAAAAGCCGCGATCGGATTCTGAGCGGCTGCGATAATAGTCTAAATCTCTACCTCTGGAATTCCCTCGATGTCGAAATGAGTTAGGGACGCGCAAGCAGGCGGTGGTGTTCTTCGAGCAGCAACAGGCCATCTCGCCTGTCCTGCCAGCGCGGACGCGAGCCAGTCTTTCGCCTGCGCGTGTTGCCGGCTGTCCCAACTGATTTCATGCCTCGTCCCCGGATGGGCGGGGTGCAGTGCTAACACGGTCAACTTGATATTTTCTGGCGACAGCGAGAGAGATTCGGCTGCTGTCCACAATTTTACTCGGTCAGACCAATTTAATGCAGGATGGCGGATTGCCCATTCAATTAAATGGACGGATTGAGGTTCAAGAAAAGCTGCATTGGCGTTGATTTGCACGCATACATCTTTATTAAGCCTAGCGCTAAACTGAGTATCGACTAAGAATGTAGGAGGTTCCCATTCAAATAGCTCTGGAAATAGCAAACTAACTTCCATAATCCACTTATCCACTTTGGGCTCCGCAAGTAGCAGGGGTTCAGTGGGTAGTTTCAAGAAAGTTTGTTTCATTATTAGTTGAAATTCCTCTTGTTTCAATTCAATGGGAACTGTTAGTTGTGTCGGATTGGCTAGAAAACTTAAATCTGTGAGGGTGATTAATTGCATAGGTGGGTAAGACAGTTACAGCCTACCCAGAGGCCGCGACGTTAGTCGCCTGCATGCTATTTATTGATAATGAACATTTTGGTTATCAAATATTTATAAATAAGAGTTGAGCGACCTCAAGAAAAATGCTCACGGGCGATCGTCACTTGAGAGGGTTTCGAGTACAGGGAACTTCAGTTTAAGGGCGATGTCTCAATGCCTGCGACTACGCCATTGCTGCCCAGGAACATTGTTAATAACCCTCTCAAGCAGTCATCATGCTTGTCGAGGTTAAGGAGCCTCAACGATTGACCTATCAAGGTTTCAGAGGCGTTGTCACCCGCGTCAGACCCGGAAGCGAAAAAACGAGCCAAACAGTTATAGGTTGCACTGCTCGGCTATGGTAGCGACGAGTTAAACTGCGACGCAGCAGCACTCAATGCTGTGCGATCGCACATTCAAACTCATTGGTAAACAGATCATCGGTTAGTTTCAGTAAAAAGGAACCTTACTACAAAGCCTGCTCGATCGCCCGCCGCGCCAATTCCACCTGTTCCACAGCATCCAGATAAGCTAGCGCTGCTGCATCCCAAACCACTCTTCTCTGCATCCTGTTCAAGACGATTTTCCCAAACTCGTACACCGTGCCGAAGCTTTGCAGCCTGAGAATTCGCTCAGCTATTGAGCAAAAACTCGGCGTTGGGTTCAATATCGCCACCACATCTGATTGAAGGAGCGACACCACCTCTGAACCCATATCGACTTTCAAAGTCGCTCCAACCTCCACAATCCGGCCCCAAAATCCATTCCACTTCCTTTCCGCTATTTTTTCAGTAGGAATAAAAGGAATTTTGACCATGACCCATGCTCCCGCGCTGTCTGGACCAAAGCGCGTTTTGACTCCCTCACCCGTAATTGGTTCGCAAGGAGTGCAAGTTTTACATTCTCCACCGCAATCGCTTTCTTGAACCGGCTCGCTACTAATGCTGCCCTCGGTTTCCTTCGAGGCGGAAGATTTTCTCAAAGCAGCCTTAATCAGAGCTTTAGCTTGTTTCGGGGTTTTCGCTGCTCCCGACGAGATCGCAGCCAACGCCACTACTCGCTTGTCCTCTTGTATCTTCGCAAGTTGATACCCCACATCTATGCTGTAGTCATTAATAATGTCCAACCACTTTGCAGCCAATTCGGGGCGATCTTTCTTGAGCTCGTCGGCTGCTTTGACGGCAATGCGCCCTTTCCTGTAGTTCCTGCCGCACCCTAAGCCGACTATAGCCGCCACAATATTTTCCGTCAGTTCCATTTCCCTTGGAGTCAGACCCAAGTCGATCGGGTTCAATGGAAAATTTTCCATCAGCGGTTGCTGGTTGTCCAACGGCGGCTCTGCTGAGTCAGCAGCTTCGTGGCGAGCTTTCTTGGCAGAATGTCTGTTCCTCAGCTCTCTAGCTATAGGCTCCACAACAATTCCTTCCCGAATTCTCTGTACAGGACTTTGGTGGCGGTGGCGGTTTTCTGCCACCAAGACGAAGAGCTCGTCATCTTCAGTCTGGAAGTGGCGGACAATAACTGGGACAAACTTCCAGCCCAGCGCGGATAGCGCCCTCCACCGCCGATGGCCGCTAACGATCGTGCCATCTGTTTTGACGGTCAGCGGTTGGACGTAGCCTTTGAGTTGGATCAACTCTACCAGGTCAGCAATACGAGCGGTGCACCCGTAAATTTCCTCATTGCGAGGGTGAGGCTTGAGTTGGTCAAGACCAATATGCTGAATCGCGTCGCTGACTGAGAGCGACACAGTTTCATTTTTATTCATTTGGATAGCCCTGGTTGTTTATTTGGGGATTGGGGCTTTGTACCTTTGCCTGCTAAACCCAATAAGGTTTCCTAACAGAAAGTTGGGGTTATTCTCTGTCGGGGCGGCGCGGGCTGTATCGGCAGGTCGCCTTCACTGTCAAAAGGTTCCCTGCTTTTACCTTCTTAGAATAGCATATTTCTTAAACTAGCAATGCGCTACATTATGGTATAAGAAAAGACTATTATGTTTAAAATCTTTTAAATAATTATTGATTATTATGATAGCGTTTCTGATAAAAAGTGGAGAAGTAATTAAAATTAATTATAACAGAGCCTTTATCACGTTGTATTTCAAAATCAAAATTACTACAAACATAATGTCTGTTGGAGACTTTAGCCCAGTTCTTACGAATCTTTCCACATTTCTGGCATCTCTGTGAGGGTGTTATTTTTTGAGTAGCAAGCATTAACATTGGAGTGACTTTAGTTTAATTAATAAGTTTTATAATGTGTTTGGGTAAAAAAATAAAAGATTCCCCCGTTTAACTTCTTGCATTAGTTAAACGAGGGGAATGAACACTCGCGCTCGCCCCTATATCGCCCCTACATCACTTCTACATCGCCCCTACATCACTTCTACATCGCTTCTACTTCGCGTTTCCTTGCTTTCTTAGGAGGAAACAGTTGAGCGATCGCCAGAATTGCAGGCAACATGGAATCCCCTTTACGCCCAAGCTTCAGCGAACCCTCTAAGTCAAGCAGCAGGGACACCGCAGACGAAAGGGATGTTAGAGAAGCAGTAGCTACTTCTTTTCTCAGAAAGTACACTCGCTTCGGGTTGGCAATTTGACAAATCCGGGCAATTTCAGCGTCTTGCTTAACTCCTCCAACTATCGCCGCTTTCACCCATAACCAAGTTCTAAATTGGGCAATCAGCGTCGCACAAATCGCCAGCGGGAAAGTTTCTATTGCCAAAAGGTCAAGCAGCAAATAGACTGCTCTCTTAGAGTTATTTTCCCTCAGCGCTTCGGCAAGATGAAGGCTATTTTGAGTGGTTGAAGGAACCAGCGATCGCACTTGGTTTAAAGTAAGGTTCGCGCCGCTGCTCAGGGTCGCCAGCTTGTGCAGTTCTGATTCGGCGCGAGCAGGATTGTTGCCGATCGCAACCGCCAAGTAATCAATAGCATTTGAGTTCAGCGACAGCCCTATTGCCAAAGCTTGAGTTCGGATCGATCGGGCAATGAGATCCGTTCGCCAGGGGGGAATAAGGTCGAACTCGAACAGCTTAGCTTGAGAGAGCAGGAATTTTGCCACCTTCAGGCGTTTGTCAATGGAAGGCGCTACAAAAACCAGGTGCGTCTTTTCCGGCACCTGCGGGAGCAACTGGAGAACCTCCAGCGCCTCTTCAGTAAACTGTTTGAAATTACACCCTTCTACCACCACTAACTTTGCTTTTTCCGTTCCCAAGGCGGGAGTTAAGGCGCAGTCAACCGCCTCATTCAATGCCGAAGCATCAAAGCGGTGATAATTGAAGCCAATCCAAGCGGGGTCGAGGTTCTTTTTAAAGGCAGAAAGCTTTTTGTGAATCGCGTGGAGGTCATCCCCTATCAGCAAGCTAATCATGGGTTCTTCTCCTCGAACGACACAAGATAGCGGACGCCCGTTGCAGCCAGAAATATCTTCTGCACCTTAGCTGCGTTCCGGTTGAACTTGTCCAGGTATTGGGCGGGCACGGCCAGCACCGCTTTCTTTTCCGTCAGTGCTACCAGGGAAGCAGCACAAAGTAAAGCGCGGTTCTTCTCAGAAGTTGCTGAGAGCACTTTTTCCCAAATGGCTCGCTCTTTGGAACGAGGAGCTCGCAACAAGGAGGTACTGGGCAGCTTCTGGGTGCGATCGGGCTGCCAAGAGTTGCCACTCGCGTTCTCTGCGGCGTGGGGTTTTAATTGTGGCACCCTTGCCAATCCCAGCAAGCAGAGTTCCAGCCACAGCGTTGGGTGAGCGCTCTTGCTGAGCTGCCATTCCGAAGCCTGCAACTGTTCGAGGCCAGCAGCGATCGCATTGCAGTCCCAAGCAGAGGCAATTTCCATCAGGGCCGAGTGCGAAATGCCGCTAACTAGCATCAGCGAACAGTCCGGCACGCTCGTTGCAAGCAACAAGTCCCGGTAGCAGGCTAGCAGCGACGCCAGCAGCATTTTAGGGCTTTTCCCGCTGTCAATGAGTTCGCGGGACAGTTGCAGCAGCTTCAGCGCGTTGCCGGTGCGGGCCGATTTCAAAATTGCAACTAAATCCGACTCCGGTATCCGCCCCGACAGCTCCAATACGTGAGAGCTGGTAATTTCCTCTCCTAATAAGCTCAACTGATCGAGCAACTGCAAGGCGTCCCTCATCCCGCCATTCGCGGCGCGGGCGATCGCAATTTTAGCTTCTTCGGCAATTGCAATTGACTCTTTCTCAGCTATCATTGTTAGCTGTTTGACAATTGCTGGGATTGGCAGCGATCGAAACAGAAACGTTTGGCAGCGACTGTTAATTGTTGGCAGCACTTTGTGTTGCTCTGTTGTACACAAGATGAACACTACATGATGCGGAGGTTCTTCCAAACATTTTAGAAGAGCGTTAAAAGCTTGGGAACTTAGGCAGTGAACTTCATCTAAAATAAACACTCGGTAGCGGCTGATAACTGGTGCGAAGTGCGATCGCTCGATCAGGGCGCGAGCGTCATCCACGCCGTTGTGGGAAGCCGCGTCAATTTCAGCAACGTCTAAGCTGCTGCCTTTTTCAATCGAGCGGCAGGACTGGCACTTGCCGCACGGCTTTACTGTGGGTTTGTCTGCACTGGTGCAGTTGAGAGATTTAGCTAAAATGCGCGCCGTTGAAGTTTTGCCCGTTCCCCGTTCGCCGGCGAACAAGTAAGCCGGAGCAATTTTATTAGTTTTGACCGCATTGGAAAGTGTCCTTTGGATGTACTCCTGTCCGGCCAGTTCAGACAAGCTACGAGGGCGGTATTTTTGAGGCAATGCTGCGTACATGATTGAATGGTTAGGTGTAATTGTTTGCTGAGAATTAGAGTCATATTTGCGGAGTTTGCACTCAGAAGAAGAGAGAAGTAAAAAACTCAATATTTTTACTTCTGCCAAGCGAGCCTTTTCTGCAAAAGACATCATTCTTTGAAAATCGGCATTAACAAGTATTTGGCATCCATTAGGATGTTGGGCTTGGAGGGATTGCCAGCAGGAACTAAAATGGCGGGGCCGTCGCGCTGAGTGAGGTGCATTTGGAGTTGGGAACTAGCGATCGCTTTTGCACCTTCCAACAAATATTTTATGTTGAATGAAATTGACAAATTGCCGTCTGAGTTAACGTGCGCCGCCATCTGTTCCAAGCCGTTTCCAAATTCTCTGAAAAGCGACAGTGACACTTGCTGTGCTTCGCTATTAATACGGATGCTGAGCGTTTTTTCTTTCTTGTCTGCCAGCACAGCAATTCTCTCTATAGCTTTGATGAAAGGTGCTTTTTCCAGCGTTACCTGATGTTGGAAATCCTGCTGCAATAAATCGGGATAAGCTGGGTATGCGCCTTCTAAACAGCGCGTTACTAAGCGCTGCGCTCCCCACCGGAATTCTATCAAAGCGCTCTCAGTGCTGTAAGAAAGCTCTACTGGGTCAGCGGATGTCCTACTCGATAAAATTCGCTCCAGTTCGGCAAGCGATTTAGCTGGGACTGTAAGCTCTAGAGGCTGTGTAATTTCCGCTTGTTTCTTCTTAGAAAAACCTTGAATTGAAGTATTGAGGACAACCAAACGGTGGCCGTCTGTGGCAGCAAATTCGAGGCTATCTTGGCCGATTTTGAAGTAAACACCTGTCAGGATGTGCTTGCCTTCATCGGTAGCAGTGGCAAACAGTGAGCCTTTCAGCCCTTCTTTCAACGTTTCAGCGGGGATGCAAATTGTTTGCGCTGTTTTTACTTCAGGAATGGCAGGGAATTCTTCACTCGAAAGCCCTCGAACTTGATAGCGACCGCAAGCAGCAATTAGGGTAGCAACTGGACTGTTGCTAACAGCCTCTGGCCAGGTAGCGCTATTCCCGCTATCTTCGCTATCTTCACCTTCGCGATTCAAGGCTTCGCGACTGACCAAAGTGATATCTCCGGGCGAGAATTTCCCGACAATATCGCTAAGTAGCCCGACAGGAATGGTCATGTCGCCGGGAGATATCACTTTGGCATCAAAGGATGTTTGAATGGCCAAGCTCATGTCGAAGACTGTGAGTTGGACTCGCTGCGTTTTTTTGCAAGCGACCAAGAGGACATTTCCTAACACGGGGTGGGTGGGTTTTGCTGGGACAGCTTTGCTGACAAGTTCGAGATGGTTGGCTAAATTGTCTTGCGTGCAGACGAGCTTAATTTCTGCTGGCAAAAGCTGGGGAGAATCGCCTGCGCTATTGGAGGAACTGCGATCGGGTTTTTCTTCAAGTTTTGGTTCATCTTCGACCAAAGGTTCGGTTTGTTCTAAGGGAACACTTGCCTTGGGTTTTATTTTGGAAAATCCGCTCTCTTTTTTTCGGCTTTTAGCTGTCGCGGTGCGGGATTTGGTTTGCATCTTTGTGCGTTAAAATAGCTGCTAAGCGGGGGCAGCGCTAGCTGCCTGGAGAATAGCTCGCACGACTCAGCTTGTTACTCGACTTTAGATATAAGATTATTGAAAAAAAGCTAATTCTGATAAATCAGCATTCATAGTAGGAATTAACAAAGTGCGATCGAGATATTTATTGCCCCGTTCGCAGGATGTTTCAGGACTAAACAAACAAGCATGACAAGCCGCCCAATGCAAAGAAGTTGTATTTTGTAAAGGGCTATGTTCTGCACATAAAGGGTCAGAAGCACATAAACCAATTTGTTCTAAAGCTTGGTCAATATGACGACCCAAAAGACCCGGTTCACCTAAACTGACTAATCCTCCTAGCGTACCTTCGCTGTCTGGGGCGGCTGTATAAATCAATACACCAGCCATGGGGCCATTATCTTCATTAGGATCTTTTGAGTAAATGCGTTCCCGCAAACTAGCAGCATTGTAACCACATTCTATTACTAATTGCCGCATCAAAGCATGAGCGAAGGAATGAAGTAAAATATAACGAATACCGGGAAAATTAGTATCAGGATCTAAGGAACGCGCCCTGCGCCAACGACGATGCGCTTCTAAGCTTTGTTGTTCGTATGTTTTTAATCGAGGTGTACTGGATAACCATTTTTGTAATATTTGCTCTTGAAATTGCATAAAAATACCTTCGCCGCGCACTTCACAAGCTGGCACCCATGTAGGTTTAGAACGACTCAAAGGAGCCCAGTATTCTTCGGGTAATTCTCCTGTTTCAGCATAGTCATTAGGAGATTCGATGCGCGTAAAACCAACTAAAGCACGAACTTCTCGCAAGCGTTCTACTAAGACAACTTTTTCAAAATAAGCTTCGTAACCATCAGGGGCGGCGACAGATGTTAACCGAAAATCAGCGTTATTTAAACTGGTGTTTACGTTAGAAAAAACTTGCCATTCTGGAGTTTTGATATCTTTCACATCCAGAAGGGGGGCTTCATCAGCCCCCTGACGTTTTTGTGCGATTTCTTGCCAGATTTCAGCATCTGAATATTTAGCAAATTCTTTGAGTTGACCGATTTGGCGGAAAGCAGCTAAAATGTCAATTGTAATCGCTTTTTCTAACACCGTCCAATGTTTATCAATCAGTTGCCCAAGGTGATTAATAGTAGTAGGAATGGAGAGCACGGAAAGGGTGATGGGAAACCAGCTATTTGATGCACCGAGTAATATACTTTTCATTTGTTCGGTACATCCGTCTTCTGCAAAGTTGCGTAAATGGGGATGGCGGCCGCGACATTGAGGCATATTCATTTTACCAAGTTCGCCAAAGGCATCGGACAGCCGACGAGATTTACTGCAACCATCGCATTTTACTTCAATATCGGTGGCAGAACCAGAGATGCCCTGTTCGTAGAGACGCAGAGAACCTTTGCAATTACTATTACCTTTATGAACGAAGTAGCGCCAGGGAAAATCATCTAAGTGTCCGTGTTGACAAGCTACTAAAAATCTGGCAGGGATGACTGTTGGAGAAAATTTGCGACAATTACTATGAATATAGCGATTTTGGTCGGGTCGATGGCGGTCGGTTTTTAACTCAAATAGTCCCGATTTTAAAGGTGCAAGTAATCGACATTGGGGACAAACTACCCAGGTGGGGAAAGGTGAGACGGGAATTCCTACTTGGGCGCTTTCATCAAATAAGTTAGGGATGAGGTTGTTTGATTCAGATATAGGTGGCGTTAGCAGTTTTTTGACTTGATTAAGGTTTTCTTTTTTTTGCACTGCTGCTAGTAATCGGGCTTCTCCTAATTCTGAGGCATGAGTGAGCTCCCAATCATCTAATCCCATTACCATTGTTGATAAGTTGGGTAAATCTACAATAGAACCAATGCCTGAAGAGAATAAAATTTGGCTGGGTCGGAGTTCGCCGACTTTGTTTTTAGAAGAAGATTGATTTGTTGTCATTGTATTAACTAATATATGGCGAACCTAAATGATTTGTGCAAATATCTAGCGGTGGTGCCGGCGGCGCGCCCGCCCGCCGGCCCACAAGTGAATCGTGGGGGATTGCTTCTACTACAAGTCTAAATCAATTGGGGTAGTTTCACTCATTGGTTGGGTTGGACGATCGTCATCATCGGGGATGCGATCGTCTAAAATTAATCCAATATTGGGTTCAACATTTCTCAATGAATTTAAACAAGTAAATGATTGCCAATTGCTTTGTCCTGGTTGTTCTAATAATCCCATTGTCACCCCATCTTTTTTAGTCTGATATCCTAATACTTTTCCTCCCGTTGTATCCGCTTCTGCTAACCAATAGTCTAATTTAGCTTCTAATTCCTGTTTTACTAAATCGCGGGTCTTAGTATCTCCTACTGCTAAAGCCCGATCGCAAATCGCATTAATAGCAGCTTCCACATAAGGATGATGGCGAGAAATCCTACCGGCTTTATCATTGGCATTTAACTCGCTACCTGCCAAACGCACTAAAGAAACGAATAAAGCAGCTAACCCTCGGTCAATAGCCCGGGGAGCAAAAGGAGTAATTGAGAGGGCTTCAACGTGCTGATAGAAGGTAGCATGATAATGTTCAAATTGCTCGTAATGAGATAAATCTCTCGGTCGTGCCCAGTTATAAACAGTAAATACTAAACCGGGGAAACTTCGCCCTACCCGCGAGGTTGCTTGGATGTATTCAGCAGTGTTTTTGGGTTGACCTGTCACTACCATTACGCCTAAACGTTTTACGTCTACGCCAACAGAAATCATGTTAGTAGCTAGTAAAACATCTAAGGGTTTGCGCTTGTTAGTTTTGGTGGACTTCTCTGAGGAAAAAGGAGTTTCTAACCAATTTAATACGATGGGAATATCGGTAGAATTTTTGCGCGAGGTCAATTCTTCTACTTCCAGTCTCAGACGTTTTGCTAACCCTCTGCGATCGGTTTTTCCTAAGCGAGATTGAATGTCATCATCCACTAAACGCCGAGTTCCTCCTAGTTCCCGCATTGAATTAAAATAACCCACTAAGGTCATCCAAGGGTCAACCACATCGCCCTCTTGGTCAAATAAATATTGAGAGGCTGCCAATACTGCTGTATATACGCGAATTAATGCTGCTTTTAATCGCCTTCCTGTGGCACAAATCCCCAAATATCGCCGACCGGGATAATCCTCTGAAGGCGGACGCTGACAGGAAAAGAAGTTATCTTCAATATCTAATCCTTGGGGTGGAAAAACTTGTACTTGGCGCAAAAATAGGTTATGCACTTGGTCGCGGGCTTGTCTAATTGTCGCAGTGGAAGCGATTACTTTGGGACGGACTATTTTACCGTTGACTTCCCACGATGCAAGCTGATCTACGGCGGTTTCATACAGTCCGACTAGGGTTCCCAAAGCGCCACTAATTAAGTGCAATTCATCTTGAATAATTAAATCGGGCGGCCTCAAGGCATTAGTCGAAATAGTTTTAGCAGTAGGGAGTCCGTATTTACTGGGGTGAGAGTCTTTGTCTTCGATTTCAGGAGAACGAAAACCGTGACGGGTGCAATATCCGTCTACTTGTCCGAATAGCATTTGTACGGCACCATTCCAGGGCATTTGGGCAAATTTGTCAACAGTTGCTATGACTAATGTTGGCAAACGACGATAAATTTCTTCATCTACAACTACGATGGGTAAACCTTCGGTGGGAGATTGTTTTTGGGTAAATAAACATTTGCCTAAAGCATCACCACAGTAAATTAAAGTGCGTCCCGATCCTTTGGCAAAGGATTCTACTTTAATATGTTGTTTGCCGGGGTCAATTTGAGAACCACACCAAGGACAGTTAGTTAATTGATGGGGGGAACCGCTGCTAGTGGGTTGGTATTGTCCGAGTTTTTGTTTGAGAAATTCATTGCTTTGTTCGGTTCGGTTTGGTGTGGTTTTCATCCCTACCCATAACCCAATTCTAAACGGTTCTTTACCCCATTTATTTTCATCTTGGCGACGGATTTCTTCGCAGGCACAAATTAAGGTTGTGGCGCGTTGAAATTGTTGTAATGTTAAGAGGCGGAGGGTGTAGCGCATGAGGACAGCAACGCCTGCTGCGCCGGAACGTCCGGCAATATTTCCTTGCAATCTTCTCAGTCCAATGGTGTAGGCTGTTAATCCTAGATAGGCTTCGGTTTTACCGCCGCCGGTAGGGAACCAAAGTAAATCTGCGATCGCATCTGTGGGATGACATCGATCTGGGTGGTCTAATTCGGTGATACTGGGAAGATTTAGCAGGATAAAAGCTAACTGAAACGGTCGCCAGGTGCGATTCTTGGGAATATCAATATTATCCCATTCGCTGGCTTCGCCGCGCCGTTTATTTTCTGCATAAATTGAGTGAATCCGCTGTTTCCACATGGCGACATTCATAAATCGGAACGCTTCAGCAGCCTGAGAATCTGTTTGTAATAACGTGATTCCTGCTTGAATCCGATCGCAAGTTATTTGACAATTTGCCAAGGCCGATTTTGCCGCATCCTGATAATCCTCTAAATCGGCGGTGGAGTCGGCAATTTTCGCAGTTTGTTGGGCAATCCATTCACTATAAGCAATAGTTAAAGAACTTAAAGCAGTTGATAAATCGGGAATTTCTGCTAGTTCTTTCATATCTAAAATTAATCCCGCCAGTCCCGGTATTTCCTCAATAGTTGGTGGCGTAGTTTGGGGAATTTCGTAAGCAGGGACGACTTTAGTCTCAAGGCGGATAGCCCGATGCTTTTGGCTGGCTTCGCGATCGCACTTTCCGCCTGAAAGTTCCGCGTGTACGCCTGTCCCGTGTCCGACGGCAAATTCTATGCAGTTGCGGTACTGCATCGCCATTGCTTGTTCTTCGGCAAATAAGACGGGGTTGAGTTTACCGACTTGGCGTTTCAGCCGCCGTTTAATGAAAATATCGGGATAATTGGGGTCAGCAGATTCAACGCTTAATTCTGGTTGAAATAACCAAGCGCTATCGCGTCTAATTTTCGGTTCTTTTTGTCCGTTAACTAAGAAGAGAGTCACGATCCAATCTTGATGCTGTTGGCGAATTTGACCTTGAACAAATACTGCTTTTTCGGGATCGATTTGCCAAGGATTAATCGCGCCTACTTTTAAGATAATATCCGGTGAGGTTCCTCGAATCGGGTAGCGCCGCCACAAGGTTTTTGCTTCGCCAGTCGAAGTTTGGGCGCTTTCGCTTTTCCCTTTTTCGTATTGTCCCCACCCTGCTTTTACTTTAATTGCTGTGGCATTTCCATCAACACAAAAAGTCATGCCAATTGCCGAGGGAAACATTTTCTCGGCGGGGAGAATGTTACTTTCGGTTGTGCCTTCTTCTGAGGTACCGCTACCGGAAATGGCTAATTCATCCATTTGTTCGGGCGTTTCTTCGAGTTCTTCGGGTATGATATGCCGATCGCTAGGTGCGATTAATCCGACGAGATAGCGATCGCTAACTCGCATTTCGTCTATTTCTTCATAGTCTCCCCCCGCTGGGCCGAGTAAATCATCTAATATTGCTTGTTCTAATTCTGCCCGAATTTGATAATAAGTTGGCGTTTCTAAAAGAGAAGGATGATTATTTTTACTATTTTGATGGGTATTTTTTTCAATATTTGGATGGGTATTGAAATAATGTACAACTTTTTGAGCAATGTTATCGGACATTGTAGGATTTTCTAAGTCGATGACATCGCTATCATCTAAGCTAAGACCCTTTAATAAAACTGCTAAATGTTGTTCGTTGGCAGAAACTACGCTACTCCAATCTAGTTGGGCGGCGCGATTTTTTAACTGTTCGTTAATCGCTGCGAGGTCTAAGTTGCCAGGTAGTATAGCAGGGAGTTGGATAATATTCATAACATTGCAATATTTCGTAATATTCATAAATTAGCAATTTAGCATTTTAGCATAATACCACATTTAAATACATAGGGTGCGTCACGGCTACGCTTAACGCACCATCTTTCACTAAATGTGATAGTTTTAAATTGCACCTTTATATCAAATCGTCTATTGTGGCTAAGGATCGTTTTCATCAAGTTGTTAAAACTGCTCTTACTAAGGATGGGTGGAATGTTACTCACGATCCACTTAAAATTAAAGTGGGCGGTGTAGATATGGAAATTGACTTGGGGGCAGAAAGATTACTGGCAGCAGAGCGAGGAAATGAGAAAATTGCGGTAGAAGTCAAAAGTTTTTTAGCTAGTGCATCGGCAATTTCTGAGTTTCATACAGCACTGGGGCAGTTTATTAACTATCGGGCTGCATTGCGTCGTGAAGAACCAGATCGCATTCTCTATTTAGCCATACCCGATTTAATCTATAACAGCTTCTTTCAACGGGATTTTCCAGCAGCAATGCTGCAAGAAAATTCCGTAAAATTGATTATTTACGACATTGAACTGGAGCAAATTTCACAATGGAAAAACTAACGGATCAATTAACCAACTATCAGCAAATTGTACAGCAATTATTGATGGGTTACGCAGAAATTAAGCCAGCTTATGGTGATATTGAAGTTGAAACTATCTTTGATACACAGCGAAATCACTATCAAATTGTGCATCTGGGTTGGCAGCATAAACGCTGGGTACATGATTGTATAATACATCTTGATATTCGCAATGAGAAAATCTGGATTTTTTACAATTCAACAGAACATGATATTGCAGCAGATTTAGTCAATTTGGGTGTACCAAAACAAGATATTGTGTTAGGTTTTTATCCTCCTTTCATGCGGGAAATGAGTGATTATGCAGTGGGCTAAAAGTAGAATAAAGTTCGTAGTAAGCACTTTAGTGCGATTTGGCGTTAAAACGCCTACTACAAACTTATGCGATTTAACAGGGAAAATCATCCCAATTTTTTCCGTAATCAAGTACAGGATATCTCACCCAAGAATCTCTCAACCATTCCCTACCGAAAGTTTCAAAATACCAGTAAACACTACTTTCTACCCAATCATAAGGAGAATTAACAAAACCATGTTTCACCGGATTATAATGTATATAATTTAGAGTTGTATAATAATGCCTTTCTGAACGAATAGCCCGATCGCAAAATCGATACCATACCTTGCGCCCAGTTGCATTATCCTCAATATTCCACTCACGAGAAGTCGCACCGTGATTTTTTCTAAATATTTCACTCAACACATCAAAATTAGTCAAATGTACTAACAAATGATAGTGATTAGGCAAAACCACCCAAGCAAGTATTTCTACACCATTCATTACAAACCTTTCAAAAATCAAATTTAGCATTTGCTGACGACGAGATTGAGAAAACATGATTTTTTTATGTTCGTAACAAGTAGCAGTTAATAGATAAAATTCTCTATCGCGCACTTGATGAGGTGGTTCGTGAGGTGGAAAACCTCGTGCTAAACGTTGTGCAACTAATTCGGCGCGTTGTTCTGGTGTAAGCTTGCGATATTCGTACATAAATTTACTCCTTGGGTTAAGCACTAAAGTGCTTACTACGAACGTTTGTAGTAAGCACTTTAGTGCTAAAGGGACTTCAGTCCCTACTACGAACGTTTGTTTCATCTGCTAATCAAAATAAGCTTAACTGTCCCTCAGATGATACCTGTTTTTTAGCAGTTTTCCCCCCACTTTTCCCCTTTTTCTTCCCTTTGTCGTGCAACCCTTGGGCCTTTTCTTCGTCGTAGCGTTCGTGATTCAGCAGCAAGAGTCTATCTAGCACTTCCCGCCGTGCGGTTTCGCTGATGGTGTAGCGCAATCCTTGTTTGGTTTCGTGGAAGTCATGCCCTAAGTCTATGTCTTGCCAACCATAAGCGGCGGCAACGGCATTATCCATTTCTACGTGCAATTCTCGCAGTTGTTGAATATCGGCGGCGGTTTCGTCTCTGTTGTGGAAGCGGTTGTAGGTTTTGGTTAATCCTTCTTGGCGAGAAAGCATGATGGATTGGCGGTGGGTGTAATATTTTTCGCCAGTATCTTCTAGGTTTGTAGGAAACACTTTAGTGCTTGAAGGACTGAAGTTTTTACTACAAATGTGTGAGGGGAAGGGGAAGGTTTCAAAACAGTCTGAGGGAGTGTATCGAGTTCCTGCACCAAGAGTTGAAGAATGGTAAATAAACCATTCCGTATGTGCCATTGATTGCAAAATCGCTAATGAAGTATAATCTTCAAAATCAAATACTACTATCATCTCTGACATAACTAAATTTGTTGTCACAAATGTGATAGAGTTAGTATTGCTAACACGGGCACGGACTAAAACTCGCTTCTTATTTGCGATCGCATCATAGAGTGCTGGACGTTTGTCTGCATAAATCCACCACTTTTGCGGTAGCGGTGTCCTAAGCACAAATTCCCCGTTTTCTTTCTGCCGTGTTCTCTCAGGCTTAACCTTCTCTTCTACAACCGCCAAACAATCAGAATAATCAACTGCATAAGGTCTACCCTTCGGCTTCTTCGGATCGTCATGTTCAGCATCCAACGCCCAATCGTGGAAATTAATCACCCAGCGATTCGGTGATTGGTCGGCGTTAGTATTCAAATCCTGACCGTTTAGATAAGGAAATAAAACATCTTTGTTGCAAGGGTCTTTTTCAATTAATGCTTGGGCTTCTTCTGGAGTCAGGACAAAACCCATACCTAACACATATGAACCTATGAAAGATTTATCCTGGTTCGTTGCTAAACGATAAGGGTTTCCTACCACTTTTGCTGATGTTGTCAGAAATGGCGTAATTCCATAAACAGGCTTTTCATCTAAGATAAATTCACCTTGCCAGCGCCCCTGATGAACCCAAACATGAGCGACTTCTAAACTAGCACTTCCTTCCCATTTGCGACTTGGTACAGCACGGGGAATTACACAACCATTTGCAACTAATTGATCTAAACCTACCTCGCGGGTATCCCCTTGAGCAATTGTATTTGTCGCAACTAAACCAAATCCACCATGAGAACTAAGTAGCTGTTGCGCCTTTAAGAAAAAATAAGCACATAAATCAGCATTTCCTCTTTTTCCACTTGCAATCCTTTCTACTAGAAAATCTCGATAATCCGTACCGAGTACGCCTGTAATCTTTTTCCCTCCCTGAAATGGAGGATTTCCCACCAACGCATCAAACCCCAACTTTGAAGCACTAAAGTGCTTACTACGAACATCTTTTCCCCCGTTCGTAGTAGGCACTTCAGTGCCTCCAATCAAAAACACTTCTGGAAATTCTAACGCCCAATGAAACGTTTTTCGAGGCGGTTGTTCCACAGGTTTCCCAATATCTAACATTCTTTGCGCCTTAGCATATAACACCTCAATTTGTCGCTGTCTTTCCTCACCCTTCACCGCCAAAACTCCCGCCACCTGCTGAGATAAAACCGCCAAATCCTCAGCCACCAAATTACCCGTTTTACCCGCTTGCATCAACGCTTCTCCCACCAGCAAATCACCAATAAACCGCACCTGATTTAAAGCTGTTTCCGCTTCCTTCAATAACTCATCCTTCCGCTGCAAATCCAGAATATCATTAACCGAAAAACCTTCTAACTCTTGACGTTTAGCAATAGCTTCTTGCAACAAAGGTCTACAAATCGTCGAAATAATCGGTAATTGATTTCCCTCTTTCGGATTAAGGTGGAAAAACTCAATTTGCTGGGCATCCGTCACCCCCAACAGCGAATCACCCCATTTCAAAGCATGATTTAAAAACGTAAACGGTCGCCCCTTTGCCAAAGTTATCAACCACAAAGATAACTTCGCCATCTCCGCCGCCAAAGGATTTTTATCAACACCATAAAGACAGCGTTCCGCCACAATCCGCCGCGCCACCGTCAACCGTTCGTCACTATCTTTCGGAATCGGACATTCATCAGGACGAAACTTAGATAAAGTCCCCTCCGGCGCAATCACTACCTGACCCGGATTTTCCCGTTCCGCCACTTCCCACGCCTCCACCAAGCGTTCCGCCAAATAGCGACAAGTCTGCACCAAAAACGCCCCACTTCCCATCGCCATATCGCAGACTTTGAGTTGCAGTAACTCCTTCGCTGACTTGAGTCGCCACTGTTCCTTCGGCTTCCCCTCTGCCACCCCTTCATAAACCAACGGTTCCAGGGTATATTGCACGATAGGTTCAGTTAAACTGCGCGGTGTATAATGCGTCCCCGTTTCCCGACGATTTGAACCTTTCGTGACGTAGACACTGCCCTCTGGAATCACCATTGGGTACTCCAGCGTGTCCAGGCGAATCAATCCGGCAAACGGCAAAACGCGCTGATACAAATCCCCATCATTATTGCAAGCCGCCCGCAACCGCTCCTGCACCCTTGGCAAAATCCCCACTGAGAGAGCCTTACGCAGCGCAGCAGGGGACTTATTCGACTGCTCTTTGACAAATTTGACCAAATCCTCCTCGCCCTTGGCTTGCAGCCGCTCCAACTCCCAAAGCGCCACCTCTGGTTCCCGTTCCCGCGTCCCAATCAATCCTAAAACCGGAGACGTTGCCCTGACCGCCGTATGGTCGAGCAAGCCTTCATAGACATGACCGATTTGCTCAATATCCAGCGCCCGAAACGAAAGTCGGCGCGGTTCCAGCGTCCCGCCCACTCTGATTTGCAAAATTTGCAACGCTTCCAACAAATGCAACACAATCCGATTGTTCACCGGGATAGGTTCAGCAGAAATCTCCTGCCATCGACTTCCCTGCACTCGCCCCTCCAAAAACGGGAATCTGTCCGGGTCGAACAAACTGCCGCCATAGGCGGGAATATCCAGCAAATCGTGGCGAATTCCCCCATGCACAGCGCGAAACGTCGCCAACAACCGACACCACGCATCGCTGCGGCGTTCCAACACCTCCTCACCAAACTTATCCGCATCGCTGCGTAACTTAGCGGAAATGGTAGAAACCGCATAATATTCGTGATAAAGCGCTTCTCCCCCCGCCGAAGGAATCAACTTCCGTTCCTCCGCTGAAAACAGAAACACCAGACGCATCATCACCGTCAGCGCCGCTTCGTAAAGCTGAGGTTCCGAAATATCTTGCAAAAGAGTGCGATTTCTATCTTGGTCAATGCGGTCTAATGCCTGTACTAACACTTCCACCGCCCGCCGTACCTGATAACCCAATTGGTCAGTAACTTCTTGCTGGTCATTAATACTTTGAGTTAGCAAAGTTTCCAGTATTTCCGAGTCATCCACCCCAAAAAACCGCCGCACCCCCAACAAACTGCGAAACGCCCGCAACGTCAAATGTTCTTCCAACCACAGCGTCCCATACCAAGAAATAAAACCCGTGGTTTCACCTCTAGGCGCATTAACTAACATCCAATGTTCGCCATTAGTTACTAACCCCAACCGCACATTAGCAGCGTGCAATAATTCCATCATCCGAGTCGCGGGACTTGCTTTCCAGCGTTGTCCTGCCAAAGGTTTCTCCAAATCCTGTTCCGCAGGTACAATCTGAACTAATAGCCGGGGTGTCCCTGCATTAGGTGTTTCTTGAGGATTAACAATTACCCAATCTGGCCGGAGAGTTTCGCCCTGTTGTGCAACAGTGGTTTGCAACCCTGGCGGAATGCGCTGCCCTTCTAACAATACCTCCTCCGGCAATTCCAAAGTCTGCCGCAAAACAAATTCCACCCAAGCGCGATGAATCGCTTTTTCAGGACGCGCCCCGAGTTGATTATCCTGCCATTCTTCATAGGCTAACCGTAACAGCTTAAAATGTTCCGAGTCATGGGCATCTAACCCGCTGGGAAACACTTTCAGCAATACCGGTAAACTTAAAAAAGGCCCGGAAGCTTCAACCAGAGATAACCATTCAGCGTGGTGACGTGCGGTAGACATGATGGGTAATGGGGAATAGGTTTTTATTGCTGTTGAATGGCGCTGACTAAGATACCTAAAATTTTCTTGATATCCTTAATATAATATTCGCTTAGATCGATCGAAATTACTTTATCCTGTAACTTTAGAAATTGCCAAATCGTGCCGATAGTGATTACTCCATAAATACTTTTGATTTCATTTCCTTGTCGTTCATTAAATAACTGTGCTGCTACCATTTCCGCAATACACTGCGCCAACCCCGATTTTAAGTTTTCATTCTTCGTCTCCACCAGCGTAATTACCGGGGCGCGAACAAATAACTGTTCTTTCGATGAACTAATGATAAAATCACAAAAGCCATTTAAACCTTGTTGGACATCAACCGTAAAATCCACCCCCGAAAATAAGCTAATTTGACCCTTAAACTTGCGCCTAATCTCTAACAAAACTGGACTAATAATCATTTCCGAACGGGCTTTTTCCGTATTAATCGCCACCGCCAAATCGACATTTTCACCGAGAATTGTCACCAGTAAATCGCTACATTCTGCTTCCGGTACATCCGCAAACATTCCCGATGCTTCATTCACCGTCAATCCAAACCGTTGACTTACTTCATTTAACTTAAAATCGCTGTACGCCATTTGCCTCACTCCTAAAAATTGATGATAAATTCCCTCAATCAATATGATAATTTACATCACAAGTTTCTGTGGAACTAAATAAGTAACCGCCAAAGGAAACAATCGCGGCGTTGGATTAGCAAATCTCGCCCTAATCAGATCCGTTTCCTGTTCAATCTCGCGAGGAATTTGCTCAATCCTCAACTTTAAACTATTGACATTTCGCTCAAACTGTGCCTTTTCCTCCGTATTAAATAACTCCAATTGCTTAAACTCCGGTTCAACAAACTCTTTTTCAATACTAAGCTTTAACTCAGTTAAAATAGCCGTAATATCCGCCACCTCTTTATCAGCCCGGTTCTGCAAATCCCGCTGTAAACTAGCAGTTCTCTCACTCATCCGCGCCTGCAAAGTTTTCAGCAATTCATCGGCATAATTCGGCCAAAAATTTGCTAATTTTTGTTGAACGCTATCTGGCGCTGCGTCTGGTAAAACTGCATTTAACGCCTTTTGCAATTGCATCACTCTCAACCGGGTAAATTTCCCATCCTTCAAGATTCCCCCCGCCGCAATCACCTCTTCATGTAACCGTTGTTGGTCGGTTCCTAAAATCACCAATCTACCATAAGCAACCACCGCCGGAGTTTCCAACCCCGAACTAGCAGAAACTAACCTCGCCGTCACGCGATGCAAGCATTTTCTTTCCTCCCCAGACCACACCTCAGCCCGCAACAAGCGCAAACACATTTGTACTAACCGATGATTCAAATGTGCTAACACCACATTATCTTTACCCTGGGCTAATTCGGGGTCAAAAACAATGGGACGAATCGCCTTGGTATGGGGATGGGCTAACCCTTCGCTACACATCGCCCAACTGCTTTTTAGGGCTGGTAAATAAAAAGCTTTTCCTTTTAAACCTGCTACCTGAGTTTCTATCAGTGGCGGTTGTTCGGCTAACTCTAGCCCTATTTTTACTACTGATTCTATATTATCAGGAGTCAACCGTAAATTTTGGCGAGTTTCGTTTAATTGTTCCCGCAATTTATCAATCTGTTCTCTCACTTTGCGCTCAAACTTTAACATCCGTCGCACAGGTTCCGATTCCCGTTCAGATTTGCTAGTATCTAAAGTAGTCCGATATCCTAACATTGCTTCTTCTACTTGCTGGGCAATCACCATACCCACTTTACCCAAATCTTCTCTAATATTATTAACTTTTAATGCCGCCCGCATTAAAAATTCTAAATCACCTTCTAAATCACCCGGTTTAGTTCCCGTTACCGAATTTTGTTTATAATCTTTGCCGACAAAATGATAAACTAAAACTTCCTGAGCTTTTTGTCCGTGACGGTCAATTCTGCCATTCCGCTGTTCCATCCGATTCGGATTCCAAGGAATTTCATAATGAATCAACTTAGAACAATAATTCTGTAAATCTAACCCTTCCGAAGCTGCATCAGTTGCCAGTAAAATCCTCACAGGGGAAATATCAGGGTCGGTTTGAAAAGCTGCTTTGACTTTTTCCCTATCTTCCGAAACCATGCCGCCATAAAGAGTCATCAATCTGTCTCCTTCGATTAATCTTTCGGCTGCTAATAAATTATACA
Organism: Microcoleus sp. AT9b-C3; assembly: GCF_036705485.1. NCBI lineage: Bacteria > Bacillati > Cyanobacteriota > Cyanophyceae > Oscillatoriales > Microcoleaceae > Microcoleus > Microcoleus sp. AT9b-C3. The sequence continues at coordinate 101,828 of NZ_JAUBUR010000013.1, read as the reverse complement.
ACCATTTTTGAGTAGCGCGATATTCGGTGAAAATAATAACCCGTTCTTTCGACCATTTCCCATTAGGTTTGATCTGAGTATGAATCCAATTCAATAACTCTTGAGCTTTGGCATCCGGTCGTTTGGCGGCATCTTCTGCCCATTGTCGCATTTCTTGTAATAATTGTTGTTCTGCTGCCGAAAGTGGGCGAAACAATCTGCTAGTATTAGTAATTGCCTCATCGGTTGCTTCTTCGTAAACCGCATCATCGGCAAATTCTTCTTCAACTTGCTCTAATTGACGGCGTAAAATTCCTTCAGTTGGTCGTGATAAAGTGGTAGCAGTCCGGCGGCGGGCAGAAGTTAAAGATTTTTCGTGCTGGGCTAAGGTAATCGCAAAAGCTTCTGGTGAAGAAAACAAGCGTTTCTTTAACAGTTTTAAAACAAATTCAGTAGCATACTTTTCTGTATTATCTGCCACACCTTTACCGCGTAATTCGGTGTAATGTTTTAAAGCTGCGTGCGCCCTCCGTTCTCCGGCGGGATAATCAACTAAAATAGGGGCTAAATTCCGTACTGGAAATAAAGGCGAACCATCCCAGTTTTGCATCTCCTGTTTCAGTCGTCGCACCATGACAACTTGCAGTTGGTTTTTGTCAGGAGAAACACCCCTAGCAAATCTTTGGGAGTCTAACAATTCTAATAAAGCGGTGAAACTTTCGGGATAACCGTTATGGGGAGTGGCGGTTAAAAATAATTTGTGTTCAAAATGAGGAACTAATAATCTAATTGTAGTGGTTCGGAGCGAGTCAACTGCATATTTTCCGCCGCCGGATGGTGCGACGTTGTGCGCTTCATCGACAATCAGCAAGTCAAAACGGCGGGGATAGAGGGGTTCGCCTTCGGCGGGGAGGAGTTCGCGAAAAAGACGCAGGGGGCGATCGCGCTTGATAAAATCGATCGAAGTAATCAATCTGGGAAAATGCTGCCAAGGATTAACATGAATCCCGCGAGAACGCCGTAACTCCTTCATCAGATTACTATCCACAATCCGGAAATCTAAACCAAATTTATCCCGCATTTGGTCACGCCATTGAATTTGTAGCGCTGAAGGGCAGATAATCAAAATACGGCGGCAACGATGGCGAATTGTCAACTCCTGCGCGACTAATCCCGCCTCAATGGTTTTCCCTAATCCTACATCATCAGCAATTAGTAAGTTAACGCGGGGCATTTGAATGGCACGCACAACGGGGTCAAGCTGATAATCTTCAATATCAATACCGCTGCGAAAGGGAGATTGTATAGTACGAATATCAGCAGTTGAAGCGCCCCCCCAGCGTACCGCATCCAAAAAAGCGTCTAATTTAGCGGGTTCATCAAAACCTGTAGGTGGCGGTAGTTCCATCCGTTCGCGAATAAAAGCCCCCGGTTCTAATTCCCAGATTACCTGTAATTCTTCCCCCAAAGCGTCATCTTCCACAGAGGAAAGCATCACCAGGTTTTGCAACTGCTGTAACCCTGGTAGCATGGGATTAACAGGTATGGCAGTTGGACGTATTTCGGTGACGACGTATTGGCGCGATCGCACTTTGACTAACTGACCCAGTTCTGGAATTGCTCTAGTTAAACTCATACCATCCTCTGGAAAACTTTGGCACTACTTCCGTCTGTGTGGCACTGTTTTAAGTTGGTGCAACTTTTTTGATGAGATAAAGAGTGCGATCGCAACCTAACAATTTTCTCAGCTTTTAGTCCCGTATTGTTATTGTACCCGATGCTATCTTTATATAAACATTACTGTAATCGCCCTTGAGTACGATTAAAAAAGTAGCACATTTCAAGGGCGATCGCGCTTGCGCTGACTCGATGGCGGAGGCGTAGCCAGCCACAGGCATCGCCCTTAAACTCTAAAAGTGCCATTCACCAAATATAAAATGGGTTCACTTAGTAACAAAAACCCGGTGCTTCGCACGACTACAACTCACGTACATAAGCTGATTGTGCGCTCGAATACTGTCGCGGTATTCTTTGACAAATTGAGCTTTTTGACTAGGGAAAAGTTGAGCGAGATACAGCAATTTACTAGCGACTTTCCTGCCGATATCACTGCTATCAATTCCCACCTCCGTGAAAGTAGAGCCTTGAGAATTGTGTACAGTAATTGCCCAACAATTTCTCATATCTGCAAAAATTTCACAATGGTCGTACCATGCCTTCCATAAGCTCGGATTGCTTTTAGCATTTTGCAGCAACCTAGCATTGTCCTGTTGGAATCGGCAAGCGTCACTTTCGTGGAGGATGTAAACTTGGCGTTGGTCGCCTGCATCGGTTTTAACCTGGAGATTCCAGGCTTTATAGCCAGAGTACCTATCCTCTTGAAATTCGGCAATTTCCACTTCTGCTGATGTGGGCAGGATGACGGTTTTGCCGTCGGGAGCAATAACGGGAGCTTTAGCAATCAACCTCTCTCCAATAATAAATCTGGGAGCATTTTTTCCGTAGATTTTGGCTCTGATTTTGCTATTCCAGTAGGCGACGCGCTCGTTAGTGTAGCAGAGGATGCGAAAGCAATCAGGGTCTTGAGGGAAAGTAGAAGAGAACTTTTTTAAAGCGTATTTCAGCAGCGTTTTTTCTCTGACTAAGAAGGCTCCGTTTTTTTTATCAAGGCTGAATTTGGAGAAGGGTTTGAACGCCTCTTTGCTCTTGACAGCCGTGCGGCAAGCTGTTACGAATTCTAGCAGGGGGCTGCCCGCACCTTGCCTGACGACCTCTGTTAAAACGGCTTTTTCAGGCACGCTGAAGGATTGAGATTTTTTCTCTTCTATGAAGCCATTATTAACAGGAGGCAATTGTGCGGGGTCGCCCATGACAATAAGCTGCCGATTGCTGCCGATGAGTAAAGCGCTAGCAATTCTTTCTTGAATAATATTCCACAGTTCTGCTGTAACCATACTGCACTCATCGAGAAAAATGGTGTCGTACAGGTGAAGGAAAGAAGGAGAAACTTGTTTGAGGATTTTATTTTGCCCCTGTTTGACTGGAGCTAACCCCAATAGCTGGTGGATGGTCATAAAGTCTACTCCTCTCAGTCCTTTTTCAGCAGCCATCCGTCGCAATACGCCTACAGCTTTATTGGTGGGAGCGGTGAAAGCGACTCTCTTTCCGGCGCTGACTAATTGTTCTGCTACCAGGTTGACAAGGGTTGATTTTCCCGTACCTGCATATCCAAATAGCCCGAATACCCGTTTAGAACTTGCTACAAATTGTTCGAGGAGTTGGAGGGCGTTGTTTTGTTGAGAAGTTAATTGAAAATTCGGTTTTACCAGTGTTTGAATCATAGGGTTGGTTTCTTCCACTATCTTTCAAACACTAATCAGCGCTAGCTGAAATTTACACAATCATTAATTGATGGAGACGATAATAATAACTCTAACAGGACTTACGCATAACCTCTATATGTAGGGTGAGCCATAAGCACCTTACCGCTACCAATAGTGTATTTAAACACTTGGGGCGTAAGTCTTGTATAATTTGTTCTGTTGATTTGACTGCTACTCAAATTTTTCATAGTTAGGACTTATGCACCCATCAAAAACTCTCCCAGTTATCAGTTGGATTGATAACTAGGAGAAATTGTGGAGAAGCGGAGTTATTAATCTAATGCAGGTACTTTGACTAATTCGACTTCAAAATAAGTTTTGCCCATCAATCTTGAGGCAAAGCTGGCTGTTCTTGACTATCAAAAATAATCACAAATGTGCGATGTTTAACCAACCGTTGCAAAACCCGCAGATGCTCATCTGCATCGTTTCTCTTGCGAAATCGCGCCACAACAATACGCTGGCAATTAGGAAGTAAGCGAATTAAGCACCACGGGTGCAACTTCTCAAAATAGGTCATTTTAACCTCCTGATAACAGTAACAAATTGTGTTTGTGTTTGATTACCTGCCATTACCTTAATTGAAACAATATTGTCAAAGACAGGTCACGGTGATATTGACAATTGACTATATTTGTGCTGAAACCCGCTCAAATTATTTTTTGATGCTGAAAAGGCTTGATGTATATAAAATCAAAAACAATAGTGGCGCGTCTATTTGGAAATGAGGCATTAGAAATCTCCTCAGAAACTCGCAGGGGAGAACGGGAGAACGGGAGAGGGGGAGAAAGAGTTTCTTTGATCCATAACGGGTGCTGGGTCTCCGTGAAATGCTTTGAAGTTTATCAATTTGAGAAAACACGGGCAATTGTTCAATGCACTAATTTCAAGCAGACGCGCCACTACTAATGCACGCTATTATCTTCAGAAAGCCGACATAGCAAGGTTGCTAGTGCCTCTGGAATTTCCTCAAAATGTTCCAGCAGAAAGTCCATTACTGCCAGATGACGCAAATCGACAGGAGTAGGAAATCTTCGATTTTTCCCCTTTTTAAACCAACCCCGCACTGTAGAATTAGAACGGGAACAAATAAAAGCGATTTCCTCGTAACTCACCGCCCACTTGCCATAAAACTGCTTCGGCGTCATTCCCAATTGGCATTGGCTGTAAGCTGCAATTAAATTGCGCTCTCTATCTGTCAAAGTCTGCGGCTTTTTCATCCTCAAACCCCTCCAAATCTTCCTCCCGCGCCGTATCAAACTGACACCAAGCTGCGCTCTTGGAATTAGCAGCCAGCCAAATTATGTAGCACCACATCCAGCAGCAACGGGGCGGTTCGTAGTTGTAAAATTTGCCGATAACTATTCCCCAATCGGCTTCTTCGCCAACATCAGCCCAGCGCACCATCTCGCCGCACTCAAAGCGCGGCGTGTGAATTTTGGCAAAATTAGCAGGCAATTCGATTGAAGGTGGCATCCCCTTCAAATCTCTTAGCAACAGCGCCGAAATCAAATCTCGACTTCCTTTTAAGATTGACATAAGTTCATAGCTGTGAATCGATTGCACCTGACTTTTTTTGACAGGTTTTCCGGCAAATTTCTTGATAAAGAAATTGCAGCGCGATATTCCCCTAAATCAATCAACTGAAATCAAGCTGTGTAAATTCCTTTCTCCGGCATAATTGCCCTGTTTTGAAGTTAAATGCTAAGCCGTGACCCGGACAGGTTCCTAAATTAGGGTGCTTGGTATTTGGCAAAAGTTTATAACCTTTGTGGGGGCAAATATTACCAGGCAGCAAGGAGCAGTTCGAGTAAGCTTCCTCCAAGCGTGGCAAGAAGTTGTAGTCGGCTGAAAGGATTGGTATATTGCGGTAGCACAAGCGCACCACTTGTTTTATTTCGATAACTTCACAAGCTAATTGAACTCGTGCTTGCCAATCTTCAGCAGTTTCCCCATCTGTGAAGAATAAGTTGATAAGTCGGTCATGCCAAAAGCGAAAGTCAAAGTGATAGTGGAGCGGTTCAAACTTGAGAATTTCTGCATCAGAGTGCGGTCGCTCAGGAAGTATAGGAATCCAGAAAGGGATGATTTCCCCTGGAAATCTTGATTCCCAACTGGGAGGACACCAGCTTTTAACGCATTGTACAAGCGCTCTTTCTCCAATGGCTACTACTTGATTTTGTGTTTTATTTTTGTTACAGAAATAGGCAGAGTTTTTGGTCATTAATTAGTGTTGCTAGGAATTGGCACTAATACCAATTCCTCTCATAGTTACAAGGAAAGATTGCGTTCGCTTAAGGGTAATGATTCTGCTGTACCCAAATTTAATGGATGCGTTGCAAAAATCTTTGCAGTACAGAAATCGCTGTCCAATTACCTTTATTAGCAGCTTCGACGTATCGCCGGATCGAATCTTCAGTTAGTTGTTGGTCAAGCCAATGCCCCAATTCCACTAGCTCCTGCTTTTGTTGTTGATTGTGCCCTGCCAACAACTCAAACATCCCCAACTTCTGGAACGTAGAAATGTCAAAGTTTGCCAGTTCTTCCTCAATCCTTTGCCGTTGCTGTTCAACTTCTTCTGGTGACAGAGTGGGCAGCGGCGGGTGCTGGATGTTGAGAAATTTCTCTACTTCTGGGTAATCTCCGACGTACATCTTTCCTTCCAAGCGATCGCACACAATTGCATGGGTGGGAAATTCATCATCGGAACCGAGGTGGTATGGTTCCAGATCGAGGGCGAGAGCGGGATGTTCAGTAAGTGGCTCGTACACGGCATAATAACTGAAGGTCCCTAACCCTCTACCATCAGTCCAAGTAGCTTTGCTGCCCATATAAAACATGGCGAAGTATCGGGAATCACCAACGATACCCACCATTTCTGGCAGCATGGGCGGTAGTGGTACTGGCAGTAAATTCAAGTTGTTTCCGTTCAAGGCGAGATAGCCTCCCTCTTTGAATTTTGTGTGGTTAATTGAAAGGGAGCCAGTTAACTGAAATAGAAGTCAATCATAATTCTTAACAGCTAACTGGCTTTTTTGAGGGCGATCGCCCGTGATGAAGGCTTTCCTAGGTGAATGCGTTCGCTATTGTTAAGAATGGATGAAACTTAAATGAGCAGGTCACTCCCAATAGCGGCGATAGCCGCTCTTTGACCAGCCCGCTGGCTGAGTGCGATCCTCTTCTCCGGCTGCGCTAACGACGTATTTACGTCATCCTAGGTACTCGCAATCGATCGGAAACAAGATTTATTGTCGATCGCGGTTGAAAAAAATCAGAGCGAGCGATCCTCTTCTCCGGCTGCGCTAACGTCGTCAACAACCAAATGGAAGGTGTTTGAGAGCCTTCTTCACGCGCGCGTGACAGGGCTGCTGTTGAAACAATCTGGCGAACCAAAGTCGCGATCGCCTCACTTCAGAATCCCGAGCGCCTTGACAAGCTGTTCCGGCTGCACTTCTAAATAGCGCTGGAGGCTCGACAAATTTTTGTGACCTGATATCTCCATAATTACCCGCAGCGGCACCCCAGCATTGCTCAAGTTCGTGAGTGCTGTCCGCCTCATCGAATGTGTGGAAGCTCCCTTAATTCTTACCCGTTTGCAAGCTTCTTTAAAAATCAAGTCTGCCTGAGAGCGTGTCAAAGGCTTCGTACCCTCTCGCCCCGGAAACAAAAAACCCGCATCTGGATTGTAAGCCAATAAAAACTTAGCCAACATAGGATGTAGCGGCAGCGTTCGCGTTGCTGACTTGCCCTTAGTTGTCGCTTTCCGCAGCGTCACCACACCGCCAACAATGTCCTGAGTTGTTAAAGCTAACGCCTCTGAAATACGACAGGCACAATAAAAAGTCACAGCAAACAAAAGCCTATCTCTTGCTGTAACAAAACCCCGGTCGAACAGCCTAGATATTTCGGCGGGCGTCAAAATCTTAGCACGCCCGTTGCCTTGAACCTTCACGGCGCAGCCCTCCAAAATGGAAGCTCCCTTATTATTGGACGAAAGTGCGCTTTCGTCAAGTCTGCCGAAAAGCTTTTATCGCTTGATGGGCCACTTGCGGGGCGCTGCGCCGAGGATGCCGGAACCCGCGTCCTTTATTGCAGTTAGATTGGCTTTTATTGCTACTCAACTGACTTAAATTCTCAGGAAAGTTGATAATTGGCAAGGTGGCGATCGCGTCTATGAGGTCTCGGAAGGTAACAGGTTTAATTGCCGCCATAACAGTACGCTCAAATAGAAGTGGCGCTTGTAATAATTAGATTATACTATTTTTTGATTCACTTTGCAAGTTGTTTTGCTAGTTTTGTTTCCCTTTAATAAAAATTTATGATTTTATTGGAAAATCGCTTATTCTGGTCAAAAGAACTGCCCAAACCTTATGAAGGCTTGGGCATTGTTATAAGTTTCGGAGGGTAAACGAGTACGCTGGTTGGTTGAGAAACTTTTCGTTCGCTGCTAGGACACTGAACGCGCACTTTCACCTAGTTCGGAAGTAGCAGATGCTAGGGTATTTGCAATCACCGCTTTGGGAGCAAGCTTGAGGATGATAGGCATCACAATTAGGGGATAATTTTCCAGCCGATTTTTGATTTGAGCCTGCAACCATTCAATAGAGGAATCAGAGCCGTTAACTTTTTGCTTGAACCCCAGTTCTGGCGCAGCAGCTTTGATGGCGCTAGCAATTTTGCGAGCTTGCCTAAGTGAAATCAGCGAAGTATTAACGGCAGGAAGTGAGGTTGTGCTTGCGCCTGAATGTGCGGCAAAATCAATTGGTTTTGCTGGTTTGTTTGGTGTTTTTTTGCCTGTGGTCTGATGGCGAGTGTGATGGGAGCTGGCTGGTTTCTCAATTTCAATTGTTGCTCCATTTACCTCGCTGTTGGCACTGTCAGATTGCGCTGCGGCTGTTGCCACATTTACTTCAGTTCGATTGTTTGTGAGTTCTTCCGATTGGACTGCTTCAGGCTCGTGCAGGAATGCTGAGGCTAAGCAAAAAAGGGTGGTAAAAAGGAAAGGCGGAAATAGTACATCGTTAATAGTTTCGATAGTCATCTGAACAAAAAACTCCCAATCAAATTTTTCGCGGTAAGCATTGCTAACCTTTTTTAGATTGCAACAGTTGACAACATGGTGCAGCATGGCTACACGGGCTGAAGAACCGGAGAATTAACTTCATCCTTTTGGATGATTAACTGAGGAGAAATCCACCTAATCTGATAATTTATTCAACGGTTCCGGCCTGCTATACAAGGATCTAAGCGGTTTCAGGAAAGCGAAAAGTTGTGTTTTCTTTCTTTGCGATCGCCTCGCGCGTGACGGGCGCCAATGCGAACGGGACATTGGCGGATGAGCATTCAGTCGTCACAATTAGCACTCTCTGCGGAGAGTGGTTTCAGTAGCTGACTTTTTTAGCTGCTCCGCGACGGTAGGCGCGGAGGTTAATCAAAAATTAATCGGACATTACCGATTTTACGGAGTGGTGCGTCCGTGAGAAAGGCAATGGAAAATTTTCCATCATCGACAAGCTGACAGGAGGCGCGCGATCGCGCGGCCTTCCATCCCACAGAAATGGAGTTCAACTTGGACAGTCACGTTGTCTAACACGATCCGCAAATTGCCTGTAGGCGTCATTATTCCGTTTTTCGGCTACGCAAGTCGTTACGGGGAACTCGCCTCACTTTCGCCCAGGGTTGGGCGTTCGGTCAGTTCAACAGTGGGGCAAGGTTGGTCAGCAGGTGTTGTGGAAGTCTGCGGCTCGATGGGTAGAATAGCGGGATTGGGCAGAAGATCGGGGCTATCGCTCACTGTGGTAGCCTCCTTGTCACTATTGCCTCGGACGCTAGACGCGCCTGGAGGTGCTAGTTCCGTAGTGCCAATGCGGTCGGGCGGTGCAGTCGGTTTTGGCACGCGATCGCCGTATAGCGGGTCGCTATCCAAGTCTGAATCGTCACCTGGATCTAACTCACCCTTCCATTCGCTGTTGGTATCGTCACTTGGATCTAACTCACCCTTCCATTCGCTGTTGGTATCGTCACTTGGATCTAACTCACCCTTCCATTCACTATTGGCATCGTCTCCTTCACCGCCTAACTCGTCGGAAATTCCGACTTCGTTCCGACCATTTTCCGACAGATTTTCATCGCCTACAATTGGCTCTGGCTCAACTTCTGAAACCTCATCGATGTCAGAATTCCGACAATTCCGACACATTTGAGCAGGCGGCGAATCCTCTTCTATTTCTGATTCGCTCACCGTTGGCGCTGCGGTAGCAGGTGGCGACTCCTCTTCTATTTTCAATTCGCTTGCTGTCGGCATTGCAGTAGCAGGTGGCGAATCCTCTTCTATTTCCAATTCGCTCGCTGTCGGCATCGCAGTAGCAGCTTCCGATACCGAGGCGCACATGGATGATGCCGGACTCACCCATTCATCTTGTAAATTGCCGGAGCGCCGCGCTGGAGTGTCGGAATTGCCGGAATAGCGGGGGAAAGGGGGTTCAACGTTAACCATGGCAAGTGCTTGGGCCATTTCTGGGATGCCGGAACTTTTGCCGGAATCTGTCGGAATTCCGACGCGAGTTTTAGATAATGGAAGCGCTCGAATGCGGAGGTCTTTTCCCTTGCCAGAGAGAAGTGCATACCCGTTTTCTGTGAGAACGGCGAAGTTGGAGCGAATTTCAGCTAATGTGGGTTTGCGCTTGCACCGTTTGAAGACGCTGTTCTGGATTTGAGCGGCTGAAACCTCCTCCCCCTTCCGCAGGGCATAGGTGTAAATTAAGGAGAGATGGGCTCCGGCCGAATCGGAGGCGTGGTTATTCGTTTGCAAGATGCGGAATTGCCCGATGCTGAACTTAGCCGCCGCGATCGCCCGCTCTAAGGTATCGAGGCCGACGCGCAGCGGGTCTGGCTTTTCTTCGTACTTCAATTCCATGCAGTGCAGCAGGAGGGCTAACCTCAAGGTTTGAGACAGCATTTTGCCCAAATAGGCAAAAAATGCTGGGTCTTCAAATTCCACTGCTTGTTGGTTGCGCCTGACTTCTTCCCACCACCGCTTCCACCGCAGATGAGCCTCGGTCGTAAACGACAGCAGAACGGGGGGCAATTCTCCACCTTCACTCGCGGCAGACAACCCCGCTAGCTCTCGGAGATCGCCGTGGAGCGATCGCAGGTGGTCGTACAATTCTTGCAATTCCCCGGAGATTGCAACTTGCGAGTCTGACCAAACTGCAAAGTTATCAGGAGTTGACGGCACCGCTATTAAAAAGCGGCTGATTAGCCCGTCGCCGTCGTCGGGGTCGCTAAACAATTGTTGGACTTTGGATAATTGAGTAGCCCCTGTCAAATTCAAGCACAAATCTTTAAGTTCAAAGGCATCTTTATCGTCAGCCCGTTCAAATTCAATATCTGCAGGCGAGTTCCACATTTGTAGCAGGATTTGCCGAGTATCTCCCCCCTTGTCTTTATACTGATCCAGCTTCAACAACCGCACCAATTCGTCGAAAACCCAAGCGCCGCCACTCCTGACCGGGAGTTCGCTCATCCGCCGCAGAACGCCTTCGGGACTTCCTGCTTCAATAAGTTGCTTGGGCACGGGGGGAGGCATTGAAGCTTTAAAGACTGCGGGATCTGACAAGCTATTTTTGAGTTTTTCTTTCTCTTGAGTAGATTTTTGTTGCCACGCTTCTTCTAGTTTTCCTAGCTGTTCTTTGAGCCGTCGATATGCGGATTTTGCTTGCTTGTAACGCTGTTTGACACTGCCAAAAACTGAGCGCATTGTCTGGCTTTTGCCAGCCGAAGCTAAAGCAACTACCATTGTCCAGAAGATAGGATACTCTACCCAACTGTCGGCTATTGTTGCACCTTCTTTGCCAATCATTCCAATATGCCCCCCCATTTGGCTACCGCAAGCGGAGAGGAGGTACTGGTAAATGTAAATGGGGTCGATGCGGTCAGAAGCGGCTTTAGTCAAAATTGAAGCGGCTAGAGGAGCGGGCAGAATTTGAGCGATGTCTAGTTGCTGTTGGCGGTAATTGAGGATTTTTTTGAGTTTTTGAACTTCTTGTGCGTGAGTTTCTCCATAGCTAATATGAGTTTCTACTTCGGTGGCTAAATCTTTTACTCCTTTCAAAGGAAACCTTTCACGGGCGGATAGTTCAATTAAAGCGGCTGTCTGTTGGGGCGGGTTGATTTCACTGTTAATAATGTCAGTGACGCGATTGTACAAGTAGTGATCGTTGTTGGATCTGTTGACACCGGAGCCGTTAGAAGAGGAACCAGGATTAGGTTCGCTGCCGCCCGTGCGATCGCTCTCTTCAGAGATTTGGTTAGCAGGATTTAGTTCGCTCGTATTGCTAATGTTTTGGGAATTTTGAGTTGCTTTCTGCTGTCCATTTTTTTGACTGTCGGCTGCACTGTGTCCCTTAAATGGTGAAGTCCACCCATCCTCTTTCGCCCAGTACGCTAGCGTGCCGATGCCCACCCCACTGCTTTTGAAACTCCTCCATTTTTTGTCGCATTCTCCCGGCTTGTATTTGGGGGATTGGCGGCTCCACTTGTCCCATTCATAGAGGAGAGAATCATCGATGGAGTTGAGAACCATGCCCACGACGCACCATTCGTCGTAGTTATCGGCGCGGCCGGGAGACAGAGCAGCTAGGTAGGATAGCGCCCAATCGATATCAGTCCACTCGGGTTCTGGGCGGTGAGTGCGGTGTAGGTGTGGCCGGCGGGGGGCGGGAGCGGTAGAATTGGCTTCAGCTTCTTCTAGAGCTTTTTCTAGAGGGAGGTGTTCAGAATTTTCTGATTCCCCCAGCGGTTCGGTCAGCATTTGTTCAACGATCCACTGGGGGGCTAATGCCACGCTCGTTTCATCGGGAGCGCAGCCTTTGAGCCAGACGTACTCGCCAGTAGTCGGGTGGACGCTGTTCGGCAGGCAAGATTGCAACCCCGCCCAGCGGAGTTCGAGCTGTTCGCCTTTGCCGTCGTCTCCGATAGCGTCTGTGGGGAATTTTTTGGTGCGGATAGCTCCGGCGTATTGTTCTGGGACTAGGAATAGGTATTGGCAGCGGCCGGGCCGATTGGAGGTAAATGCGACGGTGTGGGGTAATTCTTCGCCATCGGACAGTTCAAGGATTTTCGCTCTAGCACTAGCTCCGTCTTGGTCTACTGCCATTAAATAGTAGGTGCTCCCGTTGGCAGCGATCGCAGTTCCAGTGATCAACCCATATCCTTTGGGGTAGCAGCGGTATTGAGTGCCGTCGGCTCTATCTACCATTTGGCCAAGAGTTACAGCTTCTTTCATTTGGGCGGGACTGAGCGGTTTTTGCTGCCAGCCCGTGCCTTGAGGGACTTTCTTGCCGTCGAGCAAGCAGAGTTGCCAGTCTTGAGGAATCCGCGACAAGCCCTGGTACAGGCGGGTGCTTAGGTCGTTGTAGTGCATTTTGGCTCCTATTCCAAAGGGTAGAGGAAGCCGAATGTTGGAGCAGCAAATGTCTTAAATACTAGAAATTATAAGACATACCTATTGATTCAGTGCTTCTAATGGTTTAATATGGAAAAACCATCAAGGCAGCTTCAACAAGTCGGCCAGAGATGTACTATCAAAAGCTGGCTCTAACAAGTCGGCCAGAGATGTACCATCAAAAGCTGGCTCTAACAAGTCGGTCAGAGATGTACCATCAAAAGCTGGCTCTAACAAGTCGGCCAGAGATGTACCATCATCAAGAGTCGGCTCCAACAAGTCGGCCGATAGATGTGATGTACCGCCATCAAAAGTCGGTTAAGTCCGACCGATGGAAGTACAGTCAAGAGTCTGCCCGATCTGGCAGTTAACTCTAAGTCAGATGACAACTTCAGTAGCTCCGGTGGCGATCGCTGTCAAACAGCCGTCGGTGTTTAATGTCTGGGAAGAGTTCAGTTCAGAAAAAAATCAGAATGGGGATTCTAAGGTTGTTTTTCTGTACAACTGTATCTCTTCCACTGGTAGAATAGCCTCACTTGCGATTCAGACTAGGATTAGGGTGAGGCCAAATTTTTAGAGGATGTGATAAAAGTATTTATCATTTAACCAGCATATAGCCAAGTTTAACTTTTATCAAGTAAAGAATTGTTACGTTTTGGGTCAAAGTATTAGTGGCTATCATTATCCCCTCTAAGGCTAGCGATTGGAATTTAGATTAAGTTAGGCGAATCATACTATTGACTGTAAAACGAGTTATTCTGGTATAATACAGGCGATACAATTATGCCTGTGGCAACTCCTTAGCTATTAGAAAACAGGAATGTCAACGAAAGTAGAGGAAAATTTAGCGTTCGATAGTGGAATCCAGAAACGTCTCGGTCAGTTAATAGAGGCGTTGGTGGAGGATGAGCGCGTTGGTAGTTCTAGGGAACTAGGAAGGATTACAGGAGTTTCATTCAACACGCTGGTGAACTGGAGCGAGGGCAAAGCCGATCCCAGATTGCAAAAGTTAGTCCAGTTTGCCTATGCGATCGGTTGGTCTATGACAGAGTTGATGCAATATGCGGAAGGGGATGAAGATCCCTATGAGGCGATCACTCGTAAAAAAAAAGCACGACAGCAGAAGTATCGGAAAGCGTCTTAACAAGAGAAAAAGATCCATTTATTCAATATTTCAAGGCCACGGTAACTGCCGAACAAATTCAGAAGCGCGACTTATTTTTACAACGTATTAAAGCTGATTTATTACCGGATATAACATCCCGCAAAAGGCTTTATGTCTTGTTAATAGACAGCATGGCAGTTAAGGGTATTTCCGAATTAGATATCTTTGAAAAAACTTCTATTACAGAAAAATTACTGTCGAAGATTCGGAATCTCGACATGGAATTTCAGTTCGGTCGTTCCTACTTAGAACAGTTAGCGCCCTATCTTTTTCAAGTGGAGGATTGGGAAGAGTTAAGACCTGTTTTTAAGGTGCCATACATCTCTTATCAGGGGTGGGTTGATAATCTGATTGAAGACTTACAAGTGGCTGAACCCCTATCTATAGCTATAGCTTCAATGAGATAGTTCCTAAAAAATGACCGATAAATTTGAGATGGGAAAGTAGGAACTGAGGTCAAACTTAGAGTAAAATAACCAAGTTTTGTGTTGCTGAATTGAGGTAGGATTTAGCAATCGCGTGCGGTGAGTAATGCTCGATAGGAATAATTAATTGAATATGGAACGGGAACATCACTTCGGACAGTTTTAGAGTGTCAACCATAGAATGCGGGTTTTAGCCCGAGCTCAAAGCAAAACTACCAACAAAAAATCAAGGATTTCAGGCTTTGAGCTAAAAACTGTCCGGACTATTGCTTGATACGAAGTTGAAATTTTTGGTTGAGCAAACGGATTTAATTTCCTAGAGTTCGAGTTAAAGGGAGAGCTTTTGAGATGGCGTTTTTGGAATTTCAAACAAAGGTTCGCGGCTCAACCCTAACTGCCCTAGTGAAATAACAACAGACATTGATAGATTAGTTTTCTCAGCAGCTTTAGCAATAGTTGTGCCATTTCGAGCTAGAGCGATGAACTCTCGAACTTTGAAAACAACGGGATCATTGGGAGGCGTGTAACCTCTTCGGATGGCAATGTCTAATCCCCCTTCGATGTCCCTGAGCGCCGCCGTTCGATTGTCTGCTAAAGTTACGCTTGGCTCCTGCCCGGGCACTACCGTAGAGATGGCAATGCCATTATTAGTAGGTTGCCCGTCCCGGTGAACGACATTGAAAGTATAAAGGCGTTCAATTCCTTCAGGAGAGCGAGTTTTAATGAACAGGTTAGTAATGTTTGCTGTTGTAGCGCCCGGAAATTGTAAGGGTTGAATCGGTTGGACAAATATGGTTCTAGCTTGGTTAGTTTTTAATTCAGCATCAGTGTTAAAGACAGCCCTGGACGGATCTGCCAACCGGATGTACGTAATGACTTCACCAGTCTGGCTAAAGTCAATAACGCTGGAACGACCAGACCATACTTGAAGGTTGGTAGTTGCATTTGTTGCTGCATCTCTTCCTACAATTTTTAGCGCCGATGCTTGAGCTTGCCCAATATTGACATTGCTGAATGCAGTGGCAATTAGTAAGGCAGGAGAAAGTAAAGCCAGACGAATTTTTCGAGTGAGTTTTTTCATGGTTATATTACCTCCAAGATTTTTGTATAAAGCCCGGTGTGAGTAAGCCGAGTCATGGAAAGAGGGAGTCCAAGAAGTGATTCTTGGAATCTCCGTTCCTTTAGGGCGGGGAAGATGTCAACTCCGTTATCTCTGCACTGTGACAAAGGCATTGACAAATACTGAAACTTGAGTTCCTTCTGGTACGATCGCCACATTGCCTCGCTTCAAAAGTTCTTGCGCGTCGCGATCCGCTCTTTCTCGCAGCCGTTGGGCAGTAGGTGTAAAGAATCCCTCTAAAGCGGCTGCTAGGATGTTGGGTTCACGCGAGGTTGTTGTTTTAATAGCCGTACTTCCAAAAAAGCCGCTCTGCTGGCTGAAATTTTCTTGGGCGGGTCGATTAATTATTTCTCCTACCCGCCCCAAGCTGCCGAGAATTCCCACTAAAATATCAGCCTTGGCTATTTCAGAACCTCTGTCAAATAAACTGTCGGCAATGAGAGGTTGGTTATCGGTTCCGCGAACGATTAAGTATCCGGGAGGAATGGGTACTTGTTGGATGCGGCCAGCAGAATCGGGGTAAACAAGCGCCACCACGCTTTGAGAAACCAGGCGATTTCCGCGCGTGACATTTTCTACTTGAGTGATTAAGACGGTGCCAGATGGTAAGGCGATCGCCCCGTCAGTTGCTATCACGTCCTCGGTCAATTGGACGGCAAACCTTCCGGCTGTTGGGCTTTGGCCTGCTTCGTCCCAAATCATCGGCACGATTACCTTGGCAAGAGCAGATGACCCGATGGCTATCTCTCTCATTGCTGTGCTGCCTTCAGTGTTTTCGTCGGCGGTCGTGCGGTTGAGGATTCCAGCTTCTCCAGGACTCATGACCTTGGCGTTTACAGCCGAGCCAGCAGCTCCAATTGCGATCGCGGGTATCTCTTGCATTGGTGCAGCCGATTGTGGGCTTTTTGGCGAACTGACTAGCACTGGCTGCGGGTTTTGAGAAATCGGCGGCACCGGCTGCTGTTGGGACAATGGTACCGGTGCTGCTACTGGCGCAATTGCTACTGCACTGGGGGGCGGTGCCGATACTGGCATTGCTGGCGGCACGGCAGGGTAGCTTGCCGCTGTCATCCCCGGCGCGATTGCGCTAGGAAAAGTTGCGGAACTGGCAGAAATACCTCCAGCATTTAGCTCTTTAATTGCTTGACCTCTGCTTTGCCCCAGAGAAGCTAATTGCGCCCAGCGCTCGTAAGGGTCTACTTTTTCTGGTGAAGGCGACCGGGGTGGTGGCGCAGGTCGAAGTGCCAGCAGTGCGGGTGGCGGCACAGGGCGCGGTAATGGCGTCGGACGAGGGCGAGGCGGGGGCGGTGCAGGTGGCTGTGCAGGGCGCGGTAACGGCGGCTGTGGAGGAGGAATGGTCTGTACAGTCCTTGGCGGTGGCGGATTAAAGTTTTGAACCGGCCTCGGGGTTTGAGACCTTCTAGCGGCTGGTGCAGGTTTTGGTGCAGGCGTCGGTTTGGAAGCAGGGGTCGATCGATTTTTAGGTTCAGGCGGCTGAACTTCTAGCGCCCGCTGCTGATCTTGAAATGCCAGCCGGCTTTTTAGTTCTCCTGACTCGTCTTTAGAAACTTGAGTCGGTTTAGGGTTCGGCGTCTTTGCCTGTTGGCGGACAGGTTTAGGAGCAAAGAACACAAACCAAAAGAATCCCAAGATGCCGAGAACTGCGCCAGTACCCATTAATACTGAAAACGTCCGAACTTCGGGCTTCTCAGAAACAGGATGAGTTTCTGCTCCTTCGTTGTCCTGTTTAATTCTGTGTTCAGAGGTCAATAATTCATCGGTTTCTCCGTCATGTCCAGCTAATTCTCTTTCCTCCTCACGGCTCAACTTTTTACCATTGCTGCTAGCGCCATTAGAAGCGTTAGCTGCCTGAAAACCGTTAGAACTGTTGGAAAAGTTATTGGCTCCATTAGAGGAGTTGTTGCCATTAAAACTGTTGGAAAAGTTATTAGCTCCATTAGAGGAGTTGTTGCCATTAAAAGGGTGGCTAGTTGTGCTGCTAGGCGGCGTACTGTAGGAACTTTCTTCAATTTCATCGGGTTCGCCATCAAATTCGCGCCAATTTTGAAGTTCTGTTTCGTTCATGTTTTTACCTGCTATTAATTGGGTTTAAATTCGGTAATTTTGTTGATTTCTAGGCCCGCCGAGCGAAGCTCATAAACTTTTTGTTCAAAAGCTGAGGCTTGGCTACCTAGCGGCGGGGTTTGGATTTCTACAGCTTTGATTCGGAAAGTGCGATTGAAAGGAATTCTTTCATCGATTCCTGACGTGCGATCGACGAGCAACCGGGTAGCAATCATGTCAATTTCCCATTCGCCCGGACGGACTTCTCTGGGTTCGGATAAAAAAGAAATGATGACAGTTGCTCGCAATTGACCCGTAAAAACTTTATTGGGGACGAGTTCAGCTATGTCAGGGAGAGAAGCTTTGCCAAAATTGGGTTCTAGGAGTAACGAAGCAAAATAACTGCTGGTAGGAACTCGTTTGGAATTGACTTTAATTCCTGAATCTGTATCGTTAGTTCCTGGTATTTTATTGTCCCAATTGAAGGTTAACTCTGCCCAAGTTTTGACAAAATTTTGGATAACTGAGGGATACCGAAAAAACCGATCTCGTTCCGCTACATAGTAAGTTTGACCGTTGATTAGCTGGACTTGCGTTGTCTTCATAGCAGCTACCGAGTTGATTCGGTACGCGACGAACAGGTGCAGAATTAGGGAGAGGATATTCACTCCAGTTAAGATGAGGAAGCACAATGCCAGTAGATTTTTAGCTTCTGGCAACAATGCAGTTTGTGAAAATCTTTGTAGTTTCATAAAATCTTTCGGTAATTAGTGACATCACTTAAATCCTTTGTTCATTGCCAAATTAGCGGCTGCTCCTATAGCGTTGCTCAAAACATCGATGAGTTGTTTGGCATTGCTAGCGATGCCGCTGTACAGGGCAATTCCTCCTCCGCCGGCGATTAATAGAGCTAATCCGGGTGCGAAAATGCTGATTAAAAAGAGAAAGGCAACATCGCTAGCTAATTCGGCTCCAGAATTGACTAGCACGGTGGCTGCCAATCCGACGACGATGTTATATCCAAGTTGGACGCCAAATAAACTCAGAAATCCAGTTGCCCAAGCCCAAATCGGTCGGCCCTGCAAGGGAAGTAGCGACAGCCCCATCGCGATCGGGGAAAAGAGTGCTGTTAGTAAGAGCGCTGCTTCCAGGATGTTGACAAACGCCCACTGGATGCTATACAGAATGAATCGGATGATTGGCACTGCTTTTTCTCTAAACACTGAACCGGGGTCAGTTATAAAAGTCGCGGCATCTTGAGCAGCGCCGGGCAAGCTATTATTCCAGAGGATTTCAGCAAAAGCCCGCAGCGCTTGCAGAGGGGCTGAGCCGGCGGCTTGCCTTTCAGCTTCGCTAACAATTTTCTGAGCAGCTTCTTGCTTGGAATTCCAGCAAGTAACCAGCTCTTCTCCTACTTTATTTCGGCATTCGCCGTAGAGATTTTCTAGTTGTTGCCGGCCGATGTTGCTGATAGTGACGTTGGCGATCGCGTCCCTAAATGTCATTTCTCCTAGTTGCGCTTCGAGGACACCTTGGACTTGCCTGTAAGCAAAGCTCCTGGTAAAAATGACGGTATTTGCTAGCAATTTGCCGTTAGCGCCGAGGAACAGCATGATGACGAGCGGCCAGACGAACAGTGCTGCCAGTTCTGACCATGACTGCTTTTCGATAATGTCTTTCCCGCTGCTTAGAGTTAAGAAGAGGATGCTGACGGCTGCTAGGGTGATGCCGAGCGATACTAAACCGACCCACAGCCCAGAAGCGATCGGGTCAATCGTGCTAATCCAAACTTTGTCCCAAGATTCTGAGGTAGTCTTAGCCAGGTTAATTGACTCGCTAACAATGTCCAAGGATGACCCTTCTGCGCCACTCGTCGGTGGTGTAATTTGTGCTAGAAATTCCATCATTTGTTTTTAGGGAAAAACTTCAAATTTGTATTCAACAACACGGTCAGTCTGCACGCAAACTAGGCAATAGTCATCGGTGATGCCTGCTTGCTCCCCAACTTTGCATTCAAGCCAGCCGTGTTAGAAGCGCTTGACAAACTTTTTAAGAGCGATGCTTGACAATTTTTTTTAGAGCGATACAGTCAACAGCTACGCTCAATTTGTGTTGTCAAAATCTTTGCTAAGCCAAGAGACGATCGCCGATTCAATTTAGCTGCTCGGAGCATTAATCGGGAGCGACGAACCTGTTAGCTGAAATCGGGGTTGTGCTGCTGCCACTCGGTTTTCCCAAGTAGCCGCCGCCGGGGAGCATCAGCATTCCCGCCTGGTAGCTGGCTTGGTTTCCAGACGCAGTGCTGCCTCGGCGATCGCCCGTGTTGAGCGCGGATATTTCCTTAGCAGCTTGCGACAGCAGCACGTTATTAATGGCCCGATCTGTGCGAGCTTGCTGAGCTTCCTGTAAATTTCGCATCTGGACTTGTGCGCCCAATGCGGTCTGCTGCGAGAGGTTTTGGAGAATTTGTTGAGTAACGTCGAGGCTCTGCGATTCTTCGCCCAATTGGACGTTTTGTTCGGTATCTTGTCGAGTTGCTTCTAACACTTGGAAGCTGTTGTTTTGAGCTTCTTTGCTGAGGGTTGCTCCGTCAGCTATGCCGATAGCGGCGCTGCGCTGAGCTTGAGCGTCTAAGTCAGACATGATGGTATATGAACCTTTGCCGTCTAATTTGCTCGACTTAGTTTCGAGTAAATCTGACAGTTTCGTTCCTTCTGTCTGGGACGTTGGAGCTTTAATAATTTGGCTGCTGACTTGGCTCAAATCAGGAATTTGGATAGCTCCGAGAGAAGAGGAAAGGAGTTCGTTTAAAGAGCCAAATAGCTCGTTTTGCACGAAACCTTGGATGTCGCCGATAAAATCGTTGACTTGTTTGAAAACATCTTCAATGGGAGCTAAGAAACTTCCTGCAGTTGGGGCTGGATATCTCACAGCCGATTCTTGTGTATTTGGTACGAAAACGCTTGGGGTTGGAGCTTTCACGGCCGCTTCTTGTGTACCGGGCACGAAAGGAGGAGTTGCTTGAGCTAAACTTGGCGTGACTTGAACGATTAATTCCAAGCTGGCTAACAGGGAAACTGCTGCTAGTTTTGTAGCAGGTTGCTGCATCAATTGAAGTCGGTATTTCATGCGAGTTATTTTGGTATTTTTGCAAAAAATTGAGAATTGTTGCTGTGAAAGTCGGATGCCATTTTTTGCTGAGCATTGGCAGCTATGGTAGTAATTTCTAAATTTTGACCAATGTGGTCAAAGCCTTTTCCTTCTTTCACTGCTGCAATGTATTCTTGGGTGAAATGCTTTAGCCCTTGAAGCTGCCCTTTGAGGGTAGGAGGATATTGAGCCATGATGCGATCTCGGGCTTCTTTTTCATTTTGATTGTTAGCAACTGATGCCAACATCATCTCTCCGGGGTAGAATCGCGATCGCCAAAATCTTCCTCCTTTCTCAATCAGCCAGCACGAGTAGAGGTCAGCAGCTCTTGGCAGAAAAGATTCCGTTGCATTTGAACTGATAATTTGCGGGTCGTACCCCAAATATTTGTGAGCGGCTGCCACCCCAGAATTGGTTATTCTTCCGGTAATTCGGTAGACCATATTTTGCAGAATTTGTGTTCCTGCGGAACATTCGCAGATAGCATCAAAATCTTGGCTCAATAGCAAGACAGCTATGCCATCTTTTCTGCCAGTGGCGCAGAGTTCGCCGACAACTGATGCAAAACCATCTTTTTTGAGTAGGACGCTCAATTCATCTCCAATAAATAAGCTTTTGGGGTGAGAAAGAGCGTTGCGGATGCAAGCAGCATGGGCGTTAATTGCCATTAAATAGGCATCTTGTTCGTTAGACAGTCCCGATAGGGCAAAAAACTTAACAGCAGGTTCCGGCGAAAACGTGCTGGGCTGACCGATCGCTTTTCCCAAGCGGGATGTTAGCAAAGCATTTCCTTGGCTGAGGATTTGATTGATGGCTAGCCTATCCAGTTCTTCAAACGATTTGAGGTTGAGCCTTTCTTTGCTGCAAAACCTCAGCAAATCTTGGAGAGTTGGCATTTGCTGCCATTCGGGAGATTGCCACCCTCTTTCAAATGCCTTGTTGTAGCGAGCGATGATTTCTGGATCTCTAAGGTACATATCGAGCATTCGCAGGATAATTGAATCTACCCGCTGGGCTAAGTGGGGATGGTGAATTTTGCCCATTGCGATCGCCACCAGAGCTTTGCGGATAAATTCTTTCCAAGATTCCATCCGCCGCTCTCTTTCGGCTTTGTCGAACTTGCGGAGGTCTGGCGGTTCTACTAAATTGCTAGATCCTTGACTGATGTCGTAATATGCGCCTTGGTCGCCCAAAAGTTCGATCGCGGTTTTGAAGGTACTGTTACCCCCGCTGCTGATGTCCATCCCGACAACAGGGATATTATTCGCCAGAGCTTCAGCGGTAAAACGCCACCCCAAAACGCTCTTGCCTGAACCAGATTCGCCAGTAATTAAAGCGCGGCTAATTTGGCTGTAGAACAAGTCAATAAAAATTGGCTTTCCGCCTCGATGGGTAATAAATTCAACTCCTTTTTTATCCAAATCGCGGGGAACTGTTAGTGGCAGAATTCCAGCAGCAGTTTCAGTGTCGAGGGTGAGGCGGCGTTCGCTCAAAAATGAACCGCTATGCAGCAACCATTTCCAAGTAATGGGCAGGCATTGCAGCCAAATATCCCAGGCAACGTTCCGCTCGCGGATGACTTTCGCAGTTCCAAAACTATTAGAGAGTACGTTACAGGCTTGGCTTAATTCTTCCGCAGTGTTTCTGTACACTAAAAAGGCAACGGCTGCATTGAGGGGTACGGCTCCTTGGTAAAGCCGACGCTGGGCGTCGAAAGATTCCTCCTGTTTAATTTCAGCGCCAATATCGCGCCCTTGCCCTTTAGTTATAGCTCTGCTGCTAGCGGCTTTTGCTCCTTTCGCTTGTCGGGCCAAATTATCATTAATTACAAGGGAATTTCCGGCGCTAATTTCTACAATAGCTTCTGTATCGCGGACGTAGCTTGAGGACATCACCTCCCAAATCCATTTCAATTGCTGGCGGGTATTAATCCAGCCTGCGGGCGCGTCATACATTGTCAGAACAGCGCATTCTTTTCCCTTTCCCGTCAGATAGACGCGGTTGTTGCTCTTGCGGTGTTCTGGGCAGGAGGATACGCCATTCGTTCCTTCAATCAAAACTGTACAAATGTGTTTGTCAGTCGTCTTAATTTCGCTGAGTTGATAGCCAGAAGGCGTTTCTTCAAGTTTAACAACTTGAGGGATTTGCGGTGGTTTACTGCTGTTAAATCGCTGCCACAGCCACTCCCAAAGTTCAGATGAATTCATGGGACTAATTTCGAGTCCCATTTTGGTATTCAGGAGAATTTCCCAGCGGAGGAATCCTTGTTCAAAAGAGTTGAGTAGCAGTTTCGTGTAAAATTGCTCTCTGTAAATTCGCGTGTTGCCCGCAATGGTTTCCACAATCGAATCGCACAATTTTTTGACCCCATCAATGGCTTTGCCAATGAAATCCCTGGAGATGGTTTCGCCTTCGTTATCGGCCGTCCAAGTACAGAAAGCAATTTGCTCCCATACCTGCCTGGTACCTTGATGAGTTTGTTGGCGGAGGCGGTACTGTTCGTTTCGGAGCAGTACAGATACAGGTTGGAGTTCAGCGGTGTCAGCCAATTGCTCTAACTCTTTTTGCCTCGCAGCATCACTGCTGTAACAGCCGGCGCAGAAAGTAATTTTTTCACTGGGTGGGATGTCTTTCATTCCTTCTTCAAGAGAAGCTGCAAATGCCGACACTTCGTTCCTAAACAGTAGGTTGTGAAGCCCTCGGAGGCGGAATCCAAATACCAGTTGGTAGTTAGTCCCGTTATTGAGGAGCATCCCAGACACTTGCCTGCCATCTTTTTCAATTTCCACCAAACAGCAGAGGTTAATTTCATTTTGGAAAGGCATAAATTTGCTCCTTCCACCATATTGATTGGGTACAATTTTGGGCTTCAATTTGACTCGCATTTGCGAATCGTAAGGCTTGCCTTGGATGCTAGGAGGGCGCAGGGAAGAGATGGGAGAAATATAGAAGCTGTCGCCGCTGCACCACTCATCTCCGGGGGGCTTGCGGAACTTGTCAGTAAAAAGGTGGGGTTGATTTCCTGTTAGGAGCCACCAGCTTACAATCAGCCAAAGCGAGACAGTGAAGAACCAACCCAGTCCCAGGCTAAATAGACCCATCGTTAAGATGTATGCAATGGCGGTCAAGAAGCACCAAGGTAGAATTTGATTGGCTGGAATAAACCCGATACTTGCTTGTTTGCCCAGGATTTTATTGACTCTGATAAAGTCTTTTTCGGGATCTTGCAAAGCCATTGGTGACTCCTTTTTCTTAGTTCCAAAAGGTCAGACTTGTAATCACTCCCAGCGGAGGAAGGTTGGGAACCAAGCCGGCTGTAGTACCGCTGCCGTCGCCGACGAACAAGAACGTTATTACGTCTATGGCAATCACAATGCCGAAGGCGAGGGCAATTTGGGTGACAATTGGACGCCAATCATTGCCTTGTTGCGCTTGGTTGTAAGCGAATAAAGCTGCGGCGGCTACTAGCAAGAGAAATACGCCTCGAATGGCATTGAAAATTAAAACGATCGTTGATTCGTCAATGGCTGTTCCTCCTCCTGCTGCTCCAGCTTCGCTTGCTAGATTGGTCATAAACGCTTGGAGACCGCTTAGAAAAATGGCTTGTGCTGGGGTCTGAAAGTTATTCAGGAACATTGTTACTGTTATGACAGCGACAGCTAAATGCCAAAAGCGAATTTTGCTGCCCAGCAGTTTTTCGAGGATGGGAACGCTGCGGGTAATTTGCCATAGTCCGAAGAACACCAGAGATGCACAGCTAAATACGCTGACAAATAAGGGCTGGACAAGAGTTAGATAAATGGCTGCAATTAGGCAAATTGCAATGAAGGCTAAATCGGCGTTATTGAGCTTGAATTTACGCATGAATGTGCTAAAATGGCTGCGGCGCTTGTGGGTAATGCCTAGGTTAGTAACCCTTGCGCGATCGTTATGAGAGCGGTAGTTGTTGTTCAAGTAATCGTTTTGCATTGAATTTTTCCTCAAAGTGGTTTAAGCTTGCAATTCGTTGCGGTCTTCTCGCGACTGTTCTTTGCGTCCTGGCGAGGTATAGTTGTAGTCTTTAGATGCTTGAGAATCTCTAAATTGAGTTTTTTGTGGCTCTGGGGAGCCGACTACAGCTTCCATTTCTTCAACAGCAATGTGGCACTGCCGAACCTCTGGTGGCTTTCCTTTGACCAGAACGGCATCGAACACTTGTGCGTCACCTTGGCGGGGGTCAGTTCCTATCAGTTGTTTTGACCCGTCTGGCAGATCCAGGATTTCAAATTCGTATTTGACTGCCCCGGTCGTGCCGTCTTCGCGACGCGATTCTTTCCAAGGAAACACTGGATCTTTTTCCCCGCTAAAGCGTTTGGGGAAGGTGTCCTGAAACTTTTCAACTAAAGCCTGGGCAGTTGCTAGCTTGTTGTATTCTTCTTCCGACTGAGGCAATTTGAAAATGGCTTCTCTTTCTTCAGGAGTTAGTTTGTCCCGATCCGGCTCAAATTTCCAGCGAGATCCATTCTTGGTTCCCGAAAAAATTTCGGTATTATCGCTGCCTTTTACAACAACTTTAACTTCGTTGTTTTCAGCAGTTACATTCAAGCTGCCGCCACCATCAAAAGCAATACCCGATTGGGGAGACTGCCCCGTAGCGAAAGCATAATTGACCAAGCAATCTGCTACAGTTTCTCGCTGCTGCTGTACTTTTGTTTGAGCTACCATTTTACTAAGAAGATCCTCTGGTTCGCTTTCCTCCTTGTCGATACTGTTAGGTGCAGTAACGGTTGGCTGAATTTTTTGACGAGTTTCTGGTCCTTGTGAATTAGGATTAAATTCTGATTCAACAGGCATCTGAACGGTCATTTTATGTTCCAGTTTGTCAACGATACTTTCAAGGCGATCCAACCTCTTTGAGAGGTGGCCTAAATAGTCTTGAATTTGGTCTAACTGTTCGCTGATGCTGGTATCTTTATCGAGCTGTAGAGGCTTAGATTTCTGGGAGTTTGGGTTGAGCTTGCTCTCTAGATCGCCAATCTTTTCGCCAATTTGAGCTGCCTTGGTTTCGGGATTGTTGATTTTAACTCCCTCGGTGACCTTGGCTTCAATGTCGCGCTCGCTTCTCTGAGGCTGGCTCGTTTCCAATTCCTCGGGTTCAGTTGCAGCAGGCGGTTCTAATACCTGCTTAGCCCGTTCAGCCAGTTTTTCAGTGCGTGTATCTATCGCCTCTATGCCGGAAATGACATCAGCGTGTTTAGCACGAGTCGCAACTCGGTCGGCGCGATCGTTTAATGAGTCAATTTGTTCGAGAATTTTTTCGAGTTTTTCTGCCTGTTCCTTTTCCCTCGCTCGTTCAATGTAATCAATTAGATCTCCAATACTCTTGGCTCCAAGTAGACCCATTAAAGAGACAGTTTGGACGGTTAAGCCACTTACGGTTAAGCCGTTAATTTCGCTTCCCATAGAAGCGACACTTGCACCTTGACGATCGGTTTCTTTTAGAACAGTTTCAAGGGTGTCGAGGAAGGGATATTTTGCGTCGGGCTGTTCAGCAAGTTTTTGCTTGATTTGTCCGTTATCATTCTGAGTTATAACGCGGCGATTTTTAGCTATCTTGCCCAATACACCATTGGAGATAGGAGTATCTTCATCATCAGAAAGTAGTTCTTCAATATTATCTTCTTCCTCCTTTTTTTGCGTTTTGCTGGCATTTTTTTGAGAAGCTACTGACTTTCCTAGCTGGCGTTTGGACTGCGATGACTTGCGAGTTTGCGTATGGTGGCTGGGAAAGTCTGCATCTTCTTCTAAATCGCTTAAGTCATCTTCCAATTCATCATCTAGTTCTAAATCGCTTAAGTCATCTTCCAATTCATCATCTAGTTCCTCATCAAATTCTTCGGAAATGCCGTCCTCCTCTAATTCATCACTGGCATCCAGCCCGATTAAGTCCATAATTTGGGATGGAGTATAGTAATTGTTATTGTCTTTCGTTTCAACGCCAGCCTGTTTCAAATTTTTAACTAAATAGACACCGCTGGTTCTCTGGCTGGGGTCTTTAGTTAAATAGAAAACAAAGCCAGACACCTCGCCTCCTTTTCCTTCAGTAACTAAATCCATGCTGACACTAGCTTTCTGATTGCCAGAATCATTGATTCTGTCGGGTCGTTTGTTGAAGGATTCAACGAAGTTTTTGAAATCTTCCCAGTCCTCAATGCCACCTTCTTCTTGGATTGTTTCTATGGCAGCATCGAGGGTTTCCTGAATGTGTTCCAGTTTTTTGACGTGTTTGGGATCTGTGGCTGTTAGGACAGACCAAGTACGTTTTGGGGCAGAAAATTGTCTTTTGGAGTTGGGTTTAGTTGAGAGTTTTGCCGCCATTTTTTCTCACCTCCTACGAGAAAAATTGAGGTTATCATTAGGTTTTAGCTTGAACTTTCAGCAGCACTTGAGATTGTCAAACAAGACTATTGGCTAGTTGAGCGATCGCTTTATTGGTAATCCACAAGCGGGGGTATTTGTTCGCAGGTTTCGCTCAAAAGTTCTCTCCTGACTTTGCCTCTTAGTTCTTGGTGATATTCGCCTAGCATTCTGCTGAATTTTTGCAGAAGTTCTAGGCTTTGTTTGGGTAACTTTCCTGCTTTTACTGCTGTCTCTACACCTCTGGTCATTTGGCAAATGTGCGCGCTCATTTTTCGCAGTTGGGCACAAGTTGCTTCATCGATCGCGGGGACTGTACGGTCAAGGCTAAAGGCGCGTTTGCGCAAGTAGTCAGACAGGCTTTTTTCACCTGATTCTGCGGCACGTTTCACTAAATCTGCCTTTTCCAAGGTGGTTAGGCGCACTCGGACTACTTCAGTCTTTCCGTTGGGTTTGGAAAGTTGGTTTTTGGGAAGAGTTGCAGTTGTAAGCACATCAATTCTCTAGGGCTAACTAACGGTTTATTAAGGCCAAGTTAAACAGCAAGGGATTAGGTCAGAGCGGTTGTTGGCATCAAGTTAACTTAATGCTGAGCAACCGATGTTCGCTACAATTTCCTGAACCTTGATGGCAAGGTTTGCGCCGTAATTCATCCATTGCTTTTATTGATTCAATTTTCAGCAATTCTGTTGGAGATGAGGCTGTTTCTTTCGGTTTATGTTTTGTTCGGTCACAAGTCGCATTAGTGAGAAGTGACCGGAGCAGTTTTTATCATCCAGATGGCTGATTCGAGGGTGGATACTGCTGCCTGGATTGCTTGTAGCTTTTGACTGTCAAAGTCGGACATGCAATCGTGCTTTGTTGTTGAGGACGGCTCTTAGTTTTGCGATCACCGCCGCTCAACAAAGTCTTAATATTTCGTGCTGGGAGTTTAAGCAAGTCTGAGTTGATATTCCCAGAAGAATCGCTCTGTATTGTTCGGGGTGCGACACAAGTATTTCCAAATGTCCAAGTGTGTGTCCATTGCCAAACCTATGACGATATAAGATTCTTCATTGTCTGTCACTGCATCCCCAAAGTTAAAATCCGGTTGCACCCAATGGTCAGGCAGGGCGATCGCATTCGGTTCAGGGGCAGTAGCATTGGTTGGATGCGCCATTTCAGTGGGCGTGTAGTGTTTTTGTGGCATTCGGTCGATTTTAAGGGCAAGTGAGCGCCCTGCTTACTGGCGGTAGCCAGAGAAGAGGTATCCGTCAGCCACTTGTGCTGAAGCGAAGATATGTCGTTGCCCTTTGCACAAATTCTGACAATTGGGTGATTTGGGCGATTTACTCATTTTTACCCCCCTATAACGTCTATTTGACATGGCTTGCTATGCGACTGGCGTACTAACTAGGAGGATTGAGGAGGTGTCGGAGTACAAAAAATCTATTAAAAAGCAGCGAAATTTAATTTAATTTAATTAAGATTTGTGAAATTTGGAGGAAAATTTAGGAAATATTAGGGAGAAGTAGGAGATATTAGGGAATATTAGGAAATATTAGGAAACAGAAGGGTTAAAATATAAAGCTTTTTGTGGCTTTCAGTAACAATTGTGGTGTTATTTCTCACAAAAAGTTGCACCCTCTGTGTGGAGGATGCAACTCATGCTTTTTGTTAGCAGGTGCTATTTCTTAGAAGAACCTGACCTTGGTCGTAACATCAGTGGGGTTAGTACCTGAACCAGCGAGGCAACAGAGCGGATTAAGATAGCGATCGCTAAAATGAGTCAGCGGATTTAGGCTACATCCCTCTAGCTATTGAGACTTGCGATTATGCCTTATCCATTGCTACAGAATTAGGCATCCCATTAGCCCAAGAATGTCAGGAGTTGAAAGAAAAATTGCTAAGCGAACAAACATAAACTGTGACGAATCAGTGGCAAATGTTTAATAGGAGAGTAAAGAGGGATATTTATCAAAATGACTAAATGCGATCGCTCCCATTTTCAACTCACAGCAAACTCAGTAAATTTTCGTTTATAGGGAGCTTTAAACGCTAAAACTATATCTAGCTTAGGAACTCCAGCTTCTACTAATTCGTTAGCAACTCCCATTTCTGTACCATCCCGTTCGATCCAAATTTTGCCATCTTTTATTTCCACGTAAATGATACAGCCAAATACTCGTGTTAAATCTTGCCAACCAATATTAAGAACTTGATAGCGATCGCGTTCCGTATCAAATATCAGTTGGACTTCAGTCTGGCTATTTGACCGATTTTTGGCATGACTTTTAAGAATTGTTTGCACTACTTCACGGTAATTCATTCCTTCCATAGAACAATATCCTCTCGTTCGGGGTTAAAAATAAGCAATTTGAGTTGATGTTCTGCAATTACTCTTTGAATAAATTTACGACTAAAAAATTCATCGTAAATATCAACTGTAATTGCTAAATACAAAGTTCTCTCTGGCTCTGTCAATCTCAAGGCTGAACGGTAGTTGAGGCATTGACCAAGTGCTATGTGAAACTCAGTCACGTCTGACGCTCCTAGAAAAGATTTTACCTCTACTGCTATCTTTTGACCAGTTTTTTCAGCAGCTAGGATTCTCTCTGCTGCTAAGTCTATGTAAAAATCAATATCCTCAGCTTGAATAAATAGAGGATCGTCTGTAATTGTCCACCCATCTTTTTCGAGAGATGTTTTAACTGTATTGTGAAAGAAATCTTTAGCTGACATTAAGAAACTTTGTTTTCAAGCTAATTGTTAGGATAGCACAAGTATACTACAGAGATTTGCGAAGCGAAGCGTTGGTCTAGGACGAGGGTAAAAAGTGGTTTAAGTATAATCCATAACATACTTTTAGCTGTGCGTACAACAGAAGTCAATGGAAAATTTTCCATTGACTCCTAGGCGATCGCCCCCTAATATCAATTCCGGTTAGACCGGAATGATGGTCCGTGGTCCGTGGTCCGTGGGGGAATGGGGAATTATTGACCTTGACTTTATCATTCCCATCCAACCGGAAACGATATAAAACCCAGCCACCCCCACTCGACTAAACCATTTCCAACTCCCTCGGTTTCGATTCAGTCGCAGGCGTGAGAATAGTTCGGGACTGGGCCAAATCTTTTTCCCGTTCTACAATCATCTCTTGAAAACGAGCCGCTGCTTGCTCTGTCAGGGGAATTTGAACCTCCCCGGTGTGAACGTTGGCTTTAAACACGGTGCGCTTGGACTCGTTTCTGACAAAGCAATCCCCGTTCGGCTGCACGTAAGCGGTCCATTGGTTGTCGCCAAACTTGAAGTGCTGGGTGCTATGGGAAGGAAGGTGCGATCGCCGTTGCTTGTAGGTTTCCGAGACGACGCCCAAGAGCGTGTCTTGCAGAGAAAGCCGCCAGTTTTCAGCTTTAGCGTTAGTGGTGTCGCGCTTTCCGTTATTAACTGCCGTTTCTGGTTTTGAAGCAGGTTCTTGTTGGAATTTTGGCGGTTGGTACGTGCTACTGTTTTGAGCAATTCCTTTTGGGCGAAGCGCTTCGCCAATCCCGCTTTGTGCAGGCTTCGCCAACTCAGAAGTCTGAGATACTTCAGGTGAATCGATCGATGGCAATTGAATTTCAGGCAACCGAATCGATTCGCGATCGACTTTCAGCATAACCGACCGGCCGCCTTTGTCGGGGGAAAGCGTCGCCTCAAAAGTGGTTCCAGGGGGAAATTTAGGACTTTCAGGGGAAAATGTACCCAAGTTTTTCCCGGTCAACTGGATAATGGGAGTGCCTTGAAATCGGTAATATTTCTCGTGAGTGGGAGGTAAATCTATCGTTCCCACTTGCAGAGTTACTTTCCGATCCTTCCATTTTGACTTGGAGAAATCTTCCTCTGAGTAATCGTTATCGGGATGTTTGACATTGACTACTTCTATTTGATTTACCCGATAATTTGACAAAGCATCGGAGATTTCATCCATGAATAATTTGTAGACAAGTGCGCCTCTACCTGCTTTATCTTGAGACTCAATCCACCGACAATCGACGGGAGGGACGATGAGGAGTCTGGTTTCATTACCGGAGTAGTTTGTTACCTTCAAAGAGTCGGTGTCGATATGGTCGTTGGAATTATCTCCATATTTGGCATCTAGTTTCGCCACCATGCTTTGGGGTAAGTTTTTGAAGGCGAATTCAACTAACGGCAATTCGGGATGAGCAGTGGCTTCGTATGCAATCCCTTTGCTATCGAGTGCGTCTTTCCATTGGTTAGGAAGGTCAATGGTTCTGCCGTCTTTAGTTTTCACTTTCTGGAAAGGAACTTGTAGGACGTAGACATCTCGCGGTAAGGCTTCGTGGAGCAATTCGTAGTCTTCTTGTAGGGAAAAGGTAATTTCTAAATCCTCTGCTACCTTCTGGCAAATTGTCCGGTGTTTGCTCAGGTTATCGGAAGTGTGGGTAGCTTGGAATAAAGCATGAGCAGCCCTGGTTTTTCTTTCAGGAGTATCCCAAATTTCGTCAATCTCGGCTCGATAACTGTCATAAAGTTTCCCCATTTCCTCTTTTCGAGCTTTGATATCGCTGCCAGTGCGATCGTAGATAATGCTTTTGTCCTCTTGAAAGCGCTGCACCAGGTCTTTCGCCCATTGCAATTCGTTTTCTTCCCAATGCAGGTCATTTTCTTTGCTGTGTCGGTACTCGATTCCTCTCTCTACTAAGGTATTTTTGTACTCATAGAAAACGTGCAATTCTTTCCCTTCTTTTTCATACTCAATGCCTGCTGCATCCAGTTGCTGGCGATTGTCTTTCGACACGATTAAATGAGCCGGAATTGGGGGAAGAATGTGCTGAAATTCATCTCGGTTGCGGTGGATGAGCCGCGTCTGTTCCCAATAAGGGTTAACGGCCTCTTTGGCTAAGACGTAAACAGGATTGGGAAAGTCAGCAGGCATGGGAAATTGTTTGTACAGTCGCTCGTCTCCTTTGTACTGGAAAAAGTAAGTGCAGCTTTTGTGTTTCTCGCACCATTCATCTACTTTTTCTAGTAAAGTGTCGGGATTTAGATTTGTTTTCTCTTTCACTTCTTTGGCATCTTTACCCCGCAGCGAGTTTTTCTGGTAGTCAACTTCGTACTGTTCCATAATGCTGAGAGCAGCGATAAATCGCTTTTGCTGCTTGAGAAATAGCTTTTCATCTTCGCCGGGGTTGGGGAGTGCTGCTGCTACTTTGCCAATGGCTAAGGCGACGATTCCGACTTCATTTTGAGAGCTGGCAACTCCAATTTGTTCTAGGGTAGTAAATTTGCGTTGACCTGCTTTAACTTTACCTTCTCTGACTTCAGGGTCGTCTTCTCGATACCGAGCTTTAGTATAGGGAACTTTCTCGGCTTGTACCACTTCTCCGAAGTCAAATAATCCGTCTTGTGCTGGTAAGATTTGTTGGGCAATTTGAGGGATTTTTCGAGATTCGATGCCAAACGGTTCGTCACCGTCAAAGTCTCCTTGATGGAACTTTTCTAAGTCTTTGGGATTGAACCAAATTACCCCTTTGATTTTCGACATGACAGCACGGGTTTCCTCTGAAATATTTTCCAGGTTTTTTGCGTGTACATTTTGATATATCCTCAGACCATCTTTGTTGAGAATTGGGAATCGACCTTGAACGCATTCTCCTTCTTCTAAATGGTTAGCGCAAACCGTGCCTTTGGGTAAATCTTCGCAGGGTAGAGCCATTGCAGAAGTCATTGATAAAGCTCCCCTGGTTGCCAGATTTCGCCATTTGGATGCCAGCCACCTTTCTGCCATATTGGTGAATTCGGGACTGCCTATCATCAGTCCGAATTTATCGGCTTTGAGCATCTGGATGTCCTGTCTTTCCCGCTTTTTATCCTCGGTACTTTCCTCGCTGTCACCGTTAATTTCGTCGTCAATTGTAGTTGATAGTTTTTCCTGCTGTTCTTTGAGTTTTTTTTCATTCAAACGCGCTAAAAATGCTTCGCGCTTGTCATAATCTTCAATCATCGCTTGGCGCAATTTCATGGGGTCGCGTTGCAGTGCTGCCAGTCTTTGGGCTTCGGCTTTAGTTGTTGGTACTAAGTCTTGCCTTTGGGCTTCTTCGTCGAACCAAACTCCAGTAGACTGCCAGCTTGTTTGGGTGATGCCGATTTGACTGTTTTTGCGGTTTCCAAGGATGGCTTTTGGTAATTCGTAATCGCCACAAGGAATGAGTTCTTTGAGTTGTTTTTTATTGATGCCTTTGATGCTGGAACGGTCTAAAATAAGTTGAGGTTTGTTCCCTTTAGAGTCGGCGTCGGAGTCGAGTAAATTGTCATCGGGACGGAGGGTTCCTTTAGCCAGAAAGCTGACTTGGGGTGTGGATTCTGTATTTTCTGTATTCCAACTGCTCAGCCAAGCGAAACGAAATTGACTGGCTCGATTTTTCTCGCCGCCGATGCTTTTGAGTAATTCGGAACTGATGGCACCGTGACAGTCTCCGGTTCGATATTTAGCATATTGCGGGTCGGTGAAATCAACAATTTTTACTCGCAGATGGTCGCATTCTGATACGCCGGACATACAAGTGCTGACTAGAAGGGAACCGTAGCGACAGGCGGTGTCTTTTTCGGTTACGAATAAGTCTCCTATCTTTTTGGCTAGGGTTTCGTCACCAAAATAATAGCTGTTTCCAGATTGAAATATCATGCGTCGCTTGATGCCGTCTTCAGGGTCGTGGATGCTGGCGCGTAATTGGCTAGGATCTGGATTGGATTTGTCAAGTTTGACAATCATTAATGTCTTCAGTTCCTCTGGTTCAAATATTGCTTGCAAAATCGAGTGCCGCAGGATTTCTGGGTTGTTGAAAAATTTTCCTACATTTCGACCTTTGGCATCAGTGTAAGCGGCATCAAAAACGGGAATCTTGAGTCCTTGTTCGGTACAAACTGTGGCGACCATGAGTTGATTTCTCCCTAGAATCGAGGTGTTATAATAGGAATTGTTGAAACAGTTGGTAAGGCAGGTAAGAAAAGTCTATCTAAGCCTTAACAGGTTGAAACTCGGTCAAGTGTTGACCGTTGGAAGTGTTTTTGAGGTGATTGAAATGGAACTAAAGGTTGATACAATTGTTAATCCGGCTCTGTTTGAAGATGAAGATACTGAGCTGGTGGAATTGGCGATCGCTCCTGAAGATGAGGATAAATACCCATTCGTGCGTCCCAGCAGTGCTCCTGCGGATTTGATGGACAGACCGGGGAGGGTTATTGAAGAATGGGAGAATATGGACTTCGACGAGCGAATTCAGGCTGACCCTACATATATCGATAGGGTCTAGGCGTAGGGGGACACATAGCAGAGGCATGGGGTGTTTGGTTCGATGGGGCGGCGGTAGCCGCCCTAATATGATCTTTGAGCTTGGCTAGGCTCAATGGAAAATTTTCCATTGAATAAGCAGTTGCGGTGGGACAGTTTGCGACCAAACGTTCTTTGGAGAGTTTTCATGCAGGTTTGATTGTTTAGGTTCCTGCTCATCGTAAATTTTTACAACAAATTCGCGTTGTAGGTATAGGAAATATGAAGCATTTCGATTAGGTATTGGCTTAATAGGATAGGAGTTTTTACTTTCCTAATTGCAGCACTATTTCCTTAATTAGAAATTCATCGCCGATTCAAAGACTCGGCGGAGATGTTTGTGCAGTTCCCCAACTAACAAAGGGTCTGTGGGTAGTGCTTGTAACCCCTCATCATATTGCTCATAATTTCCAGGGTACAAGATAGCTGCATATTGAACTACTCGCACCCCACCAACTCCACGAATGGCATCTCGATAGCTGTGCATCTTGTCAATGTCCTGTTTGAGAGGAACTTTACAACCTTCTCGCGAATCTACCTTGTACTTCGGATCGAATAGATAAATGCTAGGAACCTGGCTAGACGGATGCCTTACCTCTACGACAATATCTGGACGCTGGTCAAAGCTAATGCTGTAGGTGGCTGCACTTGGGTCGGTTGCAAAGGTACGCTCCGGGGTAAGCGTCACCGATACTTCGGTCTGTGGATGCACCAGTTCTACGGCTATTTCTCCGTTTGGTAGCACCACCACCAACTCGTTTTCAATCGGGTGTGTCAACCGATTGTGCTTTAACCGATATCCTTGCTCTGCTGCAACTTTCAGCAATACCTGGATTACTTGAAGTGTTCCCCATAGTTGATACAGGTATGGTAGATTTTGCAACGGCACATCCAGCGCCGATTGCTCCAATCGGACTTCCATCTGTCTGCAAAACTCCAAAAAGCCCTCTAGGGCTGCCCGGTAAGCAGGACGCTTTACGAACACCATTGTCAACTGGTTGCTCAAAGACTGCGGTAAGCTGACTTCCGAGAGAAAATGTGCCTGTCTCTTAGCATCGCTTAGACTCTTTACCAACCTCTGTAGCTCTTGGATACAGTCGCTGTAATCATTGCGGGATGGCAGCAACATTAGCTCATTCAGCCACCGCTCTAGTCGCAGCAATCGCCGCTCAACTTGATGCACGTACAACTTCACCAGACGGTTTTCATACACATCCAACGTATGCTCCACCCGACAGTCGAGGACACGCACTGGTTTACCAAATTTGTCCAGATTGTGACCCCGCATTGCCTGGGGTAATCCGCTGATGGAAAGCCGCCGTGCCTGAGCCTGCGGAACCCATACCTCCTGCGATCGCAGGACTTGATGCGGGTCAAGTGCTAACTTTGGTAAAAGACTTTGCAATCCGGGTCGTTCCTTTGTACCCAAAATCGTTCGTCGTAGGCGGTTAAGTTCCTCTGCTACCGTCGTTTCCTGTGGCATTCGGAACACTAAATTGCCAAATGCTCCAACCCGTTGTAGTGCCACTGCCACTGCTGCTGGCAACTCCATTGATAAATCGGTTAGTAATTGAGTAAAGGCATCCAGTGTAATCTTCTCCGGTAGAACCGTGACGATCCGCTCTTCAACTGTACTTCCACACTCTAAGCGCAACTGATAATAGCCAGGGTCTGACCGTTCCCACTCTGCAACTATGCAATCCTGACCGTGGATAATGCGCCGTTGCACATCTAGCTGACGACCTTGCCGAAACAACTTTACCTGTGACCACTGGTCAAGTGGCAAACGCACCTCGATCAGCGCTCGTTGCCACTCCTTTGGCCTATCCAAACTCTCGCCTTTGTCGGTGCAAAACCCTAACTTACTAGAAGTATGAGGTAAATCCATGTTCATTAAATTTATTCCGCATATCTTCGGCTTTTTTAAGGCTCAGTTCCAAGTTATTGTTATTTGCAATCTTTAAAAACTTTTTTAATGCTTCTCCAACACGGCTATCTCCTCCTTTAAACTTAGGCAATACTTTTTGGAGCAACTGTTCATCTAAGGCTTCATTCCACGGCACGCTCAGTTTTTCAGCTTCTTTTACGTATGTTACTATCTCATCCATGACCCGGAATGCAAACGGCGCAACAGGGTGAACATCCTTCCAGACTTCCATCAGTACCTTAGCACAGTCACTATTACAAGCTGTTTTTACCAGATAATCCCTCAACTGCTGCTCATTAATAGTCAATTCAATTAGTTGGGCGCGATCGTAAACTTTATCCGCAAAGCCATGAGTTGTCTCATCCACATTGACTGTACCAATAAAATAAAGGTTTGGTGTCAATAATACCTCACTCTTCCCTGTTTCTTCGTTTGGCCCTAGCTCTATTCGCGCGGTTCCCTCTCGCATTCGCACTTCCATTGCAGACAGAAACTTTGCAAAGTAGTACTCCACCTTCGCTAAATTCATTTCATCTAAAACTAAGTGATAAAGCTTTGGTTTTCGGCCTTCCTCTTGTGCCTGTTGATATTCCTTCGCTGCTGCTTTCAAAAAGCGGTTGAACTCCGTATCATGATACTTCTTATCAATCGGATTGAAATATCCTAATAAGTCTTCATTGGTTAGCCAGTTGGGGGCTACTGGCACTAACAGGTATTCTGCACTTATGGCTTCTGCATACGCCTTAGTCAACCAGGTTTTTCCTGTCCCGCTAACCCCGGACAAGATGACGAACTTTCGAGTCTCTAGCCCTAAGTGATAACGCCGTAGCAAACGCTCATCTATTCGCAATCCCAGTTCGGCAACTTGTTGTTTGATGTCCTCAAAATATGTAGTAGTCATCTCTCGTCCGAACTGTTCCCGGTTTACTGACGCTTGCACCTGTGCTGCTAGCTCATCCCCATCCCCAGTCCACTCTAGCAATCCTTCACTCAGTAATTTCTCTCGTTTCTCTGAGTTAAACAATGCTTCTACAAGTGTTTGGTGATAAATACTCTGCTTTATAGAAAATTCATTTTCCTCTAGCTCCTTGTAGATACTCAACGCTTTCTCATATGCTGTCTGTGTGTCGCCATACCAGCCATTTTTTTTCTTCCACTTCTTTAGGTACTTAGTTTCCACTTGGTCATAAGAGTCTTTCAGTTTCTCTGGTATTCGGTGATACTGTGGTGCTTTTTTTCTACCCATCTTATCCTCTCCAACGAAAGGAAAAATAAGTTTATATTCAGACGGTTTTGAAAAGGTGCATACTCGCCAACCCTTGAAATCAAGAACCAAAATCCACTGACTGCAACACCAAGATTTGTTAAATGACTCTACATTATTTTTATAATGAGAATCTTCAATACTCTCCACTCCTATTGGTTTCAGCGCCTTAAGAAGATAGCTGTGGTCTATGCGGGAACCGGGTTCGATGCTCAAACAGAACTGCGGATCTTCTGCATTATTAACACCTAAGAACTTTAGAGTGTCTTTTAAGTAGTCAAATGCTTGATTTGCCTCTTCCTCATCTGAGAAGATTTCTGAAAACGGCTTTGCTAACATAAATCAATCATAAATAGGAACTAGCTCTAGTATTCCCTCTGTCTTTTCCAAAAGCTTTATATCAAGCATTGGATTTCAAAGCTGCACACACAGACTGCTGAGTAATGTAAAGCGATCGCGCCGTCCCACTCTCCAAATCAAAATAGGTCGCAAACCGCTTGAGATTGCCCGCAGCCATCCGGTACAAATAATCCGCCGCCTCAGCCGCCACTCGAACATTCACGCTCTCGCTCTGCACATTCAGCACTGCCATCTCAGCACAAGATAGATTATTTGTCAACTCTTCAGGTTTCGGTTTCAAAAGGTCAGGAGCCAGGAGCATCGGAGATGGCAGCCTAGCACATCCCAGCCCCCCAAAATGATAGAACTCCGGGTCAGTTTCCAAAGAACTGCCCAGCAAGATTTGTCCGGCTGCTGCATGATTTCCGCAATCGAGATACCACACGCGGGGAATTTCAGAACGGCTGTAAAATTGGTTTAACTCCAGAGCCTGATTAATTCCCGCTCTCCCGGCTGCTGTATCCACGCACCCCACCAGGATGGTCAGTTTGTCGTAGGCGTAGCGGATTAGCTTGGGGTCAAATTCCTGCACGAAAGCCGTCGTGTCAACTCCCCAAGCGATAGAGTATCTCAACGCTAGAGCCTGCGCCTTGGGCAGTCCAATTTCCTTATCGCAGAAAGCTTGCCTGCTGATGTTGGCGAATTCAACTCGATCGGGATCTGCGATCGCAAATTGCACCTTTTTCCCCGACTTACCCAAACTCCGTGCCAGCCGCGCAATGTGATACGACAGCCAAGAACCCGTTCCTCCCGCCCCAATTAGCCAAAAATCAATCGAATCAGCTTGTCTGACAATCAGAGGCGAAGCTTCCAAATAATCATAATTAAACATGGGGTAAATCTCCAAATCTTGTTTACAATTCGATTGGGTCATCTAACAAAGATGGCGCAACAGAACTGGAGTAGAATTTATCAATCAAATCGTCTTTTTCTCTACCAACTGTGACATCTACAATGAAACTCGGTAATTCAAATATCCAGTCAGCCGGAACGTGCCAGAACTGTCGATAAACTCCCACGCGGCAAATAATTTCAGCGCTCGATTCAGTCACTCTCCCTAAAACTACGAAAATGCGGAAACCCCCTTCATCTGCATCATCTGCACCTGAAAAGAAAGCTGCCATCCGATTGTGCGAATGTACCTCTACAGTGGCGTTAATGTACGAAGAATCTAAACCGTATTCAATTGCTCTACATTTAGCAGAACTTTGCGTTTGCTCGGGAATTACGAGCCGCCATTGTCCTTGTTCCTGATGAATGTGGAAAGTGATTTCTAACGGTGGTTCTGCAAGCGCGGCGATACAACTTTCTTTCCACATTTGGATGAGTATCTGCTGAGGGATTCGTCCGGGAGTTAATCGGACTAAAGGCTCAATCGGTTCTAAACCTCTGATTGACGCGGTAAAAATTTCCACCGGAATTATCACTTCTAACCCCAGTCTAACCGCTCTCACAAAGATGCCATTGCTGCCAATCAGATACTCGAACATACTGCTAGAGTGAGACGGCAGATTGTCTCCGAGTTTGACAATCTTATATTCGACAAATTCTAAGTTGTAGTGATTCAGTTTAGGTAGTTCAATCATCAGTTATTGCTGAAACTAATTTGGCAATTGTTTGGTTCGTGCTGACTAAATCTTTAACTGGGTAAGATGAACGTTTAACTACTTTTTCGAGCTGCAAGCGCACGTCACTGGGTTGTGTCCTAGATTTGCCGTCACTCAAATGTCCGTTGAAGGGACTAGAGATGAACAATTCCCAAGCTTTTTTTATAGTATTGGGCGAAGCTACAGGCGGTTTATTATCTCCCCAGCAGATGCGTCCACAGGGTTGATAGGAATGCAAATAGACGTTGGGCAGCGGAACGTGAAAAGCATCTGCTTCCGGGTCAAATTTAGAGCCTTTAATTGCCCAAACCCAGTAATCAGATTTCAACCCCAAGAACACCAATGCTGGTAAACAAACCAAGTGCTTTGATTCCAACAAATTTATTTCGTGTTTCTGAGGTAGCACGAATTTGATTGTCCATTCCCCGGCGCTGCCAGTTCCCCAACGTACTATCCCCGATTCAGGGTTTATCCAACCCGAATCAATGGGTGTATTGGCAAAAGCTGCTCGCAGAGTTGCTGGAGACAGGCATTTGTACTTGGAACTGTCCCCCGATTGATAGTGAAAAATGTAAGTACCGCCCTCAATAAAGAGAAGTTCGGCTTGAATAGTGGACAATTTTCGGGGGGCTACCTCCAGTACCTCTCGAATTATTTCAGATGTAATGTCAGATTCCATAATGCTAAGAGGTGTGAGAAATTGGTGTTAGGCTCAGATTCAATCCAGTCAATCAAGTCGCAGGCTTTATCTAGTAGCTGAGTGGCTTTCTTCCATTCACTTGCTAGGAATTTAATGTCTTCAATTGTCCAGGGTCTTGATTCAAAATTGCGATTCCAGTAACTTTCACAGCAAACACTTTGGTCTAGCCAAATATTTCCTGTTTCCAAGTCAAGGAGTGCTAATGCTGTCGGCAAATCGCTGATAGGAGGTGCAACACGACGGGCTAATCTTTTAAGAAGTTTGAAGTTAGTTTTTTCGGGATGTGCAATGTCTTTCAAGCTGTATCCAAACGTGCATTCGTACCACGATTCCCCTTCCTCACCTGCTATCGATTCCAACCACCATCTACCTGACTGCGAAAGCGGCAGTAATATCTGCCATCCGCTTCGCAATGCGTCAATTCCTTCTTCATGGTCTTGCCAATCTACTCCTTTGGGCGAGACAGGAATTTGATAGAGGCGCTCTTCATAAGCGCCCTCTAAAATTATGTCGTCAATCGGAAATAAATGTTCGTTAACTAGCGAAATAAACTCCAATTCCTTGGGACTGTGATTTTCATCTTCCGAGTAGAGTTCCGCTTGGCTTTTTTCCCATTCCAAAGGAAACAATTGTTGATAAAGACTGAGTAGCTGATAGGTGTTCAGTTTATCTAACAAATAATCTGTTGCTGATTTAAAATCGATGATTGGTTGGCACTGCTGTAATATTTGCAGAGCGGATTTAGCATTCCAAATTGCAGCCATATTAAAACCCCATTGGAACTGCACCAGCTACAGAGCGACTATTTAACAGTCGTTCCTTGGTTTGCTCAACTGCTCTCACGTCGTCTGTCCCTTTTGAAATAGCTAAGTCAATAGCTTTTACCATTTCTTTCATAGTCGCGCTATCGAGTTCGCCAGAAAGCTCTAACCGTTGTAGTTTCCGGCACATAGATAGTGCTGGATTGACTTCTTCTGGTGCATTGATGAGGAATTCTAAAGGAGTCATTTTCATGGTTATTTTACTCCTTTAGAGCCGTTGCGTTTGGCTACTGTAATCAATTCTCCAGGTTTTCTAATGATGTCGGCGTTGGCGCAATCGGGGTAATAAGTTGTGAGCAATTTGCGGAGTTCGTTATCATCATTTGCTATTTCCTCATCAACAGGATGCTGTTGCCCCTCGAAGGAAATTAGCACTTTCTTTTTTGAAGTCATTTTCTTATCCCAAAAGTAGGTATGTTGTTCAAATCCCAAATAAGGTCAGTTGCGTTCCAGTAGTTTTAGACTCTGTAGAAGTTGTAGACGTAGTGGTGCTACTTGCTTCGCTTCCAGGTTTATTTGGGTTAGCGCTTCTTTTCTTTTGGTTGCGAGCATTAGCAATCTGTCGCCGCACTTGGCAATTAGGAAAATCTGCTACAAGTTCCTTCAGCAGTTCTTTGAGAGGTGGCGGTAATTCTCCCAATGATGACTCTCTTATCTTTTCGCTAACTGGAAAGTCCCTGTGACTACTTGCGGAAATAATTACAATTCGTCCGTCTGGATGGCCGTCATCTGGTTTAAATGTCAGGTGCACTTCGACAGTACATTTCTCTAAGATATAAGGTTCTTCTTGATGTTCGGATTGTAAATTGTGGGATCCTTCAGTTTCAGAGACAGCATTTTCTTCATCTTCCTCTGCCCAATTATCATCATCTATTGATTCTGAATCGCTTGCAGAGGTTGATGATTCAGTAGCGACTGTTTTTTTAACTTTAGCTGGCGAGAGGAGACCTAGATAATGTTTTTTGGCTTGCCAGCGATCGCGGTCAAATAGCAGTCCAATCTTTTGGAATTTTTCCTCTATTGTTTCTTCATCTTCGGCTTGAATTGTATACTCAATTAACTCTTCGCTCGTTACCGATAAATTAGCAGCCGCGACTGCCTCTTCTGGTGTCAACCATTTCATTTTTGCTATGCTATTTAATAGCTTGTCATACTACTTATGGGCGTTAGCCCCCTTATTGGTATTAATTAAACTTATTCAAAGATCCACTTAATAATAGTAGCGGCTCATCCGCGTAGGCTTCTACTTCCAAGTAATCGGTCATTGCTTCAGCTACAGCAGCTCTTATAGAACCAAGGAGGACGAATAATCGCCCATCTTTTATGGGAAACGATATATCGAGGCGATTGTCTCCATCCTCAATTAAGATGGCAAGTTTCCCTCGATGAATCCGGTAGGTAATTGTGTCAAATGTTGAAATATCAAAGGAATGGTTGTTTTGTTTATTCATGGATTAAGCTGTCCTAAATTACTTCAAAAAAATGGTTTAGCAGATAGCGATATAACAACTATCTGCTGTTAGTTAAACCTCCCACGCTTGTTTGTCTGAAGATTTACCCCTAGCCGGCTCGTGCTTTCATCTTCTTGTTAGAACCATCAACGCCTTTAGCGCTCGCCTTTTCTTTTCGCCTACTATTTTGTGTTATAGTTGAATGATTCTCCTGAGTATTTGGTGCTGCAGCACGATTAGAAATTACCTCAGTTGCAGAGGTCAGATTTGATGGTACTATTCCGTATTCAACTCG
The DNA here is from genome assembly GCF_036705485.1 of Microcoleus sp. AT9b-C3. Taxonomy (NCBI): domain Bacteria; kingdom Bacillati; phylum Cyanobacteriota; class Cyanophyceae; order Oscillatoriales; family Microcoleaceae; genus Microcoleus; species Microcoleus sp. AT9b-C3. The sequence goes on along the minus strand of NZ_JAUBUR010000013.1, from coordinate 58,925 downwards.
GAGTTTACGCTCAATTCGAGTGCCATCAACGGGAATGCCTTGTTTCCAATCAGCTACGATTTTGCGTTTGTTGGGTGTAACGACTAGCTTTTCCGTGCGGTACTCTGTTGGCAATTCACAAGGATTGATTAATACTTCGCAACTCGGCGGATTTTCCTTGAGTCGGATGTGACGCGAGATCCCCACAATCTCTGTGGGAATTACTCCCATTGAATGAAATTGTAGTAGGGTTTTATCCAGACTGTTGCGCCAACGTTCCAATCGTTCAATTGCCTTATTATGCAGTTCTACTAAGTGTTTTAAGCGTGCTTTGACGGCACAAATTTCAGCATCTAGTTGATCTGCTAGTTCGGCTTGCGTGTCAGCAGCAATTTCCTGGTTTGTCTGGTTTTCCCAGATTTCTTTGAGAATAGCCTCCTCTTCTTCGGGAGTTTCAGCAGTTTCCAATTGATTCCAGAGTTCGACTGCTTGTATCGAATATCTGGCTAACAAATCTTTGGCTAAATACATTAGTTACCACCTTCCGCAACAATGAAAATACTCATCAAAAGTTTCAATGCGAGCGAGTATGTCTAGCGTTCCTGGCGTGAGTTCGTCTTCCAAACTATGAGAGTCAATGCTTTCATCGCCTACTTCCAAAATTTCCGTCTCTGGGATAAGTTCTAGGGAGTCGGATTTGAAATCCACTCTTCCCAGCAAAGAAGTATTAGTGTAGGAAATGAGTGTATTTCTTGTGTCGTCAGCTTCACATTGTTGTAGGGACACGGTTGTGTAAAACCTCGTCTAGGATTTCAAATTCAACAATGCTTAATAGTGCTTTCCATTTCGCGTAGAAGCCCTTAAGCTTTCTACTTTTTTCAAAGCAGGAACCCGCTGCTTGCGAGAAGGAAGTTTTTCTTCAGATACATCTGATAATTCTTCTGAAAAGTTATCTTCGTCGCCTTCAAGATCGTCGTTAGTGAAATCAGCATCGTTATCCTCATCCGCGTCATCCACTTCGCTTTCATCTGTCTGAACTTCTGGTTCTGGCGATGCAGCAGCAGGTGAGGCAGTTGAGGTAGCGATGATGTCATAGCCGAGTTCTAGGATTAGCGATCGCACGACGCTTTCCATCTGCTGTTCCGATAACCCAGGAGTCGTTCTTTTGAGTTCCTGCCGTTTCATTAGCATCCACACTTCCAGAGTTTCTTCTGGTGTTGCAGTCTTCAATGCCAATTTGATTTTTCTAGTCAGTTTGTCCCGCGTGGATTTGAGACGGTCTGTGGCAATTTTTTGTGTATTATTGGGCTGATTTGTAGGCATAAGTAGTGGCGTACCAAATTATTATTTCCACCCCACTCTCTGGGCGTTAGCCCATTTATAAGTGGATGACATCGGAAATTAGGTAGAGGAGTTTGTCATTCCTGGGCATGATGTGATACGACACGCATATTTAATAGGTTAAAGGCTGAAAATACACATAGCCTGAGCTTATATATCGCCTACAAAAAGCATAACCATGAGCCAAATAAGAGGCTTTTACCCAGTTATTCTTCTCCCGGATTCCATTCGTCAGTTCTGCGCGGATAACCCGATACCTATTTTGGAAGAAAGTGCTTCTTCTACAAAAAAAATGCCTTTTCCGCCGCGACCGCCAGTTTCCAATAATTCTCGTTATTCTCTGGTAATTCAACTTTGGATAGCTAGTGTTGCGGTAGTAATGTTGGTTAACTGGCTGTTTGGCATGAGTGTTATGGCTTTCTGGTCATCGCTGACCTGTTCCTCAGTGAGTGCAGTAGCGACTTTCTCTTATCTGCGGTTTGTTGATTTTCAAGTGCGCGATCGCTACAAGCAACGACTGGCTGACTACCAACAACAATTATCCAAATACGAAAGTTATCAATTGTGTCGCTTGCAGCTAAATCACAAGGAAACTGAGCAATATAATTCTCTGTTGCAGGAACGATCTAAGCTGCTTAATAATTTGTTGAAAAAGATTGTTCAACCGCCAGCAAGTCAGGGTAAGGGAGGAGTACAACAAGGGGTAAGTGAAAAGCAATTTTTTATTTACTTATGTCGTTATTTCTCTGGTTTTTATGACTTCTGTATGGGTGGTGAGTTTCCTATACCCGGTACATCTTTTCGTTACACCGCTGACTTTATTTTGGTTCATAAACCGACTGGTTTAGCTATAGATATCGAGATTGATGAACCTTATGATGGGAGAACGGGAAAGCCTCATCATTGTGTGGATAGGAATAAAGATAATCAGCGCAATCAGTTTTTCTTAGAAAGAAATTGGGTGGTGATTCGGTTTTCTGAGTTGCAAGTTGTTAAATATCCTGATGGTTGTTGTAAGGCGATCGCTAGAGTTGTTTCTCAAATTACAGGTGATTATAGAGGATTAGTTCAGTTACAAAATGTTAAAGAGTTACTGCCCAAAAAACAATGGAAAGTTAAGGAAGCTGTTTATATGGCTAAGGCTAAATTTCGTAACTCTTACATAAGAAATAATTTTTGTTAATTAAGGAATTATACTAAAATTTTCAATAAATTTATAGGCTTGCTAAATGCGGGTTGTTTTCACGAATTTTTTGTAACTTAGCTCCCTCAAGTTTAATAGCTGCGGTTCGATCCAACCAAGAGTAAAGATTAGCTGCCAAAGAAGCATTAAGGCTAAACGGTTTAGAATTAAAGCCCGCTCTCATACCTCGACGAATTTCAGGTAGGGTCAGTCCTTGTTCGAGCAGAAAAGGAAGAATATCAATTAATTCTTGAAAAGCGTTCTGTGGCTGAAAGCTGTTATCTGGATCAGCTTTAAGGGTGAATCTGCGACGACGCTTAAAAGGATGTTGCCAAGCCCAACGATAGTGATCCAGATATGCTTCATCAGTATCAATAATAGCATCGGTACGATCTATAGTATTAGCATTTTTCCAATAAGTTTTTTCTTTTATAATAAATACCAAATCACAATAAAGGTTATTGAAATTTGGAAAAGTATCGCCACTGACCCAAAAATTGATATCACCTACTATGGAAGACATTTGTGTAATGTGACAATAGGAATGCAGGAATTTACAATTCCAAATGTAAGGATCTTGATTGCCACCAATAGAATCATGATAAACTACGATGCTATCGAATACTGATTTAGTACGAGATGGATGGTAGATAAGATAACCGTTCAAAATACGACCTCAATAGTAATTATAAAGTACAATTATATAATTAAAAGTATATCTTATGAAATAAAAGCTCTGTTAATAGATTGTTTGAGGTTAAGTAGAAAAATATTCTTATAAAAAGCTAAGAGGATATTTCAAAAGCTAAAGAAAGCTATATTTAACTGCTGATGAGAGGAGGGAAGCAAAACCGTGTGATGTGAGCCAATATATTGACATACTCGATCGGGCTGGCACTCTGTTCACCATAATTTTTTAATATCCTCTAAGCAAACCTATTAATTAAGAGTACAATCCCAACTCGTCAAACCCCGTCTTGTGAGTTCTGCAACCATCAATGGATATCGATCTAAATTCGGGCTACTTTTGCCGATCGCTACTGCCATATAACGAGCTAAATTCAGCAAATCCTCATCATCGAGTATATTCGCCAAAGCGAATTCCGAAATTCCCGACTGGCGATAGCCCATCACAACACCTGGCCCGCGCAGTCGCAAATCCATCTCGGAAATAAAGAATCCATCGGTGGATTTTTCCAATACCTCAAGACGTGCTTTGGCTTCTGCTGTTTTACTGGTATTGAGCAGCAGACAATAGGAAGGGTGCGAACCCCGACCGACGCGACCTCTTAATTGGTGCAGTTGAGCCAAGCCAAAGCGATCGGCATGGTCAATTAAAATGACTGTAGCATTGGGAACGTCAACGCCCACTTCAACCACAGTGGTAGAAACGAGGATTTGGGTTTTGTTGTCGCGGAATGAGTTGAGGGCTTCATCTTTTTCGGCTGATGTCATCCGACCGTGCAGCAATCCTACCTCAAATTCGGGGAAGATTTCCGTTGAGAGTCGATCGTATTCTGCTACCGCTGCTCTTAAATCTAGCTTTTCCGATTCTTCGATCAGGGGAAGGATGATGTACGCTTGACGACCTCGAAGTACCTCAAGGCTGATTAAATCGTATGCTGAAGCGCTTTTATTAAGCACTTTCGTGTGAATTTTCTGACGACCGGGCGGTAACTCGTCAATCTGACTGACATCCAAATCCCCGTGCAAGGTCAGTGCTAAAGTACGCGGAATAGGAGTCGCGGTCATCGTCAGTACATGAGGTCTATTTCCTTTGTTCAGTAAATCCTGCCGCTGTTGCACCCCGAATCTGTGTTGTTCATCGATGACTACCAGACCGAGTTTGTTGAAGTTGACCTTCTCTTGCAGAAGCGCGTGAGTTCCTACCAATAGTGAAAGTTCACCCGTCTCTAATTGGGCGTGGATTTCTCTGCGCTTGGCGGTTTTGGTAGAACCCGTCAGCAATTCAACAGAAACGCCAAGGCGTTCAAACCACGCCGCAATCTTCCTGTGATGCTGTTGGGCTAGCACTTCTGTAGGTGCCATAAGTGCCGCTTGGTAGCCAGACTGGATGGCAGCGAGGATAGCAACGACAGCAACAACTGTTTTACCAGAACCGACATCCCCCTGTACCAGTCGGTTCATCGGCGTTTTGGAAGTCATGTCATTGAGAATGTCGTTAATGACCCTACGTTGAGCTGAGGTAAGCGAGAAGGGAAGTTGAGAGTAAAACTGTTGGATTAGAGGGCCAGCAGGAGTTATTTTTGTAAGAGCCGATCGCGCCAAAAGCCGATGGCGACGCACTATAAACGATAGCTGGAGATAGAAAAACTCATCAAATACCAGGCGGCGGCGGGCAGCTTCTAGTTTGGTTTCGTCTGGGGGCTGGTGGATGTTTGCGATCGCCTCCTGTAAATCCATCAAACCACATTTTCGTCTGAGCTCTTGCGGCAGAGGGTCATTTAGCAGTTTGGCAGATTCCAAAACTGAGGTTACTGCATCTTGGACAATTTCGTTGCTAACTCCCTTTGTCAAAGGATAAATTGGGATAATTAAATTTTTCGTATCCTTGGCTTCGTCTAGACCGATTAATCGGATTTCAGGGGAAGTTAATGTCATCCCGCAATAGCGATCGGCTTTGACTATCCCAGATATAGCAACAATGCCTCCAGCAACATAGGTGGCGGCTTGCTCGTTCCTCCACTTTTTTGATTGGTAGTACGGGTGGCTGAAGAAACGCTTGCAGGCTATTTTACCGGTTTTGTCTTTGACAATAATAGTCTGAATTGTTAGCCTAGAATTTTTATGCGGACTCACTACTTCCTGATGTTGAATCTTACCTACAACCGTGACTGAATCGCCTACTTTCAACTGATAAACTTTTACTCGCCGATACTTGATGTAATCACGGGGAAAGTAGAGCAGTAAGTCTCGTACAGTTGCAAGGCCCAGCCTTTCTAGCATTTTGTAATTGCTTGGGTTTAACCCTGGCAGATCGCAAATGGGTGAATGCAGTTTCATGATGATAGTTGGGAATTTCTCAAATTCAAATTTTTGTTAGTAAGCCATTCATAATGCTGCGCTAGCAGCCACTTCACCAATGGCAAATCGCTGAATTTAATTGGGAGATACACTGCTTTTAGTCCTTCCATTACTTCTAACAAAGCAGAGTTCCATTCTCGCTGGTTGCACGAAGATTTAGGGCGCAGTCGAGAGAAGTAAGTGACGTAGATTCATAATTTTAAGGTGGCGCTTCCACTCTTTCACACTACTGATAATAGAGTCTGAGTCACGGCTTGGACAAGCCGGTTTGGAAAAAGCTCTTTTCCAAATAGCATATTGTTTGGTTTTTAGGTGGGTTGCAGCGACGGTTTTACTGCTCAAACAAGTCGAAAAGGGTGGGCAATAAGCAATTTGTTTATCGCCCAACTTCAGTCATCGTTTCCTGGTCCCATGAAAGCTGCGTAGAATACTAATAGTGAGCTTTGATTAATCCAAAATTACGCCAAAATTGCGCTCGATTGCTTCATCACGATCGTTAAAACCATTTTCTGTTTCTTGCTCTTGAGATGCTAAGATTGCGTTCCAGCCGGCAAAGCCTGGATTGATTCGCTTTGATTGAGGGAATGTTTCAATAATTTCTTTTGACAGTCGATCGCCGTCTCGATCTCCTTTGAAGCCGACTACTATAGTTTCTACTTCCTTAAGAAAGCCGGTTGGCAGCGAAGAAACCGCATCAATGCTTAAGTATAAAGTCGGCCTATTATTGAAATCTGGATCTAAGGCAATTACAGACAGGAGTTCTACCGGGTTGCTGGCAATAATGGCTCTTTCAATATTGTTTTGAACCGCTATCCAGAAAACTCCCTTTTCACTGTTGTCGCCTCCTTGATGTGAGCCTTCCTCATGACTGTCAATGGAAAATTTTCCATTGGCGTCTAAGGTGCAGGTTCCTCTGTACTCTCCTGCAAGAGTGCGGAGTTGGAATACAGGGCGGTTCAGGCTGTCTGCGTCTATCCATCCCCTGTCGTGTAGGAGGTCGATTAATTCGACTGGCAGACAAGCATTTTCTATTAAATTGCTTCGTACAGACTCCCAGTTAAGTGAGTCGAACCCCGATGTTTCGCGATCGTTGGGCGAGTCGGGTTTGCCTACATCTTCTGACTCAGCGATTAGAGAATCTTTGTCGGTTTCTGAGGAAGTCCCCCTGCTGCTTCCTTCTCGCTCTGGCCTGTCAATGTTAGAGTAGCTTTGCCAGTATATTGGTGAAGAATTGCTTTCGATGCTGCTGTTCCTCATTTCGCCACAGTCATCAGCATCACTATCATTGTTCGCGTCGCTATTTGGTTTAGAGTTTTCTGTTTCCAAAATTTCGTTCAATTCTCGCTCTTGCAATGGGGGAATGGCTTCCACATTTATGTCAGTATTAGCAGAGTAAGTGACTCCTCTGTATTTTTGCAGCCCCTTGAAGGTGTAAGCTTTGCCTAAATGAGTGCCGCTAAAAGCAATATTGCCTAATTTGTAGCTAATCCCTAATTCGCCTGCGGGGGTAGGTTCTATTTTTACACTAATGCCTTGTTCAACGAGTCGGTCAATCAAAAGAGCGAGCGCGGGACTGTCAGTGGTTGCTCTATCTAGTGCTGTTTGCAGTTGTTCCCGCGTGCTGATTTCCCCCGTTCTTGCTAACCGTCGGTGTTCGCCAGTCGTGGGAGAACGGCGTTCTTTATCAAAACTGCGGGAAGCTGGTGTCAAGTCATACTTTTCTTCCAATTCTTGAATCAATTTTTCGCTGCGTAGATAGTTCCAGCTATCTGATACGCAAGTTCCTTGCTCATCCAATTTGATACGGCTGGCTGCAATGTGAATGTGGTCGTGGTCGCGGTCGGTATGGCGGATGATAGCAAACAGATTTTTATCGAGTCCCATTCCTTCTAGGTAATCTAGAGCGATCGCCCGCCATTTGGCATCAGGGATATACTCGCCATCCGGCACGCTTAAGGTCGCATGGTAAACTGGTTTTTCAACTCTAGGGTTGAGTTGTTTGGAGAACAGAAACTCAGCAGCTAATTCCTGGACATTTTCTCCTACCATATTTCCTCCAATCAGTGAAGCTCCTTCTTTGGAGAAGAGGTAATTGAGCAATGGGGTAAAAGTTTTACCGATTTTCTGCTTGCCAATCATTATTTACTAAACTTAAAACTTGTGTAGTAAAAAAGTGATGATTTGTGGATGTTTTTATTAAAAGTTTTCGCTAGGAGCTTCTAAATTTTCCTCAATATCGCTTAAATTCATTAGAAGTGGTACGTTCATTTGCTGTTGCTGTACTTGCTTGAGCAGTGCCAAAGTTTGCTCAATCAGATCCTCAAAGTTGGCTGGCTGTGTAATTTTTTCCCCCATCCATAATGCTTGTTCTGTAGCAAGGGCAATCGGTTTGAGGCGGAGGTTAAGTTCGGCTAATTTTTGGCACAAAGCTGGTTGATGTTGTTGTTTAAAAGTGTGGTATCGGAACAGACTGCTGATGCTCACCTGGAGATTTTTAGCCATTGTCTCAGCAAGTTGAAGTTCTTCTGGCGTTAGGTATACGGTTATTCTTTTGATTCGTTTGGATCTCGACATGGCTAGTTTGCTCGCTATTTGGTGTTGGGTAACGAACTTTATCCTTCGGCTGCGATCGGGTAGCGTGCGCGGAGGGCAATCGCGCCTCAGCCACTTGCCACTCGCTTGTTGCCTGGAGGGGCTTTAAGGCATGGCAACTCGATGTCAGTCTTTCCAATGGAAAATTTTCCCTTGCCACTAGGGCTTAGACTCAGGTTTGGCTGAATTCAACAGGCGTGGGAATTTCCAATGGAAAATTTTCCATTGTCACTGTGGCCCAGAGCCAGATTTGGCTGAACTTAACAGGCGTGGGAATTTCCAATAGACATCTGGGAAAATCAATGATGCGTGCTCTTCCACTTTTGCTTGCATACGCGATCGCCCTTGTCTCTACATCTTTTTTCGAGATGTCTGTGTGAAGTACCCGATGCTGATTGCAAGCAATACAGCGCGGGGCTTCCCGTCTAATAGCTAATGGAAAATTTTCCATTGAACAGCGACAGGCTGGCAGCAGCGCTCTCCTCATAGGGGTGCTATCCCGTTAGAGAAAGCAGTTTGCACGCACCTCTGACACAGCTTGCTACCAAAAGCTCTGTCCCAGCCTAAGCCGTGAGTCCGATTTTTGTAGATGCTGGGATTCAGACAACTGGCTGAGGGAGGGAAGGTTTTAGGAGGGGTTAATAAGTAGTAAGTGCGTTTTAATCCTTGAATAGCTGTTGTTTTACAGCCTTCTTTTGAGGTGGCACGCTTGGCTTAGCGTAAGGGTTATTTCTGCACGTCCTTTCCGTACAGGGCTGTTTGTTTACCACTCTTGAAACTTCAATTAGGAAGACCTGCGATATGAGCGAAACTACTATCGAAACCATCTGGCCTCAAGCGATCGCGGCCTGCGATTACGGGGGGTCAGCTACCAAAATTCTTTACGCAGGGCCAAAGAATCAAATTCGACTGCTGTGCATGGAACCGGAGGTCGTATCTGTACCGCACGAATCAATTTTGGCTTATGGCAGAGACCAATTGGGGTCAGCCGAGCCTGAGAATACGGCTTGGGTTGCCTTTAGGAACGATTACAGGGCAGTAGGGTATTTGGCGAAAGAGAGGTTTCACGCCAATGCTGGCCTTTCGGAGCTTAAGTACGAGAGGGCGCTGCACAAAACTCTGGCTGGGATGTGGGCCATTAAGGAAAAGCTGAATTTGCCTGCGAAATTTACGGCGGCGATCGCCGTGTTGTTGCCACCGGGGGAATATGAAGACCGAGGGAGGTTCGAGCGGGTGCTGCGGGAAGCTTTAGCAGATTACCAAACTCCTACAGGCTCAATGAGCGTGGAATTGTTGGCGTTTAACTGCAAGCCAGAGGGCGGTGGTATTTACCTGATGCACAACAAGAAAGTTGGTTCTGTTTTGAAAGAGCGGGTGTGCGCGATCGCCATGATTGGCTACCGCAATGCTAGCCTGCTGGTGGCTCAGCGGGGAGATGTTAGGCCGGGAAAAACAAGCGATTTGGGCTTCATCCGCATGGTGGAGAGGGTGGTAGCTAGGACTTCAGGGCAGACTGCGGAGCGATTGACTCCGGCGATCGCAGCAGCGGGATCTGAGCTCAAGGCAGCTCCTTTAATGCGGTTGGCTCGCAGCACGACTAAGCAAGGGCGGGCTGAAGAAGTGCAGCAGATGATAGCAGCAATCAAAGAGGCACGACCTGAATATGCGCGGAGTCTCACCAGTTGGTTGGATGAGAATTTGCCACCGGATTGCGATGAGTTGGTGTTCTGCGGTGGGACGGCTGATTATCTCCGCAAGGAGTTAAACGAACATTACGATCGCTTCCCAATTATTTGGAATGCCGAAATTGCTATGCCACCTATTTTGGAAAAGAAAGGGTTTGAAAATCGGCTCAATGATGTCTATGGGATGTTTTCGTATTTCAAGGCTAATTTGAAAAAGCAGTTCACTTCTCAGGTCACAGAATCCGCTGTTTGTGGGTCAAAAGGTTCCGTTTTACAGGAGATAGTTGGTCGTGGCTAAGGAAAAAGAAAGGGTTGATTTTTTGTGGCGCTATCAGCCTTTAAAATCTACTGATGATGGAGTTTTGATGTCCTATATTAAAGGTAATTTATTGCTGCCTTCGAGAGAAATGATTCTCCAATCTCTGCGACCTTACTGGCTGCCGCTAGCATATCTGGAAAAAGAGAATATCGATCCAGTTATTTTAGGGCGGTTATTTAGAAATGCCGTCTATGCTCTGGAAAAGCACGCTCTCTATTTGCGCGAGCGAGGCGGGATTGAATATCCTCCTACTAATATAGGGGGAATGCCTATTTCCCAAATACCATCTTCGCGAGAAGTACCTGCTGGCATTGAGGAGGCAGACCGTTCTCTGGTTTACGGTGTGGAAAGCTTGACGCCTCCTAACCATTCCACTCGTAGCGGATTGACTGCGGATGACTTCTTTGAATTAGAGGGTGGCGAGGATTTCGATGATTCAGGATTCGCATGAATGAGCTTCAATTATTGAGCGAAATTTGACCATAATTACCTCTGCAAATACAGGTATGCTAGTCATTGTATGGGATTTGCGAATTTATATATTAGGCAAATCTTCTAGCTGGTTGGGCAGTTATTAGCTATCCCTAAAAAGCAGAAATAACTGTATTTGTGTTAGGAAATCAAGCTGAAATAGGACAGTTCGACATGGCAAGTAGAAGTAGAAACTCGAAATATCAAGTGCAACTAACAGATTCTGTGGTTAAACAGGTAGATGAAGGAGGAGATTCAGGTATGGATACAGCGATAGAAAACTCGAATGGTTTCAAAGAGTGCGGGTTAGAGAAGGTTGAAAAACCAGCTACTAAAATTCATCTGATTGATGGAGAGAAAGGCGGGGTTGGCAAGAGCTTATTTGCTAGGGTTTTGATTCAGTATTTCTTGGACAAGAATTTCCCATTTTTTGCCGTAGATACCGATCGCTCTAATCCTGATGTATCTCGAATCTATGAAAGCGTATGCCGTGAAGCTCTGTTTAGCGAGGACGAGAAGAAGTTTTACGAAGCGGATCGGATTTTTGAATTGGCGTTTGAGAAGAGCGTAATTGTCAATTTACCGGCTCAAGTTTATCCTTTGGTAACTAAGTGGATGGGAAGAAACAATTTAATTGAGTTGGGGAAGCAGTCTCGCATTAGTTTTTGCAAGTGGTTTATTTGCACGGGGGGCTACGATAGCGTGCAGCTCTTTTTGAAGTCAGTTAAGCATTTTGACAATAAGATTGCTCACGTCCTCGTCCGCAATTTGGGATTGGAGGATGATTGGAGTTCTGTGGAAGAGATGGAGGAGGTGCAGAATGCGATTAAAAAGTATGAGGTGAAGGTGATTGATTTCCCTAAGTTTTATTCGCGGGAAAGGAATGCGATAGATGCTCGGGGGATAACTTTTGATTTGGCAAGGAATAGCCAGGAACTCGGTGTGTTGGGCCGACAGCGGATTAAGTCGTTTATGTTGTCAGCTTATGAAGCGTTTGAAACTACGGGGATGTTGCCGTGAGTTATGGTGCTGTTGATACTAAATCTTTGCTTGATATTGCTTTAGAGGGGCAATCTGAGGAGTACAGGCGCAAAGTTTTGGAGTTGGCTTTTAAGGGAAAAATTGAGCCAACTGACCCGATTTTTCTGATTTTGTTGGCTGCTGGCCGATTGGAAGTGCTGATTCAAGAGAGTCCAAAACCAGAGGATTTTGAGTTAGCGTTCGATCGGTGGGTGGGGCGGATTAACAAGACTTTGGCGAGTTACGAACGGGTGGCGGTAGAGAAGCAAGAGGGACAAATTGCTGAGGCTGTTAATTCTCTGGTGCGTCAGACGGAGTTGACTCGGTGGAGGACATCGGCTCTTGCTTTGATACCGGCTGCGGGTATCCTGTTGGTGGCGTTAGGTGCCGGTGCTGTGATGGGGTGGATGGGTTTACTTTGGTCGCAAGGAGGGTTTGCACCGGGGGAAGCAGTTTCTTTAACTCAGGAGCAGGCGGAGACTTTGCGGTGGGCAACAAGTGCTGAGGGGAAGTTTGCTCGGAATTTGATGAGGTGGAATTCGGATAGTCTTACTGATCTGGAATGTAAAAAGGATGTCAAGCGTCTGGGGGTGACTTTGGAAGTGGCGGGAAGGCCAGCTATTTCGGGATTCTGTACAATTTGGGTAGAATCGCCAGAGTATCGTAAATTTAAGGATTGAACACTGGTGTGACTTTACCTAGAAATTAGCTAACTTTTCCAAGTTCTACTGATAATTATTTCGTTCATCTTGCTGCTGACGTGTATAGTATTTCTTCCTGTAATTACCATTTTACTGCTAGTTTGGTATGCTTCAAGTTTTAAAGCTCGTGAAAAAGATAGTTTGAAAATATCCGGGTAGTAATGCACAGTAATGGTTTAATATTAAATCAACATAAATTTTCGAGGTAAAAGTATGGAATGTCCTAATTGTCAAAGCGATTTTTGTATTAAAAATGGAAAGACTTATTACGGGAAACAGCGATTTAAATGTAAAATTTGTAGCCGTCAGTTTATTAAAAATTCTCAATATAAGCAGATTTCACTCCTATACTAAAGCCTTAATTGAGCGCCAGATTTTAGAAAAAATTTCTCGAGCAGGAATTGCTATAGCTACGGGGGTATCCATTCGATGGCTTCAGAATTATGTAAATAAAAAGTATGCCGAAAATTCTGGGGAAATTTTGGTGATGAAAAAACCTTCATGTCAGTTGACTTTACAGCTAGATGAAATGTGGTCATTTGTCAAAAACAAGCGAAAAAAGCAATTGCTCTGGATAGCTTTAGATCAAAAGACCCGTGAAATTGTTGGACTTTATATTGGAGACCGGTCAAAAAAGTCTGCGTCCAAGCTCTGGCAATCTTTACCTCCTGTCTATAGACAATGTGCTGTTTGTTATACTGATTTTTGGGAATCTTATTCAGAAGTGCTACCTTTTAAAAGACATCAAGCTGTAGGTAAATAATCGGAAAAAACCAGTCATATTGAAAGACTTAATAATACTTTACGGCAGGGAATTTATCGTTTAGTTCGTAAAACCTTGCCTTTCTCAAAAAAACTGCAAAACCATATTAGAGCAATTTTTAACTTTGTACATCACTATAATTCTTGCATAAGAAAACGATATCATTACTCTGCATGACTACCCCATAGTTTACTCATGATTTATCGCCAAGGAGTTTTGCTATCAGCCACCAGTAGTTAGCTGATAGCAAAATGTTTAGAAATCAAGCATTTGAAACAAAAATCTGTTTCTCTGCTTCAGAAACGAAAAATGCGAGTATAACTATTCCACGTTTACCCAAAAATCAGCCGTGACAATTTGACCATTACGATTGAACTGCCCCCAAAGCTTATATTTTCCTGGTTGGGGGAAACTGGTCATAAAGTGAACCTCTCCTGCTGGAGTATCTTTCAAGCCATGAGCATGAATATAGTCGGCCTTTGTCAACGGTGATGACTGCTTGAGGATAACTAAGTGTCCTCTTTCCCCTAAATAGGGCTGTAAATCCTTCAGCGGTTGGTTGCTACTAGCATCTTGCAAATTGAAAATTAAGTTAACTCCTTGTCCTGCTTTTATTTGAGGTTGAGAAAACGTGAGGTTAGCCTTAGTATTTCCCAAAGTTTTTGTGGTAGCCATGTCAACTTTTGACGGAGCTAAAAGTTGACCAGGAACTTGCATTTTTAAAACAGAAATTTGTTCTGAATTTTCGGCTGATTTGTAATCACTGAACAGCGTGTAACCACCTGAGCCGGGAAAATCAGTTTGAACTTCAAAGCGTCCATTTCCTTTATAGGTGGGGTGAATATGATTGAAATATTGGAGGTCATCGCTAACGACAATCAGGTGCATTAATTGTTCTTGGAATTTATCAAAATCAGAAATAGACTTTCCCTCTTTGTTTTGAACTTCAATTACCAAAGGTACGGGAGTTTTTGGCGCGATATAGGAGGGAACTGTCAGCTTAGCAATAGCATTTGCAGGCTCGGCATCGGAATGCCCTGAATGATTACCATGATGATGTTGTTCTCCCGCGTCATGGGTTTTGGAATCCTCCATATTATGACCCTCATGAAGATTTTTATTAGCTCCTGATGTCTGGACATTATCCATTACATGACCCTCGTGAGAACTTGTATTTGCCACTTGTGAGGCAGAAGAAGTTGATGTTTCGCCAGATTTCGTGCTTGAGGGTGAGAAGCAACCTTGAGCTAGGATGAGAGTTGAAGTAATAGCAATTGCAGTTAAAAATGGCTTCATTGTTTTCTCCAGTTAGTAAACTTGAGGTTGTCGATTTATCAGGGGTTCAGACTTTGCTGTTCTCGTTTGGAGTTTTTAGTTAAGGGCATTCTTGTAAATGAATCCTCTAAACTACTGATAAACTCCACCGTTAAGATGAATATTTAGGATTGGCGGCTAGCCAAAAGCTAACCGCTGGCAGGAAAAAAACTAAAAGGTTTACACGGATGGATAGCCAGCCGCAGCTATTGCTTCTTTGATTGCTGTTTCGGAGGCTTGAGTTTCTATGCTGACAAGTTTGGTTTTTGGATTGGCTTGAACCGAGGCAGTAGAATCAAGCGTTTGAATAACTTTGGTGATAGCATTCACGCAAGCGGAACAAGCCAGTTTAGGAACAGTTAGTTGCAGTACCATAGCCTTCAATTTCTAATCGATGGTGATTAATGGGTGAAGTTTGTTGAGTAAATCAATCGTGAATTTACTCAACCTAATAACAGCTTAAATTCTCTATTCGACTGGAGAGTCAAGGGGTAGCGAAAAATTTTTGACAAATTTTTTCAGAATACACCGATATATAAGTAGGTAGGCGGGAAAAATTATCTTTATGTAACGAAACATTAAGTGTGGTGATTGGATTTAAATTTAACACGTTGGTACGGTAGTTTTTCTTTCTCCTCTATCTAACTTCTACTCCCTGAATTACGGCGTAGGCAAGCTCTAGCTCATTGTCAAATATTTGCCCTGCTAATTCATCTTTTTTAATGTGTTGCAACTCTAATATTTAGGCAGGCAGAAAATATATAAACCCTGATTTTTTCTTGACCATAACTGTTGAACTTGCCTTAATCAGTGTATGGGGCCGTTGTCTTGAGCGATATTATTTTTTGATAAAGAACCAGTGTGTCAACTTCTATAACCTCCGTTGACACACCGATCGAAACAATTAAGTTATAGAAGAATTTACTTTTTTTGAATCAGAGGACAAATGATGGAATCAACCTTTTCTAGTAAGGTGGGCGAACCTGAAAGTAATCCTTCCAACTCTAGTTTGAGGAGAAGTAGTTGCTGAATTTGTAGCTCGATAGCGAGCAGTTTATCTTGCAACTGGACTTTGATGTGTTCACAAGGCAACTCTCCCCCATCGTGAACCGTCAATAATTCTTGAATCTCGGCTAAAGTTAATCCCAAAGTTTGGGCGCGTTTAATAAAGCTTAGCCGATTCAAAATATCAGAATTAAATAATCTATATTTCCCCTCGGTTCTGCCTGATGCCTTGATTAAACCGAGTTCCTCATAGTAGCGAATGGTTTTGATCGGTACGCCGCTTTCCTTCGCAACTAAACCAATGAGTTTTTGCTTTTCTTGGACTAACATACTCATTTCCTCTATTGAATCCAACTCTAAGCTTATGATAAACTATCCAGTGGGATGGAGAGTCAAGAGGGGCTAGACATTTTTTTGAATGACAGAGTGACGATCGCCTGAATGTCGCAACTTTGGGTAGCAGTAGGCGTCTGGACAAACCATTCGAGCGATCGCACTTGGTTGACGGTCAGTTATTTAAGGCTTGAGCAGCCATTTCATCTGGGTCAGAGACGTTAGCGGCTTGCACTTCTATGGTACCGCGAAACATATTCATGCCACAACTAAAAGTGTGGTTTCCTACGTCTTCGGGAGTGAATTCAATGGTTGTTACTTGATTCAAAGACAAATCGGTAGCAATGCCAAAATCTGGAATCAGCACTTTCGCTAAACAACCACTAGAAGTTTCACGTAAAAAGTGGAGTTGAACGGGTTTACCTGCTTTAACTACCAGATGATTGGGCGTGTAGCCTTTGTTAACAATGATAGTCCCTTTCTGGATGCCCTGGTCAACAGTTGGATTGATTTGCATAGCTTCAGCGTCAATTATTGTTTCAGGCTGATGTGTTGACATGGATGAATTGAACTGGGATTCTGTTAGTGTTTGAGGTTCCTCGAACCCCGTTGATTCAAGTTGTTGGTCTTCGGCGGCGATAATTTCGCCTCGAAACATATTCATGCCACAGCTAAAGACATAACTGCCAGCTTTTTTAGGTGTGAATTCAACAGAGGTTACTTGATTCAGATGCAAATCTGCTGCAATATGAAAATCTGGAATTAAGACTTGTTCCAAACAACTGCTAGGATCTTGGCGGTGAAAGTTAAGACGCACGGGTTGTCCAGCTTGCACAACAATGCGGCTGGGTTCATAGCCACCATCAACGGTGACGGTTACTTCTTGAATTCCTCCACTGGCTGTAACTGCTTTCTGAGATTGGGGTTTGCTAAGGAGAAACCACCAAAGTTCTAAACTAATTAATCCCATTCCAGCCAGAGTAACTAAAATCTTGTTACTTAAGGGTTGTTCAATGCGATGAAACTGACTTCTTTGCTGTGTTTGAGTTGGGTGTGTTTCATGGGTATTTTGCGCTATTCCTTCACCAGATAACATTCCTAGTACAACCCCGAGACTAGCAATAGTACCGATAATTTTTGTTCTGCCAAGCATTTTAAAACCTCCTAAAAAATACACAAGATTATGGGAGTAAGAGCGGGTTTTGAACAAAGGTATTTAGTAAATTTCCTTCGTAATTGACAAAACCCGTGCTATCGTTCAATGTTTCATTCATCAATAGTTCGGACAGTTTTTATATAGCCCAATGGCTTATTCTGTAGGACTTTGAGCCACTGTGGATAATTAAATCAATGTCAGCTCCACCCCGCAAGTTGCATTTAATTGGACTTTATTTATGATCCTTGCGCTGTAAAGCTTGTAGTCTCGTTCCAAAAACTGTCCGGAGTATTGATTCATCAGAGTGCAAAAATAGGCTACGTTAACACTCCAAAAATTGAACCGGAAATTACCCCAAGCAGAAATCCAAATCCTGCTAATGTTCCTAGAAATGTAAGTTGCTTGTTCATCATTATTCCCTCTTAAGCAAGAATCAAATTAGCCAACATTTTTTGGTCGAAAGTTACGGAGACGCAACGCATTTGTTACTACAGAAACGGAACTAAATGCCATTGCTGCCCCGGCAATAATTGGATTGAGGAGCCATCCAAAAATCGGGAAAAGAATTCCGGCGGCGATCGGAATGCCTGCCACATTGTAGACAAAGGCAAAAAACAGATTTTGTTTGATGTTTTGGATCGTAGCGCGAGACAGTTGGATGGCAGTAACAATGCCTTGTAAGTCACCAGAAATTAGAGTGATATCGCTAGCTGCGATCGCGACATCTGTTCCTGTGCCAATTGCCATGCCTACGTCAGCTTGAGCAAGTGCAGGTGCATCATTGATTCCATCCCCCACCATTGCGACAATTTTTCCCTCGGCCTGAAGATTTTCGATTTGAGCGGCTTTTTGATCGGGACGAACTTCTGCAATAACTCGTTTGATGCCGACTTCCCGCGCTATGACTTCCGCCGTGCGACGGTTATCACCTGTTAGCATTACCACTTCTAATCCCATCTTTTGTAAGGCACGAATCGCGACAACAGAAGATGGTTTCACGGCATCGGCAATGCCCATAATTCCTTCTACTTTGCCATTTACGGCAATCCAGATAACCGTCTTTCCGAGATATTCCAATCGATCCCACGGTGGCTGCAAACTACTGGTATCAATTCCCAATTCGTTCATCCAACGATGAGTTCCAATTTGCACCCATTCATTGGATACATACCCTTGCACACCACTGCCTGCGTGAGCCTCGAACTCCCGTGAATCCGCCAACTCCACTCCTTGAGATTGGGCATATTGCACCACCGCTTCTGCCAGAGGATGTTCTGAATTCCGTTCGACGGATGCAGCGAGGCGCAGAAGTTTTAGCTCGTTACCATTGGCGGTACCATTAACCGTTATAAAGTCCGTTACAGTGGGTTTACCTTGGGTAATCGTGCCTGTTTTGTCTAAAACAACAGTTTGCAGTTTGTGCGCTAGTTCTAAACTATCTGCACCTTTAATCAAAATTCCGTTTTCTGCCCCTTTACCTGTACCCACCATGATCGAGGTTGGCGTGGCTAAGCCAAGCGCACAGGGACAAGCAATAATCAGCACGCCCACGGTGGTAATCAATGCCATTGTGACGTTGCCCATGATGTTGTACCAGATGATGAAGGTAGCGATCGCAATGGCAATCACAACAGGGACAAACCATCCCGTAACGCGATCGGCTAATCGCTGAATCGGTGCCTTGGAGCCTTGCGCTTGCTGCACCAGTTTAACGATTTGCGCCAAAAACGTATCTTTACCCACTCGTGTGGCTCGAAATTTGAAGCTTCCAGTCTTGTTAATAGTCGCTCCAATCACTTCATCACCAGGCTGCTTTTTCACGGGTACACTTTCACCCGTCACCATTGCCTCATCAATCGTTGAGGACCCATCAATAATCTCGCCATCCACGGGAATCTTTTCACCCGGACGAACTAGAATGACATCTCCCAACACTACCTCAGCGATGGGAATGTCCACCTCTTGTCCATTACGAATTACCCGCGCCGTTTTTGCCTGCAAACCCATAAGAGAACGAATTGCTTCTGAGGTTTGTCCCTTAGCGCGGTTTTCCAACAGTCGTCCTAGCAAGAGCAATGCAATAATTACAGATGCCGCTTCAAAGTACACATCTGGTTTAAGACCCTGACTGATAAACCACTGGGGAGAGAAGGTGGGAAATAGAGAATAGAGGTAAGCTGCCCCTGTCCCGATCGCTACTAGCGTATCCATTGTCGCCGTATGACGCTTCAAGGCTTTCCAGGCATTGATGTAGAAAGACCTACCCGCCCAAAACAATACTGGAGTAGTGAGTACAAGTTGTAGCCAGGGATGGTGCAGCCACATGGGAATAAAGGGAATAGCTAATCCCGTCATCGCAGGCAGCGAGCCAATCACGATAACGGCACTGATAATACCGCTAACCCACACCTTGCGGGTCAAGTCCTGATTTTCACTTTGCCGCGCCTGCCGTTCTGCATCATCTTCTGGGGCAAGTACATCATCTTGCATCGGCAGAGCAGAATATCCAGTCGCATCCACGGCATCCTGAATCGCTGCTACATCAGTTTGGCTGGGATTATATGTAACGCTGGCTTGTTCAGCTCCAAAATTAACATTGCACGTCTCAACTCCCGGAACTGAGCGGATTGCCTCTTCGATGTTACTTGCACAAGAGGCACAACTCATGCCTCGCAGTTTCATAGTGGCGTTTTCCATACAAAACCTCCTTATTTTCATCCTTAAAATGGGTCTGAGAAATCTTTAGTCACAGGTAACGGGATAACCTGCCGCTGTAATTGCCTCTGTAATGGCGGCTTCAGATGCTTGAGTTTGGATATTGACCAGTTTGGTTTTGGGATCTGCCTGAACATTTGCGGTGGCATCTACTGTCTTGATGGCTTTGGTAATTGTTTCGCCACAAGCTGAACACGCCATGTTAGGGACTTTTAGCTGTAGTGTCATGGTTGTATTTTTCCTTTCCTTTGAGGGGTTAATCCTATCTTGCAGTATCCAGTCCACTGGAGTGTCAAGGGGGAATGAAAAGAAATTTTTGAGAACCTCTAAAAAGGAGAAATCAACACCCTGGGCACCACGATCCGCTGTCTCTTGAATCCCTAGGGCGTGTTTTCAAAGTCGGTGTATCCTAGATTGGGGCGACGATGTTTAGTTTTAAAACTTGTTGTTTAAGTCCCGCTAGCATGAAAAAGCGATCGCCACTCTCGGATTACAGCGATCGCACAATATCAAGAGAATCCTTACCCCTACGCCTCTTCTTTTAACCCCTCCTCAAACAGCATCTAACATTTACCTGCTCCGAGCGAGAATACTGCCAATGGTGCGATCATTACCAACATCGGTAAAAGTTGGTTGGGACAATTATACCGATCGCGAGCGAGTAAAAGAGAACGGCTACGGCCACTGGAATCAGTCTACTGGCTGAGCTTAATAGCTTTTCACGACTCGACCGTTGCCGTTGAGAACTAACGAAAAAGTATCTGAATAAGGAACACCTTGACACAATACGGTTCAGTTAACGCTGTCCGACGAATTTAACCTTACGATTTTATGGGAAATACAGGCATCTTTTAGCAGTCAGATTGCTCTTAACTGAACCGTATTGCACCTTGACAGGGCTAGTTCTATAGAACCCATTTGACATCTTTTACTGTGATGAAGTAAAGTCATTGCCAAAACCAAATTCAGCCACCCTGCCGTATTCCAGCAGCTTAACGGACAAAGAGTGGGACATACTTGAACCCTTACTCGTTGAGATATTGCCGACGAAGAAACGGACGAGACCGACCAACTGGACGAAGCGAGAACTCGCTTGATGGCATCAACGCCGATTTTTGTTAGTTCAGCATCCAGAGCTGCAATGTCTGCCCGCGGCGGAATTCGTTGTTCTCTTCCATATTTTTGACCAGGTTTTGCGACACTCCTGCTAAACCGATCAGGCGATCGCGCGCAATTGGCGGCGCTGCCGCCATGCGTAAAATGGGCAAAACCTCTGCATGCTGTCGCAATAATGCGGACGTGATGTTGGTCAGATTGGCTGTCTCTGCTAAGGCGGATTCAACAAGTTGAGTTGTAGCAATGCGAGTGTCGCGGTAGGCTTTGGGAGCAAACTGCATGAACCAATTGTTATAGAAGTCTACCGACAGGGCAATATCGGGTTTCCACAAGTGTGGTTTGTCGGCATTAACTGGCATTGCACCTCCTCTAATCGCGACCCTCGCCTAAATAGCTTAGATTGCTGGAACGTCTCTGTTGTATTATCCACCAAGCGGTTGCTCTTGAAACGGATTTAGTCAACTAAACCCGCGCGAAGGGCTCTGACAGCAGCTTGAGTGCGATCGTCGCAAGACAGCTTATTAAGGATATTACGCACATGAGTTTTCACAGTACCGAGGGAAATGTATAGCTGCTTGCAAATTTCCTCATTACTGCACCCTTCGACAATCAACTCTATAACCTCTTTTTCTCGTTCTGTTAAAGGGTTTGCCATTAACAACTGACTATACTCTGGCTCAACTCCATTGATTGACACAGTGGAAATGGGGGCTTTGTTAACAGCTTCCTTGAAAGGGTTATTCATGCGAGCCAAAACGATTCTAGCAATTGAAGAATCGATCCAGTTTTCGCCAGCATTTGTCTCAACAACAGCTTCCACTAACTTTTCAAAACTGACATCTTTCATGCAGTAAGAGTCGGCTCCCGCTGCAAAAGCTGCCAGTACGGATTCTTCGTTATCCTGCATCGTCAAAATCAACACTTTCGGTTGGTTATCTACGCTTGGGGCTTTGGAAGTTTGTACGTATTCTTTGAATCTTTTTGTCAATTCAATCCCATCTACCAACCCCGGTAGTCCGATATCAACGATCGCTACATCAGGCCGGGTTTTCTCCAGTAAAGTTATCCCTTGCAGACCGTTAGCTGCCTCTCCGATAAATTCGAGTTCTTCGCAGTCTTCTAAAGCTGCTTTGATTCCAGCCCTTGTCAGGTGGTGGTCTTCAATTAAGGCAACGCTAATTTTATTCATGGTTGGTTTATTCAAAAAAAGGACAATTGTAATTCAGCGGCACGAGTGTGCCCAAAATAGAACGTATGCGCTCTTTTGTATCCAAACAAGATTTTTAGAGCGAGATAGGGAGACGTACAGTAAATGTGCTGCCTTGACCCACCGTTGATGCCACGTCAATACTGCCAGAGTGGGCTTCTACAATCCGGTGAGACAAGTGCAGCCCCAGGCCGCAACCTGCTCTAGCATGGTTTCCGGGGCGGAATCGTTCAAACAGCGAAGCTTGTTCTGAGGCTCTGATACCGGGGCCGGTGTCTTCTACGGTAATATTTACCCACTTGGCATCTGAACGAACAACGATTTTCACACAACCAAAATCGGTGAATTTAATGGCATTTCCGACTAAGTTGGTGATGACTCGGCGGAGTTCGAGGCGATCGCCTTCAATCCGTAGTGGTTGCGGGTCAGAGTCGTCGAAAGTTAGGACAAGTCCTTTATCAATAGCCACAGCCTCCTGTTCCTTAACGACTTCTTTGACCAGTTTTTTGAGGTCAAAGGGGGCGCGCGCCAGAGTTTTGCAACCAGATTCAAATCGGTGAACTTCCAGTAAAGTATTGACTAACGAAAGCAAATTTTGGTTACTGCTGCCGATGGTTGCGATCGCCTCTACCGCTTGAACGGGCAGTTCACCGAATTTCCCTCGTTGGAGTAGGGTCAGCATTCTATCAGCGCCGACTAGGGGAATCCGCAAGTCGTGGGTAAGACGAGCCACAAAATCCTCTCGCGCCTTTGTCACTTCCTGCATCGCATCTATACTATGTTTGAGCCGGAGGAGGCTGCGGACGCGAGCCAGCAACTCATTTACTTGGATGGGCTTGCAAACGAAATCGTCAGCCCCCAAGTCGAGTCCATCTGCTATGGTTGTTGAGTTGTCAGTCGCAATTAACAGGATGGGGATAAAGGGAAGTTGAGGATTTGAGCGAATTCTGTAAGTCACTTCGTAACCGTCTACTTCTGGCATCATTACATCCAAGAGGAGTAAATCTGGGGGCGACTCCTCAACTAAAGCTAAAGCATCAAGTCCGCTAGAACTTGTACTGACGCAGTAGCCTTCTTCGGAGAGGATAGCCTGCATAATAAATAAGTTGTCAGTCGTATCATCAACCGCCAAGATTTTACTGCGTTTATCTCTCATTGCCCTGAATTTCTCTCCCGCCTCCATCCAAAGCTTACGAACGAGTCCATATCTTCTGAGTCAGCCTTTTGGCGGATAAAACTTAAAAACTGTTGATAATCTTGAAGCTGCTTGGATTCTTCCAACTTTCGCTGCTTTCTGATTCGCAACAAGTAGTCTTTGAGACGAGCGTACCGCCATCCAACATGGAACCCCAGATCGTAGATTTGAGGGATTTTCGGATTCGCGGTCGCGTTGAGTAAGGTTTGTGCGACGTTTGGCGAGCCTTTGTCAGAAATTGTTCTCCTGCTTTTTTTTCCATCCCTACAACCTTTCCAAAACTCTTGGCTGCTAGTTGAAGTGTGGATGGAAATCTTGTACTCTTGCAGCGTCGTTTCAAGCCAATCTAAGTCTTGTTTTCTGTCGTTTGAGAGCGAATCGTTGGGCTGATACTTGTTCCAAGCGCGGGCTAAAGCATTTAGCGACTTTTGAAAATCTGCCAAAAAACAGTCTAACACGGTTTGATACTTTGCCGGCAGTGAAAGTCGGCTGTGGTTTGAAAGAGTGTGACTTTGTGGCATGACTGTCAGCATAAGCCAAACAGGGTTTGAGTTTGCTTTTTTCGGTTTCATCTCTATGTCTCTAACCTATCAACTGCCAACCTTGATCGAATTCTACCTAAAAGCTGATTTCTCATTCACTGTCGCAAAGTTAATAATTTCTCCTTCACTGCCACTCTTGGTTAGAATTGTTAGCGTGCGCGACTTTTCTTTTTACAGAAACAGTTGTGCCGTCCCGTGCGCGATCGCCTGTATCACACCGATAGCCAAAAAAGAATGTTCTCTCGATTAAGAGGGCATCCTTGACAAAAACTTAAACTTTGCCTCCCAACAGCCAGGACAGAAATAATATCAAGCCCTGTACTCCGCGCGATCGCGCCGCTCGCCCGAAGTATAGCTAGGGATTAGGGGATCTCTTACTAGGGACTAGGGAAAAAACCAACTAGAACCAATCGTTTCAGCAACTTGGAATATCTTAACCCCCTTGTCTTTGTTGTATGAAAGCGTCCGGTAGAAGCCGCATATTTAATTCCTCAGAAGTGTCCGAACGCTTCTGTCTTTTAATGGGTACGACCATGCCTTCAATCCCGGAACTTCTTCTCTCGAATCCGGTTGCACGGATTAGGCAGAATGCGGCGTTGCCCTTGTTTTTTCTAATCTACTAAGAGGGATTCTAGCTCTATTAGAATTTTTTGGAGGCGCTTCTGCTTTTTTGGATCGCTCCAAGCTTTGGACTTATTCGCTTTTGTTAAAGCTCCCTTTATTTTGGTTTTCAGATTTTCTTCCGGTTCTTCGGACGATGTACCTGCCTTTAAATCCGCGATGCGTTCTTTAATCTGAGTTAAAGATAGACATTCAGCGATCGCCGCTTCCAGAAGCGACTTTCTTGCCTGCTCGTCTTTAACTTTGGCGATCGCTCGCGCCTTGGTATACTCGATCTGACCTCGGCGGAGGGCTTCTTGGATGTCTGACGGCAGCTTCAGCAGTCCCAGTCTATTGCTGACGAAAGACTCCCATGACATCCGCCCCAATTCGCTAAAAACATTGACGACTATTTGCGTTTCATGATGAATGATAACGTTATCATTCATCCTCTGTACGTCATTTTGCATCCGGTAGAGCAGCCGTACCACCTCTTCTAGATCGTATTCAAGGTAATGAGAGAGCAGTTGCAATATCCCCTCCGTTTCTTCGACTGGGTTGAGGTCTTCCCGCTGGAGGTTCTCAACTAATGCAACGCGCAGAGCTTGCTGTTGTGTCAAGTCCCGAATGATAACAGGGACTTCTGTCAATCCCACTTCCTTTGCAGCTCTATACCGCCTTTCGCCTGCTACTAGCTCGTATTTTTCCTCTCCCAAAGGACGGACTAACAGAGGTTGGAGAATTCCATCAGTTTTTACTGACTGAACCAAAGCCTGCATAGCTTGGGAGTCGAAGTATCGGCGAGGTTGAGAAGATGGAAGCTCGATCGACTCTATTGAGAGCTGTTTTTCTGCCGTTGGTTCTGCTACTTCATCATCTCCAAACAAAACGCTCAAATTGGCCTTACCTTTATAGGGCTGGTCATTCTTACTTGACATTGAGTTTCTCCATCTTGGCGGATAGCTGGTTTAATATTTTGACGACGGGATTTTTAGGTTCGTAAACAGCAAGCGGGACTTGTTTCTCGGAAGCATCCGCGAAAGCAGTTATGCGCGGGATGGGAGTGTAAACGGGCCCAAAGGTCGTAAACTGCTCGTTTATGGCTTTGAGAGTCCGCTTGTCCTGAGAGTTGGCAGCAGCATAGCGAGAGGGAACAAAACCAGCTATCTGCAAAGAGCGGTTTCCTTTCTTTCTGATTCTCGCTACTGTTTGCAACAGGAGGTTGGTGCCCTCAAAGGCTTTGTAGTGAGTCTCAACGGGGACTAAGACGTGAGTAGCGGCTACCAGGCTGATATAGCTGAGCAACCCTAAACTGGGAGGGCAATCTATGAGGATGAAATCGTAGTTGTCTTGAATTGGGGCGATCGCATCTCTGAGGCGAACTTCCCGAAAATCCATGTTAACCAGTTGAATTTCAGCCGCGCTGAGGTTGATGCTGGTAGGAGCCAAATCCATACCGTGAATGCCCGTCTGGATGGAAAGAGGTTCCTCATTGACAATGGCATCAAACACAGTTTTATCCAAATTCTGAGAGTCAACCCCCATGAAGAGCGTTAGAGAACCTTGAGGATCGATATCGATGAGAAGAACCTTGTGGCCTCGTAAGGAGAGGTGGTAGCCGAGATTGAGCGCGATCGTGGTTTTCCCCACACCGCCGGCTTGGTTGAACAGCGAGATTATCTTTGTCATGAATTGCCCTCCGGTAGCGTGCCACCATAGTTCCAAAACGGAGTGCAAAAGGAGGTGGCGGTTAAAACTGTAAGCATATTTGCATTTTTGTTGAAGTTTGGGAATGTCTGTACTTTAGGCATGAGTCCTCACTATCCCCAGACCGTTTTGTAGAAAAACTATAGTTATACTCTCATATCAAGGCGATATCTCTGAAGGTGCATTAGGAATTTTTTTATTTTTTCCCACTCCCAAAGGCAATTGGCAACAGTGACCATGCCGTTGCTGTGAAAGACAACGGCAATGCGGTCGCGTTCATGAATGCTAGCAGGTGACGCTAAATACTTCTTTGCTCGCTCTTTCATTGACTTGTAGGAATAAGGATAGTTGATTGTTAGTTTGAGCGAGCCAGGAAGTATCTCTGGTTGATTAATAATGCAGTAAATGAGATATCCAGCCCGTTCCACTTCTGCCCAAGCCAGAGGCGAGAACTGGGCTGATTCACAAATGGCGCGTTTAATGAGTCGCGATCTGCTGCGGTTCTTAAACAGAGCTTGCACAAACTGAGTGGGATTGGCTATGGCAGGAGACAGAAGCCTGCAAAATTTTTTAGGATGAACTGTCCGAAGGTAATGGATAGCAGCTTGTCCATTAAATGCTTCAACTAGAGATGGGGAAATTTGCAAGTGCTGAAGTAGCAACTCAATATCTTCATCAGTATTGGTTACTGCCCATAAATTATTCTCGATCCACCCCCAAACTATCTGCTCAGCCTCTTTGTCAGTTGCTACCAAAAAGCGATTTCCTTTGTAGGTAAACCCTGATACGTGGGGCAGTTGGGGGAGAGACCAGTCGGCAAGAGCGCGATCGCTGTCCAGTAGCAATAGGACGGATGCTAGTATGTGCCTCCTGCTGTGCCGCAGCGGATCGGCGACGGGTGCAGGCTGTCTAGAGCTGTATTGATAGTTAAAATGCATGGGAACGCCGTTCTCCTATTAACAGTAAAGTTATTGCTTAAAGCTAAAAGCTAAAGGCTGTAAACTCAATCCGCCGTCCCTCCTAATTTCCCACCTCAAAAGTCATCGGCAAACTTAATCTTGCGGACTATTAAAACGAGATCGAGAGGCAAAACTATCGTCCGAGTGGCTGTTGTTTTTTGTAATTCCAGCTAGTTATAGCAATAGGGAAAAGGCATTTGTTCAATGGCTTATTTCCGGACAATACTTTTTGATAAAACAATTACTGGTTCAATGTTCTATGCCTTGAGAACTAAAGTTAGTTACAACTGAAGGTGTACCGAGAGCGACAAGAGCGCATGATAGGTTGGTTGCTAAAAGATCGACGCGCTTTTAGATGGCGGAACACTTATGTTTTTAGACACCATACAGAGATTTTCCCCTGACTATATCTTGAGGCTAAAACAAATAGGGCTGGCTTTTTTTGAGAAGATAGCAACTGACCAAGCAATAGCTGGAGAAACTCAAGATTTTTACCAGGGATTGCTGGCGGGATTGGATGGGGCAGTTAAATTAATAGACGAAGAAAGCGGAGTACAAACGCTTAGCCTTTTAGAAGCTAAAATAGCAACTTTTATCAATGATGAAGAAGATAACTCATTCCAACAAAGTTTAAGTTCAAGTTCAGTAGAAGGTGATTGTAAGCTATCCATTTCTAGGTTGCCTGTTAGATCTATTTCTCAACTCAGACAAATTGGAAGAGAAACCGATTGCGGACCAGATATAGAAGATTGTGTCTGCATCGGCGAGACTCAAGATTTCTATCACGGCTGCCTCGCTGCTATTGATTTTGCTCTGTCCTTAGCAGGTGAGAAATATGCCTATGCTCAAATCAGTCTGGTAAAAACTAATGCCGCCAATTTCATCGAATTAAACAAAGATTGCGAACGCCGAGTTCTTGAGCTTAAAGGCTTATCTTCCTCAAAAAGGCAAGATTGGCAACCAAAACAAAATTTGCTTGTCGAGCTGTCCCAAGTAGATGGCGACAATCAAGTTGGGACGCTGGGCAGTGAAGGAGAGGGTGATGAAACTGATTCGCGATCGACAAAAACAGGAACTTTAGAAGCTGAACAGGAGCAAGAGTTGAAGAGCGATCGCTCTGATTCTAGCGAACTAATCGTACCTCTTGCTTTAAGCAATCCGGCTATTTTGAAATACCAGAATGAAAGTGAAGAGGGAGTAGGAGAACAGTTTACAGAAGAGGTAGTAAAGCTGCCAGAAGAAGAGCGTTTAGAGCTAGAGAATTTGCTATCTAGGACTTTATTAGATGGCTGCCAACAGTTGAAACTAGGGAAACGCAAAGTTATAGAAGATTGGACAGCATTTTTAGAGGAGGGTGAAACAATCAGGGTGATTTCAGATCGAGACAGCCACATCGTCCTACGGATTACTTTAGAGGGTGAAGTGCAAAGCGCTCTATCTTATGGCGATGCAGAGGTATTGGGTGCAACTGTTAAAGAAAACTCAGAGGATTTGGCTATATTCTCGAATTGGTTAGAGCCGATAATTCCGAACCCGCCAGCAGGCGATTTGAATCCTGATTCAGTACCGCCAGCACCGACAATGGATATTCAGCAGGTAAAAATGGCTGAGTCTATCCTACCAACGGCTCAAAGAGCTTTTGAGTATTTACTCGATCGTGCTCCCGAGCGCGTGGAAGAGACTGATGAGTACACTCGCGTTCGGGTAGGAGATTTGTACGATCTTATCGTGAGAGAGTCGGAAGGGGTTTTGGTGTCTTCTCTGACTGTTTCTGTCCGAGGGGAGTTAATCAAGGTTCGCGGAGAAGATTTGATTTTAGCTCAGGATATTTCCTCTGAAGATATTGATTTTTGGGCAGTGGTTGCAGAGCAGCTAGATCGGATAGAGGCGAGGAGTAGGGATTATGAGCTAGAGGAACCAGATAGTCAAAGTGGTTTAGGGGGCTGAATCCCTGGAAATACCCTTCTTTTGTCACTGTGGGAAAATAAAAATAAGAACCCAATTTTTTACGATCTTCTGTCACTCTAAGCAGAGGAAAATAGGAAATCAGGGGTAAAAGTCTTTTTAGTAATAGGACTAGGAAAGAAATTCATCAAAGAAATCAGCCGAGGAAATCCCAAAGATAATTGCGGAATCGGAAATACCCCTCTTCTGTCATTTCGGCAGAAAATAATCCGGGATGCTTAGAGCATAAGACTTTTATCAAAAATCTTGATTTCCGCCATTCTGTTAGAAAATAAACGCTCAAATCCCCGCTCTATCTACGGTTAAAAATTTTGCTCTCACTTTTATTTTCCCAGAGTGACAGAAGAGGGATACAGCCTATTGCAGGATTATGAAGTACATAGGACTTACGCATTGACAAGTCTGCCCAAATGTGAACCAAGTGCTAAAATTACGGAATTCCTTTGGCAGATAAAGTTTGGACCATCACAAACAATTGCAAAAAGCCCTTAAATGCAGAGTTTTTGCGAGGATATTAATAGGAACTTAGCGGTTAGTTAATATTCAGCTTTTAGACCTACTTTTTGATTCAGGTAATGGAGAATAAAATCACGGGCTACTTCTAACGATAAATTTCTTTGAATTTCATACCAATTATCAATCAATGCCTCTGCCCTCATCAATTCTAATTGGACAAAAGCCCGAATTGAACAGAAAAAATGGGTGACAATAGCCGGAGAACTTCTCACCATAAATTTTTTAATCCCACAAAGTTGTTTGATAGCTCTGTGGTAACATTCAATTCCCCAATGTATCGAATGTGTGGTCAGAAAATCACTTCTAGTTATAACTTCAGTATCTTTGATATCAGGCCAAAACATGATATAGTATCTCTCTGTGTCGTTTTTGAACTTCTTCTGAAATACTTTCACTTGCCCGATTTTTTTGAGATGAACAACTTGCCCGCTCGGGGGAATTTCGAGATTTTTCACAGCCGTATATTTCCCTGGAATCCAAGCCACTTGGCGGTTTTTGGCTATCCCCATCATAAAACCTAGTTTTTGGTCTCTCAAAAAATTCAAGTTTTCTTTACTGGAATACCAACTATCTCCTGTCACCATCTGTGGCTGTAATCCCCACAACAACACTTCCGCAATCATTTCCCGAAAATAATAATTTTTAGTTTTTCCCTCCGGTTTGTTATATATCCGATAATTTACGGGTACAGACTTACCATTGCTCTCGGTGTAATACAATGTAATCAGATTAATTCCTTTTACCGGACGGTGCTGATTACCTGACCAAAAATATCCAATAAATTCTGTTAAATTGGGGTCACTATAAGGCTTTTCAATAACTGTGTCATCCACACTTAATGTCCCGCCTATTAACTCAATATGTGGTTTGAGTTCATCAAATAAATCTTTTGGTTCATACCTTTCTCTTAACAAAAAACGGTTAATACTATCGTGAGATAGTCCATCTAAAATGGAGGATAGCCGACAGCAACCTGAATATTTAGACTCCGCTAAAAGAAAATATGTGTACTTGGACAGGTCGCAGAGTGCGGTGGATGGCTTAGTTCTGGTTCTAATATTTTTTCTCCCCTGATAACTTGAGCAATTTTACCCAATCCTGTTTTTTTTAGCAATTGAATTCACCTCTGTTCCAGATATACACAATAGAGTTATTTTGTCAATGCGTAAGTCCTAGTACAGTAACAGCAATTGGTAAACCAGTTTTTTAAATGCTGAGGATTTACCAAATAAGCGTGCAATGCTTATAAGAATATCAACCATTTGGGCAGTAATGGGAGAAAACTGGCGTAAAAAAGATTTTAATTGTGACCACCAGTGTTTAATGGGATTAAAATCAGGAGAGTAGGGGGAGTGATATTATCAATTAGCCCCCAGGCTGTGACCGCGACAATTCCGTTATCTATCTTTCCGAGTTTCCCTAAATACTGCAGACTCACATAATCAGTGCTTCTTCCTTTCTTTTTATCTCCGGTTTCATCAATAATTACAAAGATTTTTCTGTTTTTTAAGGCTTGTAAAGTGAAAGATAGCCTTTGATTTCTTAATTGTTGAGCTTGCCAAGGAGATTTAGTTAAAAAGTGATGTAAGGATTGTTCATTAGTTAATCCAACTACTTCGGCAATGGCAGGCACGAGTTTTACGTTTGATTGGGGAGAACATCCCTACGTGTAGTTACGTAAAAGCCTTAAAACTCCTCACATCTGAAAACAAATTTCTATATGAGGCACAATATTCATCAATAAAATTGATGGTGGGTTGAGATGGTCGGGCTTCATCCATATACAGCAAGTGGGTTTTGGTCGTTTTTAGCTATTATACTCCTATCAGAGTGACAGAAGAGCGATATACTTGCTAACATCAAGATTCCCTACTCGGCAGCGCAAGTATGGCAAGTCATCACAAACTATGAATCTTTCCCTGAGTTTATGCCCACCATGACCGAGAGCCGACGTTTAGAGCATCCCTCGGGAGGTATTCGCCTAGAACAAATTCGGACTAAGAGCTTGGTGGGGATAAAGATATCTGCTCGTTCTGTTGTCGATATAGAGGAAAGGTTTCCTCATGAGATTCATTATCAACTGATTGAGGGAGATTTGAAGGAGTTCTCTGGTTAGTGGCACTTAGAAACAATAAGCTCATTGCAATATCAAACTGGCGTTGAACTTATTTATGACTTTACAGTTTTGCCTAAGCCAATTATACCAGCACCAGTATTCAACCACTTTCTCAAGAATGATATACCTGGTATTTTACTAGCCGTTCGCCAGCGAGTGGAAAACCTATTTGGTTAAACTGGGCTAAAGATGCTTATGCGTTGCATCTGGTGAAGAACCTAACACACTAACAGTCTGTACTAGCATGAAATGAAACATAAAGACATCTCAGGTATAAGCAGTGGGGTTTCTAATCCAAGTTCAGGTAAACCACAACGCTGGCTGTCTATTTCGGTAGGATTGGTGACAGTGATGTTAGTGGTGGGTTCGATCCTGGCGGTGCGACATTTTCAGGTAAGTTCAGCTCCGAGCGAAGTAAAAACGAAAGCACCTGCACCACCATTAACGGTCAGCGCTCTGGGACGGTTGGAGCCATTAGGGGAAATTGTGCAGGTGGCGGCTCCAGCGGGGACGGCTGGGGCACGCTTGGAGAAACTACTGGTTGCAAGGGGAGATCGAGTGAGGGAAGGGCAGGTACTGGCGGTTTTGGATCTGCAAGCGAAGTATCAAGCAGCCGTGGAGCAAGCCCAGAGCCGGGTGCGAATAGCGGAGGCTCAGCTAGCCAAAGTGAGGGCGGGTGCAAAGCAGGGAGAAATCCAGGCACAAGCAGCCGTGGTCGAGCAGTTGCGGATTGAGCGGTCAAACCAGATTGCGGCGCAGCAGTCCAAAATTGATCGTATCCTTGCCGATTTGCAGGGAGAAGTAACAGCACAACAAGCAACGGTGAAACGGTGGGCGGCAGAGTACCGTAATGCCAATATGGATAGCAATCGGTTTAAGCAGCTTTATACCAGTGGTGCTATTTCGGCATCACAGTACGAAAGTGCTAAGCTGAAAGCGGAAACAGCAAAACAGCAGTGGGCAGAAGCCGAAGCCATGCTCCACAAAATTCATACTTCACGGCGGGCAGAAATTGCAGAAGCGAAGGCAATACTAGAGCGAATTCAAGCAGGACAATCTAAACAGATTAATAGCGCCCAGGCGAACCTTGATAGAATTTCAGAAGTGCGCCCAGTAGATATACAGATTGCTCAGGCGGAGATTGCCGAAGCACAAGCGAATTTACGCCAAGCCCAAGCGGTGTTGGAAACGGCAAATATCCGTGCCCCCCAAGCAGGACAAGTGCTGAAGATCCATACGCGTGCGGGGGAAACTATACGCAGTATGGGTGATATCCTGGGAATTCTGGATTTAGGGCAAACGCAGCAGATGGTTGCGGTGGCTGAGGTTTACGACAGTGATGTGGGGAAGCTTAGAGTAGGTCAGAAAGTGACGGTTCGAGCTCCCTCAGTTCATGAAACGCTGCAAGGAAAGATTACGGAAATTGGACATATAGTACAGCGACGAAATGTGATCAACACAGACCCTACGGCAAATATTGATGCACGCATTGTCGAGGTGCGAGTGCAGCTCGATTCAGAATCTAGTCAGAAGGTGATGAATCTGACTAATTTGCAAGTAGACGTGTCGATACAGCTTGGGCAGGAGGGAGTTCAATGAAGGTCTTCCAGAAACCAAAATCTGCCATGCCAAAAGTGCCATCCGTTGCCCCAAAAACGCTTAACCTTTGGCAACGCTTGCGACGTCGGACTCCTTTGGGGTGGCTGCAATTAAAGCATAAAAAGGGGCAGTTCATTATAGCGATTTCGGGAGTCGCCTTTGCAGATATTTTGATGTTAATGCAATTAGGGTTTCAGGGAGCGCTGTTCCAAAGTTCAGTGCGAGTTCATGAAACCTTGGAAGCAGATATTGTGCTGACCAGCCCGCAGATACGGAATATGTTATATCCCAGCGAATTTTCGCGGCGACGGTTGTATCAGGCGTTAGATGTTCCGGGAGTGGCATCGGTCAATCCGCTCTATATCGTGCTGGCGAATTGGAAGCATCCAACAACGCGCAAACAAGGCATGATGCTGCTTTTGGGCGCTGATCCGAGTCGTAAATTCATTACTCGATCGGATATTAATCAAAATCTCGATTTATTGAAAGTCCCCGACACATTACTCTTTGACCAGAAGACGCGAGGCGACTATAAAGCAGCGCTGACAGATTTTGCTCAAAATAAATCTGTGCTTACGGAAATCAAAGGGCAGAAACAACAGATTCGAGGTTTATTTTCGATCGGTTCCTCTTTTGGTGTAGATGGTAGTTTGGTGACGAGTACAGAAACTTTTCTACGACTACATCCTCAACGTGGTGCTGGCAATGTGAGTTTGGGGCTGATCAAAATTATCCCTGGCAGTGACCTACACCAAATTGCCCAGGCATTGCGACAAAAATTATCGAATGACGTAAATGTGTACACCCTAGAAGAATTTATCGAGTTCGAGAAAAACTACTGGGCGATGAATACCCCTATCGGGTTCATCTTCCGCTTGGGTGTAGCTATGGGCTTTATTGTAGGGGTAATTTTAGTGTATCAAGTGCTGTCCACCGATGTAAATTCCCATCTTCAGGAATATGCAACCTTCCGCGCTATGGGCTATACCCAGCGTTATTTATTGGGCATTGTGTTAGAGGAGGCAATCATCTTAGCGGTGCTGGGATTTATCCCAGGTGTGGCTATTTCTAGTATATTATATCATCTGACCCGACAGGCGACGAGTTTACCGATCTACCTAACAATTGCCCGTGCGATGGGGATACTAATAACTACAATTTTTATGTGTTTGATTTCCGGTGCGATCGCTACTCGCAAACTTCAATCTGCCGATCCTGCTGATATTTTCTAAGCCTGAATTTCTCATGGAATACGCAATTGATATTCATAACCTCAATCACTATTTCGGTCACGGTAATCTGAAAAAGCAGGTATTGTGTAACATTAATTTGCAAATCAAAACGGGGGAAGTCGTGATTCTGACTGGTCCATCGGGATCGGGAAAAACGACACTGCTGACATTAGTGGGTGGTTTGCGGGCTGCCCAAGAAGGCAGTCTCAAAATTCTTGGTGAGGAACTCTGCGGTATCAGCGCAAAAAGGTTAGTCCATGCTCGCCGCAATAATGGATATATTTTCCAGGCACACAACCTGCATCATAGTTTGACAGCACAGCAAAACGTGATGATGGGGCTAGAAGTGCATCCAAATTACAGTCGTGAAATGATGCGGCAACGCGCTACGGAGATTTTGCAGCATGTAGGTTTGGACAATTATATTCATTATTACCCGCATGATTTATCTGGGGGGCAAAAGCAACGGGTAGCAATCGCACGGGCGTTAGTTAGTGGTCCACGTTTTGTTTTAGCCGATGAACCGACAGCTGCACTCGATAGTAAATCTGGTCGGGCAGTGGTAGATTTAATGCAAAGTCTTGCACGGGAGCAAGGGTGTACGATTTTGCTGGTGACACATGATAACCGGATTTTGGATGTGGCAGATCGGATTGTGCGTTTGGAGGATGGGCAATCTCTTTGAGTCTGATTCGCCGCAGCTTACTGTGCCTACCTAAGTGCCTACCTAATATGAAATGAGCTTTGATAGGGAGTATGGCTAATACCAATTATCCAAAGCTATGCAACAGTAGTTAGGGCTGATAAAATATAATCCAGTAATATTATGTCCGGTCGATTGACTGCAATTCCTGTAGGGGTTCTCTTCATCAAGCATAATTGCCAAAAATCGACAATCTCAAAAACCAGCCCCTACCTATGTATTATGCGCGATAGATCGGACTTGATATGACCGACAGTCAGGACACGGCTTGGCCTAAGTCCCTACAATTGATCGGGCGATCGTTACATTTTTCATTGAGGAAGATTGATTATTTTGGGGTAAAGAAACGGCATTGCCGTGTCAATGTTTGGTATTATTTACCGCAATCACAGATTACTAGAAAATAGTCTGCAATAGCAGCCAACTATTTAATCCTACTATAATACTAGCCACTAACCAAGCTACCGCTTTCAGCCCAAATGGATTCACAAACTCTCCCATTAAGCGGCGGTTCGCGGAATATCATCAGTTTGATCGAAATCCGGCAAAGTTGCAATAAATATGAAATTGTGTATTTTTTCATACTTTAAACCGAGATGCGTGCGATCGACTATGATGAGGTCGATCGCCAAAAATCACTCTTGTCAACGTTCCTGATTTGAGAGGTTTCTAAATTCGCGAGTTCCCTGATAACCTGATAAATCAGCTAACTCCTGCAACGATTTTTGCCCTCGGTAAAACTTACCATTAATTTCCCAAGTGGGAGTCGCTTGAATCTTCGCAGCTTCGCAAAGATCGCGCCGAGCATTTTTCCCTTGAGTATTGCACTCGATATAATTGATAATGCCAGCCGCTTCTTTGCCAAAACTTTCTTTTTGCGCTTGACAATGATCGCAGGTAAAAGAGCCGTACATTTTAGCTCCCACTATTTTTAAATGTTGCGCTAAAGCAATTTCGGAAGAACCGGAAGATGTTGTAGTCTTCATGCTAGTCTCCTTAGCTGTACCGAGATTATTGACATCGGCATAAAGAGCCAAAGAGGAAATCAGAACTAACATAGACACCAGAATTCCTATAAAAAATAGTTGTCCAATATCATCCCATTCGCGACCGATTAATGCTAAGACAAACAAGCTAGTTGCAAACAAAGCAGACGCAATACAGTAAATACAAGCTGCTTTGATATCAACAGCCAGTACATACATCAGATAGCCGCTGAAAATCGTCATAGCTGTGCTACCAGCAAACATAAATAGTCCCGTCCAAGACTCTAACTTAGAGCGGAGACTCTTCTGTTCTGTGGGATTAACAAGTAAGGGAGCTACGGCAAAAACTATCATGCTCAAATAGCCCAAAAAACCGAACAAAGAAAGAGGTAAACCAAAGACATAGGCATAGGGACTCGAAAGCACGATATCGCAACCTCCAGTCGGACAAGCTGCTTCGTTACCAGCTAACTTGCTATAGGTCAGATAAGCCGTCACGGCTGCCCCAATTGACGCAATTCCTGCCATCAAGGGACGTGACCAGCGATGAATCCAGGGGGTAGAACGTTTACGTCTCATGGTTACGAAACAAAGAGTAACGTGGATATTGAGCAAGCAATTGGCTTCAGTCGATTGAACACTAGCTCAATCTAGTTGTTGACGGCTCATAGTGAGAGCATTGACGAACGCCTTTGGCTACGTCTGCCAGCAGTTCATCCGCTAAATCTAAAAGCGTTGCAATTCTCCTATCAGCAAGCTCGTAGTACACAAATCGACCCTGTTGCTCGCGTACAACCAGGTCGCAACAGCGCAAACAACTGAGATGATTAGACACGTTTGATTGGTTAAGCCCCGTTTGTTGAACAATTTCGCCCACTGTTAATGGGCCGCTCCGCAAGGTATTGAGGATAGACAGACGAGAGGAGTCAGAAAACCCTTGAAAGAGCTTTGCCTTCAAGTCCGCCGTTTGAGTGCAGGTAGTCATTTGCTGATTGGTAGGCTTTAGACCCTAACATATTAGCAATTGCTGATACATTGATAATATATCAGTAATGGCTAATGTATTACACATCAGTCAGCACTGATATGTCTACCTCAACCAGAACACGTTTTTGAAGGGCTGCGAAAATGAACTCAGCTTCAGCACTGAAAACCTTACAGGCACAAATTGGTGGAATGGACTGCGGCGGTTGTGCCAAGACGATCGAAGCAACGTTGCAGCAACTTCCCGGAGTCGCTGAAGCGAAGGTCAGTTTTGCGACAGAACGGCTGAAGGTAACTTACGACGCCCAGCAAGTGAATGAGGTCACCATTCGCGATCGCGTCATCGCATTGGGCTACACCCTTAACCCCATGCCAAATCAGTCTCCTCCAGTTCCACTCCCCTCGACTCAAACCCTCCAAGCCCATGTCGGTGGCATGGACTGTGGTGGTTGTGCCAAAACCATTGTCGCCAATCTACAGCAGTTACCTGGAATCGCTGAGGCAACGGTTAATTTTGCTTCAGAACGATTAAATGTGACTTACAACCCGCAACAAGTTAGCGAAACTGACATCATTCAGCGGGTGACGAGCTTAGGATACACAGTCGAAGCAGACAGAAACTTTGACAGAACCGACGATATACCAACTTCAAGCGATCAACCTGCGACTGATTCGCGATCGCGCCAGTCTGACCTAACCGGATGGCAGTTCTGGTTAAAAACCCGTCGAGGGCAAACGGTTGTTTTTAGCGGCATTGGCTTGCTCTTAGGCTTGATTGCAGAGCGTTCATTGCTACTGTCGCTAGTGGCTCAGGGGTTTTATGCAATCAGTTTAGTCATTGCCATTGTGCCCATTTTACGAGCCGCCTGGATTGCGCTCAAACTGCGTCGAGCCGACATGAACCTGCTGATGACTTTAGCCGCGATTGGGGCAGCTATTCTCGGTCAGTGGTTTCAGGGCGCACTCGTCATTTTCCTCTTTGCACTGGGAACAGCACTACAAAATTTCACACTTGGTCGCACCCGCAATGCGATTCGAGACTTGATGGATCTGACTCCTGCAACCGCAACAGTCAAGCGCAATGGGCAAGAAGTTTCTGTTTCAGTGGAAAGTGTTCAGGTAGCCGAGGTTCTGACGATTCGCCCCGGACAACGAATTGCGCTCGATGGTGTTGTCATCTCTGGTGTCAGTGCAGTAGATCAGTCTCCGATTACTGGAGAGTCGTTGCCAGAGAATAAGGAAAAAGGAGATCAAGTATTTGCAGGAACCTTAAACCAAACAGGGTTTCTAGAAGTGGAGGTAACACACACGTCCAAAGATACAACCGTTGCTCGGATTGTTCATCTGGTGGAAGAGGCACAAGAGAGCCGTGCGCCAATTCAGCAATGGGTCGATCGCTTCTCTGCCATCTATACCCCAATCGTCCTGATTCTTGCGGCTGGCATTACACTGGTTCCCCCGCTCCTGTTTGCTCAGCCCTTCCAGCCCTGGTTTTACAAAGCTCTGGTGTTGCTGGTCATTGCTTGCCCCTGCGCTCTGGTGATTGCGACGCCTGTTTCGCTCATTAGTGCGATCGGAGCCGCCACTCGTAAAGGAGTGCTCTTCAAAGGTGGAAATGCGTTAGAAACTGCGGGACGGCTCACAACATTAACCTTTGACAAGACAGGCACAATTACTCAAGGGCTGCCTGTGGTGCAGAAGGTACACAATCTGGGTGCGATGAGCGATCGCACGATCTTGATGATCGCTGCCTCGTTAGAGCAACAATCAGAACATCCGTTGGCAAAAGCGATTGTCGCTGAGGCAACGGCTCAAGGATTGGAGCTAGAGTCTCCAGAATCCTTTACTGCTATTCCTGGCAAAGGAATTTGGGCAAAATTTGGACTGGTAATCTACTTTGTGGGCAATCGTCGATTGTTTGAAGAACAAGACATTGAACTTTCAGCCGCCGCTCAATCGATCCTGGCAAAAATTGAATCTCAAGGGCAAACTCCCGTGTTAATTGGAACACGACAGGGATTGGTGGGGGCGATCGCGCTTGCAGATGGACTACGGCTTGAATCCACAGAAGCCGTGCGGTTGTTGAAACAGATGGGTCTGAAACGGCTCGTCATGCTGACGGGCGATCGAGCAGAAATCGCACGACAGGTTGCTCAGCAAGTTGGGATTGAAGAGTATCAGGCTGAACTACTCCCCGAAGATAAATTGCAAGCGATTTACAAATTGCGTCGCTCTGGTGTTGTCGGCATGGTTGGAGACGGCATCAACGATACACCTGCCTTGGCTGCTGCTGATGTTAGCTTCGCTGTCGGTAAAATTGACGTTGCATTAGAAGTGGCTGATGTCGTGCTGGTCGGAAATGACTTAAGGCGATTAGCCTATGCGATTCAACTGAGTCGTCGAACCCTATCGGTCATTAAACAAAGTATTGCAGTTGCCTTAATTTTGAATGCGACGTTTATCGTTTTAGGCGTTTTTGGAATCATTGGACTGCCAATCGCCGTCTTTGAAGATATGGGGTCTTCCTTGCTCGTAACACTCAATGCTATGCGTTTATTTCAGAGTAAAGTCAATGAATGGAATTAACCCTCTTTTGTCAGTTTCGGCAGAAAATAATCTGGGATGGTTATATCATAAGACTTTTACCAAAAACCTTGATTTGGGCCATTCTGTTAGAAAATAAATGCTCAAATCCTCGATCTATCTACAGTTGAAAATTTGGGCGTTGCTGATTCACGGTATGAATTAACTTTTCGCTTGAAGTTACAAAACTCACCCTACTTGGCTTATAGCCCTTCCGAAATCTTGAATTCATACCCTAATTCAGCAACGCCATATTCTGCCTTCTGTCTTCAGCTGCCAACAGATGCGATCGCTTCCCTAACTTCATTTTCCGGTTTCACAGTTTGAATTGTCACCAACTTCGTCTTGATCGGCTTAAACAACGGCGGCTGAGTCAACTGCTTGGACTTCTCTAGTCCACTGGAGAGTTAATGGGGGATTGCGAAATTAATCAGGAATTATGGAAAAAGTGGTTTGACACCCTACCGATAGGGGTAAGGCGCGCACTGTGTACCCTACATAATTAGGTTATGAGTCCTGTAAATCTTAAATTTGAGTTCGATCGACGGCACAGCAATAATTTTTTACAATTCCGATGCGAAAATTTCATCCTAATTTCATTTATATGTGGAAAGCTGAAGATAAATAGTCGTTTTAAGCATATAAAATCTATGAAACCAATTTCATTAAAAACCGGCTTTGCAGGGCTGACATTGATCGCCACAGCCGCCCTAACCAGCGGAGTGCTTGCAGCTTGTTCAAAAGCTCCTACAAGCCAAACTCAAGCCCCAAACGTTACGGCTGCAACCGAAGTGAACAACAAGCCAGACGCGGCACAAGGTGGCATGGGTGGCATGAATCATGGCATGGATCACAATATGTCAATGGATTTAGGCCCGGCTGATGCCGACTACGATTTGCGGTTTATTGATGGCATGACAATACACCATCAAGGCGCTGTAAACATGGCTAAAGAGGTACTAAATAAATCCAAACGCCCGGAAATGAAAAAAATAGCAAATGAGATGATTGCCGCTCAGAACCGCGAAATCAATCAAATGAAAGAGTGGCGAAAAGCTTGGTATGCCAAAGCCAGCAGTACGCCAATGGCTTATCACGCTCAAATGAGTCACACGATGGCAATGACTCCCGAACAAATGCAAAGCATGATGATGAGCATGGATTTAGGGGCCGCTGACGACCAATTTGACTTGCGATTTCTCAATGCGATGATTCCCCACCACGAAGGAGCTTTAGTGATGGCCCAAGATGCTTTGAAGAAGTCGAAGCGGCCGGAAATAAACAAATTGTCCCAAGAGATTGTGACTTCGCAAAAGCAAGAAATAGAGCAAATGAAAGAGTGGCGACAAGCTTGGTACAAACAGTAATACCATATTTCAACCGGATTTCATTTTTATCTGCAAAACTGATCTTTGAATTCAGATTCTCCCCTACTCAATCATGCAATACTACCGCCGTGTCCGCTCCCTAGCACCGATTGTTCACTTTTCGGGAATACTCCTGACTCTTTTGTTATTCATCGAGTCCACCCCCGCTTTTGCCCACGCTGGCCACGGAGATGAATTTAAGCATAGCGACGAAGCAACTGAAACTCCTACTGCTATTTCTGTCGATGCCGAAACAGCAAAACGATTAGGAATTAAAGTTTCCCCTGCCACTCGGCAGCGACTAGATATCGGCATCAAAACCACCGGACAAATTGAAACTTTACCCAACGAAAAAGTAGAAGTGACGGCTCCGGTTGCGGGGAAAGTAGTAGAGTTGTTGGTTAAGCCTGGAGACAAAGTATCAAAAGGTCAACCGGTTGCGGTTTTATCGAGTTCAGAATTAGGACAGTTGCGGGTTGAATCTCTCTCGAAACGTGCCGAAGCTGAGGCAGATTTGCAGCAAGCGGAAGGCGATCTCAAACTAGCACGAGAAAATTACGATCGCCTGGTAAAAATAGCTGAAGCTGAAATAGCACAGGCCAGAACTCAATTAGCAGCAACTAGCCAACAGTACGAAAAAGAGCAAGAATTAGTAAATAAGCGCTCTGTTGTCAAAGTCGCTAAAGAAAACTATCAGCGCCAAGTTGAAATAGCGCAAGCCGAAATAGCGCGGGCAGAAACTGAATTAACTGTGGCAAAAGAACAGTTCGAGCGCGACAAAGAATTAGTGGCATCTGGGGCGATCGCACGACGCACAATGCTGGAATCGCAAGCGCACTTCGCCGAAGCACAAGCCGCTGTTGCTAAGGCAAAAAGCCGTCCTGAAGTTATCAAAGCCCAAACCGAAATTAAACAAGCCGAAGTAGACCTGCCGATGCGGGAGTTGCGGGAATCTCAAGGCACAGTAGCAGAAGCAAAAGCTCAACTTACCCGAGCTCTGAGCCGCCGGGAAGTCCTAGAAGCCGAGAACCAACTCAAACGCGCCAAAACTGCCGTCGAAGTCGCTCAGTCGCGCATTCGGTTGGCTGACGCAGCCTATCAAGCGCGGCTGCAACAATTAGGAACTGCTGCCAACGATCGAGGACTCGTTACCGTAGTTGCTCCGATTTCCGGGACGGTAGCCGATCGCGAAATCACCCCCGGAGAGTCAGTAAACGCTGAAAAACCGTTGATGAGTCTGTTAAATGACAGCCGCGTTTTTGCCACAGCCAATATTTACGAAAAAGACCTGAATAAAGTAAAACAGGGTCAAGAAGTCAGGGTAAAAGTCGCTAATTTACCCGATCGCGCTTTCAAGGGAAAAATCACCTTCATTGGATCATCCGTGTCAGGAGAAACGCGGGTTGTGCTGGTAAAAGCAGAAGTAGATAATATTAACGGCGAATTAAAGCCCGGACTGTTTGCTGAGTTGGAGATTTTAACCGACAAAACTGCCACAAATATTTTAGCAATTCCGAGTGCAGCGGTAGTAGATGTTAACGGTAAAAAAACCGTTTATATCCAAAATGGGAATGCTTATCAAGCTGTTGAAATTGAACAAGGTCAAACTGCCGGAGATTTAGTTGAAGTTAAGAGCGGTTTATTCGAGGGAGATTTGATAGTAACGCAGCGAGCACCTCAACTTTACGCACAATCTTTGCGGGGCGGCAGCCATAAACACTCAGAAGACGAGGAAAAGAAAGAGGCAACTCCAAAGGTAACAGAGGTTAATTTTAATAATTTACCCGTGTCTTTATGGTGGGCAGGAATAGGGGGAGGAATTGCGATCGCATCCCTGACTTTCACAGCCGGCGTGTTGTGGGGAAATCGGCGTAAATTGCCAGCAATAGCAGCGGATTCAGGAAACCATGCCGAAAACAGTAGTTTTTCCGGCTCTGCATCGGCGTTGGACAATGAACTGGTGTTACACAATGACAACCATCACGTTAAAACTCAAGAGGAAGAAGTCAAGAGTTTGAAGTAACAGCACGACACAGAAGTCACGGATACACGGATAGCTGTTTTTATCAATGCCCAATTCCCAATGCCCAATTCCAAAATTATTAAATGTTCAGCACAATTCTTAGATGGGTAATAAACCGCCGGTGGCTAGTCGTTGTCGCCACCATTATTGTTAGTCTTTGGACATTTTCTATCATTCCCCAAATGTCGCTGGATGTCTTTCCGCCTTTCGCACCCCCACAGGTAGAGATACAGACGGAAGCGCCGGGGCTCGCGCCGGAAGAAATCGAATCTTTGGTAACACTACCGATCGAAAGTGCGATTAACGGAACTCCTGGAGTAACAGCAGTGCGATCGTCTTCCGCTGTGGGCCTTTCTGCAGTTAAGGTAATTTTTGATTGGCAAACTGACATTTATCAAGCGCGCCAGTTGATAACAGAAAGGTTACAGCTAGCGCAAAGCAAACTCCCGGCTGGGGTAGAAACACCGCAAATCTCTCCGACAACTTCTCCAGTCGGTTTGGTGATTACCTATGCTTTTACCTCAGAAACTACTCCTTTAATGGAAGTGCGCCGTCTGGTTGACTGGCAAGTCACAAACCGCCTTTTAGGCGTGACTGGCGTTGCTCAAGTCGTTGCTTACGGCGGCGAAGAAAGGCAGTATCAAGTATTAGTAGAACCTGCAAAGTTAAAAGCTTTTAATGTGTCGTTGCAGCAAGTTGCCGAAGCGACAGCGGCTGCGAATGTTAACGCGCCGGGGGGGTATTTAATTACGCCGGATCGAGAAACTTTAATCCGGGGGGTGGGGCGGATTGAGTCTGTGGAAGATTTGCAGCAATCTGCGATCGCATCTCGGCAAGGAACAGTCGTCAGAATTGGTGATGTCGCTGATGTCAAGGTTGGTGCTGCTATCAAGCGGGGCGACGGCAGCTTTAACGGCAAAAAAGCTGTGATTGTGATGGTAAACAGACAGCCAGTTGCTGATACTCCGACAGTAACGAAAGCGGTTGAGGCAGCAATGGCTGAGGTGCAGGAAGCTCTGCCAAAAGATATTAAAGTTACTGTGACTTTTCGACAGGAAGAATATATTAATTCCTCGGTGGAGAATGTGCGATCGGCTTTAGTTGAAGGCAGCATCATCGTCACCCTTATTCTTATCCCGTTTTTGATGAATTGGCGCACTCTGGCGGTAGTTTTGCTGGATTTCTTTCTGACTTGGCTGTTGGCGCTGCTGGCGATGTATTGGCTGGGGCTGGGATTAAATACGATGACTTTGGGGGGTTTGTCCGTGGCGATCGGCACTGCAA
Organism: Microcoleus sp. AT9b-C3; assembly: GCF_036705485.1. Taxonomy (NCBI): domain Bacteria; kingdom Bacillati; phylum Cyanobacteriota; class Cyanophyceae; order Oscillatoriales; family Microcoleaceae; genus Microcoleus; species Microcoleus sp. AT9b-C3. The sequence continues at coordinate 14,619 of NZ_JAUBUR010000013.1, read as the reverse complement.
TCGACGATGCGATCGTTTATGCCGAAAATACCTACCGCAATTTGAGAGAAAATAAGGCTTCTCTTCATCCTCGCCCGGTGATGGATGTGATTTTTGATGGCAGTCAGGAGGTGCGCGATTCGTTAATTGGAGCGACTGTTATTGGGATTGTTGTGTTTTCTCCTATTTTTACTTTGCCCGGTGTAGAAGGTCGGATTTTTACGCCGATGGGGATTACTTATTTAGTTGTTGTTGTGATTTCTAGTTTGGAATCGCTGTTAATATCTCCGGCCCTTTGCGCTATCTTGTTGCCTACCAAACGCATGAGTTCCGAGGAACCTTGGCTGCCGAGATTTTGCAAGAAAACATATCAGTTTTTTGTAGAATTGTCAATGCGCTACTCGTGGATTATTTTAGCTTTAGCTGCTGCTAGCATGGTGGCTGCATTAATTATTTTACCTTCGTTTGGACGGGTGTTTTTGCCGGAGTTTCAGGAGCAAACTTTGGTAAATACTATTCAGCTTTATCCGGGGGTGTCTTTGGAGACAACAGATAGCGCAGCTTTTGCTATTGAAGATGCACTTAAGAATGATAGCAGGTTTGAATACGTGCAAGTGCGATCGGGTAGGGCTCCGGGAGATGCGGATGCTGCGGGAGTCAATTTAGCTCACATCGATATCGGTTTGAGCGAGGAGGGCATGAAAAATAGACCGAAAACTTTGGAGGCGCTGCGGCAGGAATTTGCTAAATTGCCGGGAGTTGCACCAAATATCGGTGGTTTTATTTCTCACAGAATGGATGAGGTTTTATCTGGTGTCAGAAGTCAGATTGCTGTCAAAATCTTTGGGCCGGATTTGGATCAGCTTCGCAGCCTCGGTACAAAAGTTGAAGAGCAGATGAAAACTGTTGAAGGGATTGTAGACTTGCAACTCGAACCGCAGGTGCCAGTGCAGCAGATTCAAATTAAGTTTAACCGCCAAGCTGCGGGTAGATACGGTTTGAAAATCGGAGAGCTTTCTGAAATAATTGAGACAGCTTTAAACGGCAAAGTTGTTTCTCAAGTTTTAGAAGTTCAGCAAACTTTTGACTTAGTTGTTTGGTTGCAGCCTGAAGCCCGAAATAACTTAGAAACTATTCAGAATTTGTTGGTTGATACTCCAAGCGGTAACAAGATTCCCCTCGCCCAAGTTGCGACTGTTAAATACGGTACGGGGCCCAATACGATTAACCGCGAGAATGTTTCTCGGTTGATTGTAGCAGCGGCTAATGCTAAAGGTAGGGATTTGCGAGCAGTTGTGAATGAAATTCAAGCTAAAGTCAAACGAGAGGTAGAGTTGCCTTTTGGCTATTTTATCCAGTACGGCGGTCAATTTGAAGCAGAACAAAGAGCTTCGCAAAATATTATGATATTTAGTGCGATCGCCTTTTTGGTAATTACAGTATTGATGTACTTGTCCGTCAAGTCTATAGCTTCAACTGCTATGATTATGATTAATTTGCCGATCGGATTAGTGGGAGGAGTAATTGCGGTAGCTTTGACGGGCGGCATCATCTCTGTAGCTTCTTTAGTTGGCTTTGTTACATTATTCGGCGTTGCCACCCGCAACGGTTTGCTTTTAGTAGACAACTACAACACTAAATTGGCTGAGGGAATGCCTTTTAAGGAAGCAATTATTAAAGGCTCGATGGAACGGCTCAATGCTATTTTGATGACGGCTTCAACTTCAGCTTTAGGTTTAGCACCTTTAGTCTTAGAAGGCGGCGCGGGAAAAGAAATCCTGCAACCTTTGTCAGTAGTAGTTTTAGGAGGATTGTTTACTTCTACAGCCTTAACGCTGCTGGTGTTACCCGCGTTGTACGCCAAGTTTGGAAAATTCTTAGTGCCTAAACAAACACCGCCCGTTTCGGATAACGGGAAGGTAGTTCAAGCCGTTTTTGAAAAGTAATTTTCACGGTATATTGCTCAAAATTTCTCGTTTGTTTATGTCCAAAAGAATCAAGATGAAAAAAATACTAATTAATTCGGTTGCATTGACTTTGGCTAGTACAGTTTTAATGGCTTCTAGCTATGCAACTTTCGAGACAGATGAGAGTAAGATTTCCAATGTTGACGGAGACGTGTACTCTTCCCCGACTCGCTGGCAGCTTGTCAAACAAACTTTCGTATTACACTTTCCTGAAAACAGCAACCCCGTTACCCAGATAATTATTGCCACTCCACCCACTGTCGCTGTGAGTAATGATATTGAGGTGCTGGAACACAAAGGTAAAAAAATTAGCATCAATGTTTCTGTCAATGGCAGAAACATTATATTAGACTTCCTGAAACCCGTCGCTCCTGGCAGCAGGATTGATATTAATCTCAACAAAGTTAAACAACCCATTCTCGATTCTACTTCTATGTACCGATTTTCAGCTAAAGTCGTTGGTAGTGACACAGAGATTCCCATAGGTGTAGCTGAGTTTCGCACAGATTAATTAATCTAAAAATTGGAATTAATTCTTAGGGGAGTATGCAAGATAAAGACGAGATAAAATTTGTTAGAATTACTAATCATTGAATGCAAGGAATAAAGCACATGAATTTTTTAAAATCCGGCTTGATTGTTCTAGGAAGTGTGGGTCTGCTTTTCTTGGGAGCTTGTGGGAATAGCAACCAAGCCACCAATTCCGATGCTAGTTCTACTGGTGCACAGCCTGCCGAGTCCGCGTCGTCCGATGGAGCAGCAAAAAAAGAACCTTCTACCCATGCCGGCGCGTCTCACAAAGGCGCTCAAGTTGTCGAGTCAGATCCCTATCACTTAGAGTTTGTCTCTGAGAAAGAAGATAATGGAACTCGTTTAGATTTCCATCTTCTAAAAGAAGACAATAACGAAGAAATCTCTAATGCTAAAGTAACGGCTCAAATTCAGCTACCTGATGGTAGTCAAAAGACACTTCCGATTACCTATGGAGCTAAAGAAAAAAGCTACACGGCTTTGCTTCCTGGAAAGACAGCGGGTCAGTATCAGGTGAAAATTACTTCGGATATTGGCGGGAAAAAAGTAGAGGGTCGCTTTAGTTTTAATCAGTAAATTTTTCCTGTTGGGTAGGGCAAGAGAAACAAGCTTTAACGGTAGTGAATCATGTCTCACAATCACAGTCACGAAGGACAGGGACACGACCACGGAGGTGGTAATTACAACCGTGCCTTTGCCATCAGCATCGCACTCAACACAGGGTTTGTCATCATTGAGGCCGTTTATGGCATTCTTGCCAATTCCCTTGCTCTACTTGCCGATGCAGGTCACAATTTGAGTGATGTTTTAGGTCTGCTACTGGCTTGGGGAGCAACCATCCTGGCCCGTCGGCGACCTACAGCACGCCGCACCTATGGGCTGCGTCGTTCTTCCATTTTGGCGGCTCTGTTGAACGCTATTCTCCTGCTGGTAGCTTCAGGGGCGATCGCTTGGGAAGCTATTCAACGCTTTTCAGAACCCAGCTCAGTATCAGGCGGTACAATTATTGGGGTTGCAGCCGTAGGCATCGCCATTAATACAGGAAGTGCCTTAATGTTTATGGCCGATCGTCATAATGACTTGAACATCAGAGGCGCATTCCTCCACCTGATTGCTGATGCAGCGGTATCTTTGGGTGCGGTGCTGGCTGGCATCGCTATTGTGGCAACTGGCTGGCTTTGGTTTGACCCTGTTGTGAGCTTGATTATTGTTGTTGTTATTGTTTTAGGGACTTGGCAATTGTTCCAAGAATCCCTCAACTTAATAACAGATGCCGTACCAGCAAGCATTGAACCCCTTGCAGTCCGCACTTATTTAGCTGGACTCCCTGGCGTAGCTGGTGTTCACGACCTTCATATTTGGGCAATGAGTACAACTGAGACAGCCCTCACAGCTCACTTGGTAATGCCTACAGCTTATCCCGGCGATGCTTTTTTAGTGCAGGTAAATCGAGAGCTGCACGAGCTTTTTGGTATTGAACACACTACGCTCCAAGTAGAAACTGGCGATCCGAGTTATCCTTGTCCTCTTGCTCAAGAAAATGTTGTGTTGTGAGTATAAAAAATATCTTGATATACACTATTCTCGATACTGTCGCATCGCACCCTCGGCAGTAGCAACTTACCACAACATGAATGAATAGTTTCTTTTGAAAATCTGATTTCTGGATAAATGTGCTTGAACGGTCAAAAATTTCATCCTGATTTCATCTCAATATGTCAATTTAGATAATAACAGAGTCGTTTACTAAGGATTCTGAGGCTTGATTAACGAGATCGGTTGTCATACAGGAGTGAAATAATGAAAAGGCTAATCTGTTCGGCTGCTGTAGCTTTGGCTCTCACAGTTCCCATTGCTGCTGACTATGCCGATGCCAGCATAGGATCTAGTCCTCATATCGATGGAGCTGTACAATTTCCTGAAACTCGGGCAAGGATTGTTCGGCATACGATTAGGTTGCACATTCCTCAAGGCAGTAGCCCTCTTTCTCATCTGACTATTGATGTTCCAGAGGGGTTAATAGTCAACAACAATATCACGTTAACAGAGGATGTGAAAGGAAAAATTAATGCTGATTTTTCTATTGTAGACAACCAAATTGTAGTCAAAATTTCTCAACCACTTGCGTCAGAATCAAAGCTTAAACTTGTTTTGAACGATGTAAGAGTAAGAGGTATTTCTAACGCTTGGCTATACCGAATTTCTACTAAATTGGTTGGCATTAATGGAGAGATTCCAATTGGTGTAGCTCGAATTCGTGTCTATTGATAGGAAAATTTTTGTTGCAGACACACTATCATACTGTCAAGCTGCGGGTAGATACGGTTTGAAAATCGGAGAGCTTTCTGAAATAATTGAGACAGCTTTAAACGGCAGAGTTGTTTCTCAAGTTTTGGAGGTGCAGGGCTCGGCGGCAAAGACAACAGCGGCTGTGCCTGTTGTCAGGAGAACTGCCGTCAAAGCTGCGAGAGTGAATCGTTTTGTCTGAGTTGCTTTAATCATGAATTTTTACCTGGGAATCTAGGATCGAAAAGTTTCTTTGGGAAACTATAAATAGCATAAACCCTCCCGTGGGCTGTAGAGTCAAGGGGGGAAAGATTAAAAATTATAAAAATATTGAATTTCCGATGTCACGATCCGAATACCTGTATGAAAGTTTGAAAATTTCATCCTGGTTTCATTTTTGGGTGTGATATTCTAATCATTGTACCCAAAAAATAAATCGAATGAAAGCGCTAAAGTCAAGCTTAGTTATTCTAGGCAGTGTCGGATTGCTGTTTTTGGGGGCTTGCAGCAAAAGCGACCAAGGAACCGACCCAAACAGCAGCCCAACCTCCGCTCCTGTCGCTTCTCAACCTGCGTCTTCTGCCCCTGCGGCAGCGGATAAAACAGATCATCCTAAAGCATCTAAAGGGGGTCAAGTTGTTGAATCTGGAGCTTACCACTTAGAGTTTGCAGCTGAAAAAGAAGATACCGGAACTCACTTAGATTTTTATTTGCAAAAAGGTGATAATCACGAACCAATTCCTAACGCAAAAGTGACGGCTCAAGTGCAGTTGCCGAATGGAAAACAGCAAACGCTGGACTTCAAATACGATGCTGATGGCAAACATTACGCCGTTGTATTTCCAGTCAAAGATGCCGGACAATATCCAGTAAAGGTGACTGCGGATATTAACGGAGAAAAGGTGAACGGTCGTTTTACCTTCAATCAATAGATAGCTGATTTGCTCTGAACGCATAGGAATTTTGCTTCAAGAATTGATAAATTTTGGGGCAGTCATTGTTCATTACTAACAAACAAAGGACAAAAACAAATGAAATCTCTGAAGACAGGTTTAATCGTTGCAGGTACTGCGGGAATGATGTTAGTAGCAGTCTATGGGAATGCTACGCAGGTCACAAATGCTGCTAGCAGCCCCGCTGCTAGTCGAAATGCTTCTGGAACAAAACCGCCACTATCACTCAACCCGACTACACAAATAGCTGCAACTCCTGGTCATTCTAACTCATCAAAAGGGGGTCAAGTAGTAGAATCAGGCCCTTATCATTTAGAGTTGGTGGTCGAAAAAGAAGCCGATCGAACTCACCTGGATTTCTATTTGCAAAGAGGCGATAACCACCAGACAATACCTAATGCGAAGATAACCGGTCAAATTCAGATGCCCGATCGCACTCAAAAGCCTCTTACCTTTACTTATGACCAGAAAGACCAGCACTATACTGCTTTCCTGCCTGGAAAAGTTGCTGGTCAGTACCAGATGAAGATTACTGCTGACATTAACGGCCAAAAGGTAGATGGTCGATTTACGTTCAATCGTTAGGGATACGGCACTGCCAATAGTTGGCGAATTAAGACTGAAACCATTAACTATATCGTTTACAGCCGATTGTTCCCCTCTAAATACCCCTTGTTTTACAATGCTAAAAGCTTCTAACAGGTGCATCGAATTTGATTTAATCCGAGCTTTGGCTATCGTCAGTGTTGTGATTATTCATGCTGGTTTTTTGTCATTACCCGATCGCAGACTTCTATTTATTTCGATCGATACACTCCAGCTTTTCTGCGTACCAGCTTTTTTACTACTCAGCGGTTTTTTTCTTACCAACAAGCGTGAGAATCAAAATAACCCAACGCTGATATTAAAGAAAAGGCTATCGCGAATTATACCACCCTATCTTTTTTTGGTCGGTAGCCTTCTACATTTTAAATAATTTTGGCAACCTCAAACGATTTGATTTACTTGGATTAGTTAGAGATGTGCTGACAGGTTCTGTGCTGCCCCCCTATTATTTTATAGTTGTGATTGTTCAATGCTATTTGTGGTGGTGGATTCTCGTTAAATTAAGATTTTTAGAACCCCGAAAAGTTTTGGCTTTGGGTTTCACCATTCAAATAGTTTTTACCATAGTCTTTTACTTAGTTGCTCTCAAATACTTACCTTCCATACCTATACCGCTGATAGAGCGCTGGATTTTTAGTTGGATTTTGCCGTTTTCCACTGGTTTAGTTCTTGGCAGTTGTTATGACAACATTAAAGGATACCTTCAGCGCCAAAGAATGCTTATTTTAGCAGCAACTATCTTGTTCTATCTAGCAAGTATTGGGGAATTTTACCTACTCAGTGAAGTGAATTCGGATGCCTGGTTTGCCCGATCGTTTTTTAAACTATCTACTCAAGGATACGCAATTTTGTTCGTACTGTCGATATTGGCATTTTCTAAAAGCATCATACTTCCCAGTAAACTATCGAAATTAGTCAAAATATTCGCGGCTTACTCCTTTCCTATATACCTGCTAGATGTGATGGTAGTAAACTATGTTAATTTAGCATCTTATAAATTTATGTATTCTGCCGAGCCACTGCTCAAGCTCGGAGTTTTAGTAACCGTAGATTTGCTAGTTTGTTTTGGGATTATTTACCTGTTGCAAAAACTTTTACCCAAGAATTACAGTCAGTACATTCTCGGAATTTAATCGGTATTTCTGCAACATCCCTGGGGCAGGGGCGATCGCCGCTGATAAAGAGCTAACTCGCCAAATTCAAATTCGCCTCATCGATTTAGGTTTGCTAGACCCTCCAGCCGACGGCATTTTTGGCTCTGTCTCTCCTGTGGCGCTCAATGGAGAATGGTTTGCTAGCGGGTATAACAACCACGCCAATGGAGCCTATCTCTATTATTGCTACAACTTAATTCGTCGCATCGATATGGCAGATGGGAACTTCAGGGTATATTTCATTTCCAAGTAACAGAGTATAGCGCTTGTTTGCGATTAAAATTTACATTTCACTGATTCAGATTTCATCTTGATTTCATAATTAGCTGTCACTCTAGTTAATAAGAAGCTGACTCTTCACATATGAATGTTGAAGTAAGTTGGCGTACTGTACTTAATTCCCTAGAGAGTCAAAACTATGACAACACTCATTTACGGTGCTGTATTTGCTCTGTCAGTCGCAGTTTTAGTTCCTGCTGTCGATGCGAGCACCAGAACAGGCAGCGAGAATTTTCCTCACATTGATAGTTCAGTACAATTCCCGGAAACTAAGGCAAGAATTGTCAGGCACACTTTCCGGCTGCACCTTCCTCAAGGAAGTAGGGCTATTTCTCAATTAAAAATTAGCGTTCCTGCGGGGTTAACTGTCAGGGATGATATCAGTATCTCTGACGATTCAGGTCAAAAAATTGACACTAAGGTTTCTGTCAACAGCAATCAAGTTATACTAACCTTCTCCCAACCTCTTTCTCCCGAAAATACAATCAAGATTACCATGAATAAAGTAATAATTTCTGGAGTTTCTAACGCTTGGATGTACCAACTTACTGCTACATTAGTTGGCGACAATACAGACATTCTTCTCGGTATAGCACGGGTTCGCAGCTATCAATAAAAAAATCAGGTGTTACGGCAGATCTTTCATCCTGGTTTCATTCATACCTATCAAACTAAGAAATAAGCCAAACGTTAGTTTTCAAGGAGTGCAGTCGTGAAAAAGTTAGTTAGCGTTGGTGCAGTATTTGCCTTAATTCTTGCCTCTTCTATCTCCGCAGCAAAAGCAACAGGAATACCGGGAGATTCCCAATCTCCTCACATTGTCGGAGGCCGTTCCTATCCTGACTACCCAACTTGGAGAGCCTTCCACGATTTTGACGTTCACGTTCAGGAAAAAACTCTTTCGGCACTTGCAATTGATTTACCGGATGATGTGAAAATTCGTAGCAGAATTGACGTAACAAATCAATCTGGTTAAAAAATCGAGTCTCAAGTTTCTGTTAATAACCGTAAAGCGACAGTGGTTTTCTCCCAACCTGTTTCTCTTGACACCATCATATCAATTGATATGCGGCGCATTCACACTCCAGGTAACAGTCACAATTCGAGGTACGCAATCGCTAGTAAAATGGTGCGAATAAACGCAGATATACCACTCGGTACAGTTTTAATTCAAACCTACTAAATGTAGTTGGCATTTGGTGATTTTAAATTGCAACTAACTTGAATAAATTAGAGAAAGTTGCAATTTAAAATCTGCTATTTGTCATTCAAAGGCGAAAATTAGGAGGACTCTAGGTGCTGGTATCTGTTTGCTAGTCAAGTTTTAAAGGGATTTACTGCTATAAATTAGAGCTATGAGAATTTGTTTTGCTAGTTGAAGATGAGCCAGATTTAGGAAAAGCGATCAGTCGCACTTTGAAGCAAAAACACTATATCGTTGACTGGACCCAGGATAGCTGTGAAGCTTGGGAATACTTAGAAAATCGTTGGACTCAATATAACTTGGCTATTTTTGACTGGTTGCTTCCAGGATTGTCAGGGTGGGAGCTGCTGCGACAGCAAAAGACCGAATGGAAGATAAAGTTGCTAGACTCGATGGGGGGCTGATGATTATTTAGTAAAGCCGTTCAAGATGACGGAAGTGTTAGCAAGATTGCGGGCTTTGCAAAGGCGATCGCCCCAAATTCAACCGCAACAGCTACAGGTAGGAAATCTGGTTGTGGACTGTGGAAATCGAACTGTCTGCCATCTCGATCGCAGCGGCAACAGCCAGATAATTTCTCAAACAAACAAAAAGTTTCAACTGATAGAATACTTTATGAAACATCCGAACCAAATTGTCAACACTGACCAAATTCGGAATCAGCTATGGGAGGTTAGTGCAGATACCTTTAGCAATGTCGTAGCAGCTCAAGTGCACTTGCTGCGGCGCAAACTTGAGTCGGTTGGCGGCGCGAATTTAATTGAAACTGTACAGGGCGTAGGATACCGGATGAGAAATTAAAGTAGGGTGGGCATTGTTCAGAACGCCTTTTATTTACCAACAGTCCTAGAGGCAGCTATTGTGTCTGTCATGAGTCAAAGGCAACGCAGTGTAGTGAAGCATTTGTGAGATTCTTCGGTACACTTAGAATGACAGAATTACGTTGAAATAAGTAAGGTCTGACCAATTATCAATTAACATTTATCAATTACCAAGTTATGAAAAATGAATCAAAATAAACTATTTAACCGGACTCGCTGGAAATTAGCCATTTCCTATGCAGCAGTAATGGGTTTGATTTTAAGCTTGTTGGGATTTGGCGTATATAGGGCGATCGCCCACGCTTACTGGGTAGCCCTAGACCGCGAATTAGAATCGGTAGCGGGGACGCTACACGACAGCCTAGACCTCGAATTCCAGCAGCCCGGACGCTTGGAGCCAATAGTAAACGAACTTTTGCCCAACCTCCGCGTAATTGGAGTTAACGACATTAAAAAACAGTTGCCGCGCCACCACCATATTTTTAGCGGTATCAACCAAGGCTATTACTATATTCGTTTATTTGATTATTCGGGGAAATTGATTGCTATAGCAGGCGCTTATCCAGCAGAATTACCACCAGTATTTAACTCCCAACACTGCCAAACAATAACTGACACCAAAGGCAACGTTTATCACCAAATTTCTGTAGAACTGCACACTAAAAGCCAGCAAGATTGGGGATATTTTCAAGTGGGGCGGAGCCTGCAAGACTTTAATGATTATCTCAGTACAGTGAAATGGGTTTTGAAATTAGGATTGCCTACAGCATTGATTTTGGTCGGTTTTTCTAGTTGGTTATTGGCAGGATTGGCAATGAAACCGATTTATGCTTCTTACCGCCGAATTCAACAGTTTACAGCGGATGCCGCTCACGAATTGCGGACGCCTTTAGCTGCTTCGCAGGCGACAGTAGAATCAGCGCTGTTGACGTCTCAATTGGATGAAAAAGAGGCGCGGGAAACTTTGCGGACGATCGATCGCCAAAACCGACGACTGACTCAGTTAGTTGCTGATTTGCTGCTGCTGGCTCGCATGGATAATCAACCGATAGCCTATCGCTCTCAATTGTGTTGTTTGAATGACCTGGTTAGCGATTTAGTCGAGGAATTGGCAGCAATGGCGATCGCAAGAGAGGTAGCGCTAACATCGGAATTGCGGGTGCATCAGCCATTGACTATTATCGGTGATTCTAACCAGCTTTACCGCTTAGTTTCTAATTTAATTGTCAATGCAATTCAATACACTTCACCTGGTGGCAAAGTAAATGTTATTTTAGAGAAAAGTGACCATTTAGTTGTGATTCATGTTCAAGATACAGGGTGTGGGATTGCAGCAGAAGATCAAAGGCAAATTTTTGACCGTTTCTATCGAGTTAACAGTTCACGCGATCGCATTACTGGCGGCTCGGGATTAGGATTGGCGATAGCGCAAGCTATAGCCTTAGCACATGGCGGTAGCCTGACTGTGCAGAGCAAATTGGGTACGGGTAGCATTTTCACACTGCGATTTCGAGAAAGAAATGCGGCGTTGATGAATGATGCCATGAATCATTGAGTAATCGGCACATCCTAGAACTTGGGCGTTGGGCGTTGCACATTTATTGTATGAGGGACAAATATACTTAACTAACTAGGACTTGCTGAATAAGTGGTTGAAGTAAACACTGTATGGATTTTCGGACGAAGAAAGGTAGTAATGGTGCAAGAAAAACAGGTGAAATAGATCAAAACCCGTGCATTACCATCTGCGAGCATATACAGAAAATCTGAACTTGCTCCTCTCCCACCCTTGGACTTTGAGCTAGCCAACAGATACAAAGGGGTTTTTCAAACTCGACCACACATGATTTTTTCGGGTCTATAGCTTGTACAATTATCTTTGATAAGTCGCTTTTTCAATCCTAGGTTTTTTAGCAGGGTTTTATTCCCCTTTTTTTTCCATTATTACTCCCTTTACTCGACCCTAAAAACTGTTGGTAAGACGATTATATTATACAGGTCTGAAAAGCATTATTCCCAGCAATATTAGCCCTCCTATTTTGTTCAATATTTTAATTAAAGCTGATGCTAAAACTCAACATTTGCATCTGACTGCTTACAACTTAGAATAAGGTGAGGAATTAGAACAGTTGAAGGTGCTGTGGAAAGAGTACGGCGCACGGGGCTACGTCATTCCCAAAGACTTGGTAAACGAGCGGTGGCAGTTGAAAGGATTGTTGGAGTCAAAGGGCGATCGGACTTATCAGTTTACCGACTTGGGTAAAATCCCAGTGGGTGCACTTCCCAAGCCGCGCTGTTCAACAAAGTCCAAGAACCGCTGCTGGTGTCGGAGCTGGCTTCATTGGAAGGCTCTGTAGAATTTGCCGAAGCTGCGGGTTTATCCTGCTTGGATGAACGGCGGGCTGATTTGCTGATTTATCGAGCACAGCTTCGTCGGATTTTGGTGAATTCGCTCTATTTCCTTCAGGTTAAAGCGGACGGCCACTGCTTCTATAAAATTGGGGTGACAACTTGAACGATTGAGGAACGAATCGCCGAAGTGCAGCGGGATGTGAGAGCGCATTACTCGGATGTTGCCGTCAACTTACTAAAATTGTGGGAACACCGGGGGAATGTGGAGCTGTACTTCAAACATCGCTACAAAGCTTTTAATTACCGCATTGGCACGTTGACAGAGTATTTCGGTGCGATTCGTTGAAACGTGAATCACGGTAATCAGTCCGTACATAGCGTTTCCAGCCACAAGGCTGAACTCTCGGTCTGATAAGGGTGCAAGCCCCTTCTACCAGACTCAGGTATGACTCCCTATCTGCCCACACCGACCAAGCTCGATTCTTGGAGAGTGAAGCTGGGAACAGGACGCAATCAGACATCCAATGTGGGGTGACACTGGCGTTAATGGGGAGTTCCGATGGTGAAAAGAGAGCCTAGAAAAGTAACTTACTCCGGAGCGGGACACAGACCAACCACCCGACTCCACTGGAAATTATTCCCGCCGAATATCGAAATAATATCGGCAAGAGTCCAGGGAATCCAGTAGTTAAAATGGCTCCACCTAAAGGAACAATCAATCTAACCGAGGGAACGAAGAAAAACGAGCTGAGGGTCAAGGGGAAGTCGAACTCCAAGTAGGCTAGACGAGCAGCGGAACTCCCTTAGTTCGGGTAGGACAGACCGTAATTGGTCGCTCGGTGTTCAGAAAACATAAGTTAGAGCAGAGCATGATTAGACACAACAGAAATGTTAGTGAATCTTGGAAGACGTTACCGTGGAAGAAATTCCGCCGTAATTTATTTCGCCTACAAAAACGAGTGTTCAAAGCGATTCAGGTTGGAGACAAGCAAAAAGCGAAGTCCCTTCAAAAGCTAATTCTGAAATCTCGGGCTGCAAGAATGCTGGCGATACGTCAAGTAACTCAACTAAACGCTGGCAAAAAGACTGCGGGAATCGATGGGAAAGCCTCACTCACATTTGAAGAAAGGCTTGTTCTGAGTGAAGAACTCAGAAACAAAAGTAACAACTGGAAACACCAGAAGTTACGTTCAATACCAATCCCTAAAAAGGATGGGAGTACCCGCCTCCTTAAGATACCGACTATCGCCGACAGAGCGTGGCAATGCCTCGCAAAATACGCGCTAGAGCCAGCCCACGAAGCAACTTTCCACGCTAGGAGTTATGGATTTAGAACAGGAAGGTCGGCGCATGACGCGCAAAAAATCCTATTTAATAATCTACGCTCTTGTTGCAACGGAATAGAAAAACGGGTTATCGAGCTCGATATCGAAAAATGCTTCGACAGGATAAGCCACACCAGCATAATGGAACGACTCATTGCCCCAAGAGGCATCAAGACCGGAATATTCCGCTGTCTAAAATCAGGAGTCAATCCAGAATTTCCCGAACAAGGAACCCCACAAGGGGGCGTGGTGAGTCCCTTACTCGCCAATATTGCTCTCGATGGGATTGAGGAAATACATCAATCAGTCCGTTACGCGGATGACATGATAATAATTCTGAAACCTAAAGACGATGCGAAGACAATACTTGATAAAGTCAGCGAATTTCTGGCAGAACGAGGCATGAAGGTTAGTGAAAAGAAAACCAAGCTAACAGCTACGACAGATGGGTTTGACTTCCTCGGTTGGCATTTCAAAGTGCAAAACAACGGGAAATTTAGATGCGTTCCATCAGCGGACAATTTTAAAGCGTTCCGTCAGAAGGTAAAACACATCGTTAACAACTCGAATTATGGTGCTACGGACAAGGCTGAGAAATTAGCCCCTGTGGTTAGAGGCTGGAGAAATTACCACCGCTACTGTAAGTTAGATGGGTCACGGTTTTCGCTGTGGTTCCTCAACAATAGAGCCTTCAAGGTATTTAACAAGGAATCAAAACAGAACCGCTATACTGTCGAGAAATTGATAGAAAAAGCGTTCCCGGCGGTTCCTCACTCCGAAAACAAATTTGTCAATGTCAAAGGGGAGAAATCACCCTACGACGGAGATATAGCCTACTGGAGTGAGCGTAACAGCAAGCTCTATAACGGCAAAACCTCTAAAGCTTTAAAACGGCAAAACCATAAATGTGGGAAATGTGGTCTAAAAATGCTAGGCGATGAAAAGGTGCATCTACATCATGTAGACAGAAACCATAGTAATTGGAAAATAAACAACCTTCTAGCGGTTCACGAAAGCTGCCACGATTACATCCACATGAGCAAAGGCGCAAGTCAAGAACATCGGGAGCTGGGTGCGGTGAAAGTCGCACGCCCAGATCGTGCGGTTCGTTTCTATGAAACTAGCCTGTATGGGTTAGGGGATTAGAGCCTTTACGCCGCCT